>NZ_JBSGTG010000027.1:0-121425 GCF_053607285.1 Streptomyces sp. NPDC055140 | reverse complement strand
GTTGTCCGCGGACAACAAGTCCCCGGAACCGACTTGTGCCAATGCCTCACGTCCGGCGGCCAACAGGCGTTGTTCCTCCTCCTTCTGCTGTTCCGCGGACTGCTTGGTGGACTCGAGGTAGGCGAGCAGCTCGGCTGCGCCACGGCTTGAGTTCTCCTCGAAGTGCCGTGCCAGAGCGCGGCCATCTCGCTCTGAGACCTCGCCGGCGCTGAGCATGACGTCAACCACCCGAGACTTTCAGTCCCGGGTCGTTGACCGAGTGAACAGCTCGGGGTTCTTGCGGACGAAATCGGCTACTCCTGCAGCGGACCGCCCGGTTACCTCTGCCATGCCGTCTGCCTGGCGGTCATAGCGGCCGGCCGCGTGTAGGCGAGCCATGGTGGAGATGTGCTGGAGGACATGGTCCGGCAGTCCCAGCGCCCCGAGATCGTTGTCGAGCCATTCCTGCAACGGGACGTCGGTGTAGCCGACCGTGCGGTGCAAAGCATGGGAAATCTCCGTGGCCAAAGCGGCGATGTCCTGTGATCGGGGACCGGTCAGCTCATAGGTCCGGCCGATGCGCCCGGCCGGATTGGCCAGAATCTCCTCGACGACCGCGGCAACGTCACCGGCCGCGATCGGGGAGGTTTTCGCCTTGCCGAAGGGCCACCTGATGGTGCCGTCCTTGGCGATCGAGGAAAACACGGTCTGGAAGAGCGGGTTCTCCATGAAGACGGTGGGCCTGACCTGGACCACGGGCAGGCCTGACCAGTCGAGAACCTGTTCGACCAGCCACTGCTGACGATGCTGATGCGACTCGGAGCCGCTGGTGGCGTCCATCTCGGAGACGGTCAGCTGCGACATGTTGACGAACGCCTCCAGCCTTCCGTGGGCGCGCGCGACCGCTGCCGTGGTCACGGCGGCCAGCAGATACTGTGCCGACACGGCCATGCCGAAATACATCCGACCGCAGCCGTCGAGGGCGTCGGCGACATCACGGGCACGCGTCAGATCTCCGACCACGACGTCGGCACCCGTCGCGCGCAGCGCCTGGGCACGGTCGTCATCCCGGCGCACCAGAGCGCGGACCTGGAGGCCCCGGCGCCGTAGACCTTGGACCACGGTCCTGCCGACGGCCCCGACGCTGCCCGCAGCACCGGTCACCAGAATGGGCTGCATGCCTGATTCTGGGCTGTAGTCCATGGGGGGAGCCTGCGGCCCGCATGGCCGGGGCGCAACCGGGGTGACGTCCAGCCCTGGCGAAGAGATCGGCATGCGTCCAAGGCCTGACCTGCTGGCCCATCCTCTCGCCCGCCGCCACTCCCGGGCACGCGGGGCAATGAGCCCGACGCATGCGCGGCAGCGCCGCAATCAGCGGCTTGGGAGCGCAGCTCATACCGTGACGCCAGAGGTATCACCCAAATACAATTCATCTAACTATGCCCGCTATTGTTGGCAAAAGAGAGGTCCGACCATGGATGGTATTGCCGACATGGGAGGAGCCCCAGGCTGGGGCACCATGCATCCGCCGAGACAGGATGAACCTGTTTTCGCAGAGCCCTGGCAGGGCCGGGCATTCGCGCTCGCGATCCTCTCGAACAGGGTGTCCGGGGGAAACCTGGACTCCTTTCGGCACGCGCTGGAGCGCCTTGACCGAGCGCACTACATCGACGACGGCTACTACGGGCGCTGGCTCAACGCCGGAGAGCTGAGACTCCTCGACAGCGCCATCCTGGCACCTGGCGCGGTCGACGCCCGCGCCCGCAACCTCCGCGGCGAGCACGTGGAGGAGCCCCCGATCCCGGAGCCGGCCAAGCCCGACTACGCGCCGACCGCCGAAGGCACACTGCGCTTCCTCGGCACCGCGCCCGCCTTCGCCGTCGGCGAGCGCGTGCGCGCCAAGGACATGTCGCCGTCCGGACACACCAGACTGCCGCGCTATGTGCGAGGGCATGTCGGCATTGTCGACATCATTCAGCCCGCCGGCGTACTGCCGGACACCAACGCGCACTTCCTGGGCGAGAACCCGCAGTACGTCTACTCGGTGCGCTTCGACTCACATGACTTGTGGGGCCCCGACGCCGAGCCGTTCGAGCTCACCGTAGAAATGTTCGAGAGCTACCTGGAGACCACCTCATGACCACCACCGCCGGATCGGCCGGGCATCTTCCCCCGGCCCTGCGCACCGAGGCGCTCGAGCAATTGCTCACCGAGCGGGGCCTGATCGACCCGAAGGCGATGAACGGGCTCGTCACCACCTATGAGACCAACATCGGACCGCTCAACGGCGCAAAGGTCGTCGCCAGGGCCTGGACGGACCCCGAGTACCGTCGCCGACTGCTCGAGGACGGCACGGCCGCCATCAAGGAACTGGGCTTCGGAGGGTTCCAGGGCGAGCACATCGTCGTGGTGGAGAACACCGCGACCACGCACAACGTGGTGGTCTGCACGCTGTGCTCGTGCTACCCCTGGCCGGTGCTCGGCCTGCCGCCGAGCTGGTACAAGGATCCCGCCTACCGCGCCCGGGTGGTGAAGGAACCACGCGCGGTGCTGTCTGAGATGGGACTCGAGCTGGCCGACGATGTACGGATCACCGTCCGCGACTCCACCAGCGAAGTGCGCTGGCTGGTGCTGCCCGAGCAGCCGTCCGGCACCGAGCATCTGGCCGAGGAACAACTCGTGCCTCTGGTGACGAGGGACGCAATGGTCGGCGTGGCCAAGGTGGCGGCACCATGACCGCACCTCTGGACATCGAGGGCCCCGCCGCACCGCCCCGCTCCAACGGCGAGCTGGTGTTCGCCGAGCCGTGGGAGAGCCGTGCCTTCGGGATGGCCGTCACCCTGTACGACGCGGGAGCGTTCACCTGGCCGGAATTCCAGGCCGCACTGATCGCCCGGATCGCCGCCTGGGAAGCCTCGGCGGAGCAGGACGAACCGTACAACTACTACGGGCTCTGGCTGGCCGCCCTGGAGGACGTCCTCACGGGCTTGTGCGCCGTGTCCACGGACGAGGTCATCACACGCGCCCAGTCCCTGGCCCAACGCCTCCCTGGCCACGACCACCGTGACCACTCCGACCACCACGACCACCCGCACTGACCGCAGCGCACTCCCGGTGTTCTCCCTGCCGACTTGTCGGCGCGCCCTTGGGAGGTCGGCCAGGCAACCGAGCGCAGGAAGTCTCAACTTCCCCCCAGCCCGTCCACCAGATTCCGTACTTCGCCCGAGCTGGAAGATTCCCGGCTCGCCAGCGTCGTCTCGTTGATCCCCAGGTCCTCCGCGACCTCGGGGACCGGCTTCCCGGCCTCCGTCACGATGCGTACCGCCCCCTCACGAAACTCCGCCGTGAACACTCGACGCTCCTCCGCCATGACAACCAACATCCCCTGCTGTCACGGACTCCACGCTACGAGGGGAGCCTCAGCTGGACGTCTCCCCTCGCGGTACCCGAACCGCGTCCTCGCACGCCGGGGAGCGGGGACACACGAGCGGTACCGACCGGGCGTGCTTGGATGGACCCGTGGCCCAGACAATCGATACACCGTTCGTCGGCCGGACAGACGAACTCACCCGGCTCACCGGCGTGCTGGAGCGGGCCGCGGCCGGCGACCCGCGCGCCGTCCTCGTGGCCGGGGACGCCGGCGTCGGTAAGACCCGCACGCTGACGGTGGTTGCGGCGCACGCCGCAGCCACCGGCATGACCGTCTTGACCGGCCGCTGCGTGGACCTCGGGGACGTCGGCCTGCCATACCTCCCGTTCACGGAGATCCTCGGCGCTGCGGCCGCCGACGAACGGTTTGCCCCGGCCTTCGCCGCGTACCCGGCGGTGGCGCGCCTGATCGGCACAGATGCGGCTGCCGGCCCCGCGGCCGACGCAGGCAGCCGCCTCCAGCTCTTTGAGGGCATCGCTGGACTCCTCGCCGACCTGACGGCCCTGACCCCGCTTCTCCTGGTCATTGAGGACCTCCACTGGGCGGACCAGTCTTCTCGCGACCTGCTCCGCTTTCTGCTCAGCCGGGGTGTCCTGCAGCGGCCCACGCCTGGCGGCCCGCCCCACCGGCTCGCGGTCTTCGCCTCGTACCGCGCGGACGATCTGCACCGCCGTCACCCGCTGCGGCCCCTGCTCGCCGAGTTGGTCAGGCTGCCCGCCGTCGACCGGCTGGAACTGAACCCGCTGGCTGACGCGGACGTGGCCCGGCTCGTGTACGCGCAACGTACCGGCCCTGTCTCCGACAGCACGGTTCGCCGCATCGTCGACCGCGCCGAGGGAAACGCCTTCTACGCCGAGGAGTTGCTCGCCGCGCTGCCCGAGGACGACGAGGGCGCGGACTCAGCCGCGCTGCCCAGCGGCCTGGCCGACGTCCTGCTCATCCGGATCGAGCAGCTGACCGAGACTGCCCAGCAGGTCCTGCGCACGGCGGCTGTGGCGGGGCGCCGGGTCGGGCACGACCTGCTGCGTGGCGCCGTGCAACTGCCGCAGGAGGAGCTGGAGTCGGCGCTGCGCGAGGCGGCCGGTCACCAGCTGCTGGTGACCGACGACGACGCGACGTACTCTTTCCGGCACGCCCTCACCCGCGAGGCCGTGTACGCGGATCTGTTGCCCGGCGAACGGGTCAGGCTGCACGGGGTGTTCGCGGCGCTCCTCGCCGGCGAGGGACGTTCGACGAACAGCGCGGCGGAGCGGGCCCATCACTCACGCGCGAGCCACGACCTGGCCGACGCGCTGGCAGCCTCCCTCGAAGCCGCCGACCACGCCCAGCGCCTCCGCGCACCCGCCGAAGAACTGCGGCACCTGGAGACCGCGCTCGAACTGTGGGCCGTGGTGGACGCCTCCGCGCACCCCGAGCACAGCGACCCGGTCACTCTCACCCTGCGTGCCTCGGCCGCCGCCGCACACGCCGGCGAACCCCATCGCGCGGTCCAGCTCACCCGCTCCGCGCTCGCGCGGGCGGGCTCGGAGGCAGACTCCGAACTTGCCGCCCGGGTGCGCTACACCCTCGCGGGCAACCTGATGCGGATCGACAATCTTCAGGCTGCGTTCGCGTACAGCAGCGAGGCGCTCGGGCTGATCCCGGCCCAGCCGCCCTCGCGCACCTGGGTGTGGGCGGCCGCGACGCACGTCATGGCGGCCCGTTACGTGGGCCGTGACGAGGACGCCGAACGTGTCGCCCGCCAGGCCCTGGACATCGCCGAGGGGCTCCGGCTTGCTGACGCCCAGGCCGATCTGGTGATATCGCTGGTCGGTCTCGAGGCGCACAACCGGCGTACTCCGCAGGGTCGGGAGCGGCTCCTCAGAGCCCGTGAGCTGGCCCGCACCGCCGGGAATCTCCAGGTGGAGATGCGGGCGCTGTACAACCTGGCGATCGGTTGCTACGAGTGCGGCGAAATGGACCCGTGCCTGACCTGGATCAGCGACGGACTCGACCGCGCCCGCCGTGCCGGCCTCCTCTCCTCGCCGTACGCCGTGGAGTTGCGCTATCTGCAATCCCTGCTGCTCTACACGCTGGGCCGCTGGGACGAGTGCACGCGAACGGCCGCCGACGACGTCACCCTCCTCACGGCCACGTCCGGGTTCGCGACCGCACCCGCGCTGTACGTCGCCCTGGCGCGCGGCGAGTTCGACGTGGCGGTCGGTGGCTCCCGTGCACTGCTCGACGGCCCCCCGGACTGGATGGCCTCGCTCGTCGCGAGCATCGTGCTGACCGACGCCGCCGCGCTGCGCGGTGACGCCGAGGACTGTGTACGGCAGATGGGCACCGCGGTCGACGCACTCACGGAGGGCTCGGGCTCCGACAGGCCCGACGCCGTGGTCCGGCTGGCCGCGCTCACCTTGTCGGCCGTCGCGGACGCGGCGGAGGAGTCCCGACTGGCTGGCGACGCGCCGAGCACCAGACGCTGGACGGACACCGCGGCCGAGCTCGTGGAGCTGGCCCAAACCACAGCGGCCCACGGCGAAGACGGCACTGAGCAGGGACCCGAGGGCCTGGCCTGGCTGGCCCGCGCCCAAGCCGAGGGAGTACGCGCCGCCACCGGCCCGGACGTCGCCGCCTGGGAGCGGGCCGTGACCGCGTTCGGCTACGGCGAACCATACGAACTCGCCCGGTGCCGACGGCGGCTCGCGGAGGCCCTGCTCACCGCCGGCCGCCGCGAAGAGGCGGCCGAGCAGGCACATGCGGCCCGGGACACGGCCGTGCGGCTCGGCGCCGTCCCGCTGCGCGAGGCGCTCGACACCTTGGTACGACGCGGCCGTCTCGCCAAAGCAACGGCCGCCGGGGAGCGGATCGCCGACCTGACCGCCCGGGAGAGCGAGGTGCTGCGGCTGCTCGGCCGGGGGCGCACCAACCGCCAGATCGGCGAAGAGTTGTACATCAGCGGCAAGACGGCAAGCGTCCACGTCTCCAACATCCTCGCCAAGCTGGGTGCCGCGAGCCGTACCGAGGCCGTCGGCATCGCATACCGCGAGGGCCTGATCGAGCCGGAGACCAGCGCGTCGGGCTGAGTAGCCACAGCGCGATGCGCAATGCCCGGTACAGCCCCACGCACATCCGGGCCACCTCGGCGGGACCGGGAACGTCGAAGAGCCGTCCAAGGCATTTGGATTCCCACGAGCAAAGGACTACGACCTGGTTCACCAGGGGCAGTTCCCGTGCTGTGTGCTCCGCATCGGCCGCAGCAGGCGAGTCGTCACCGCGTCCTTGCTTCGGGTGCTCGAAAGCGGCGAGCCGGAGTTCGGCAGTGCCCGCACCAGACGCTGTACACCCTCACCATCCGCCACACCGAAACTCGTGGCGAAAGCCAGATGACGCGGCGCGCGACGCGCAGCCGCCTGTAGTGCGGCTGGGAGAGCGAGCGCCAACTACACCTCGCCCGTGGCGAACAGCTCAAGGTGCCCGCACTTGGGGCAGCGGAACGCCTCTATCTGCCGCCGTCGTCGGCCCATCCGCTTGGCGCCCCCGAGAATCCCCCGCTCCAACGCGCCCTCGATCCAGCGTGCGTACCCGCGGGAGTTCTGGCCGGCGTCCTCGACGAAACCCTCCACCAGACCGACGGTGCTGCACTGGGTGCATGCGTAGGTGTTCATCCCGTGAGTGTAGGAGGCGGTGCGACCAGGCCAGGCCCGTAGCCGTCGGCTCCTGCCGAGCTGGGGCGGCGGAAGTCGAAGCCCACGGCCAGTATGCCTGCGCAGCTCTCAAGCAACGACACGCTGCAGATGCATTGGCGGTCGACCTCACGGCCAGTCGTTTCCTCACGCCGACGAAGCCACCACCTTGGCGCGCGTTCCTTGCCCGGGAGACGCCACTCAGCAAGTTCCAGTAGCGGGGGGTTGCCAATAACGTCGAGCGGTGCGGACACGAGGACTTCGAGGGAGCCGACGATGATCCGGGCCGGGACGCCCGTGTTGGTCTCAAGGAGGGTGCCTGTGACGTGCAGTGCGTCGCCAAGCTGTATCTCGCGCAACAGCTGTTCGGCAACGCGCTCGGTGGCGGGACCTGCATACACGGCGTCTGGGGTGTCGCCGGCGCAGATGGCATCGAACGTGCCCGAGGCCCCGGTCGGTGGCAGAGCGTGCCTGGCGCGGCCACCTGTGGCACCGCTCAGGAGCCGCAGAGTGTCGTCTGGTGCAGCAGGCCGAGGTGGGGAAAACTGGCTGTCGGGGACAACCACCGGGCGAAAGAGACCGCAGGATGACCATGGACGCTCAGTCGGCCCCCGTTCGGGTCCTGGTATTCGGCGCTGCACTGCGCGCCGGGTCCACCAACGCGCAGCTCGCCTCGCTGGCATCGAACCTGATCGCCGAGACCGGTGCCGAGGTTGACCTGGCCAGGATGCGGGATTTCGACATGCCGCTGTACGACGGGGATGTGGAGGATTCCGAAGGGCTGCCCGCCGGTGCCCTGGCCCTGTGCGAAAGGATCAAGCGCTGCGATGCGTTCGTGATCTCGTCGCCCGAGTACAACGCCTCCGTGCCAGGACTGCTGAAGAACGCCATCGACTGGGTATCCCGAGTCCGGCCGCAGCCGTTCAAGACCAAGCACGCACTGCTGGTCTCGTCCTCCCCGTCGATGATCGGCGGCAACCGCGGCCTGTGGGCGCTGCGAGTCCCGCTGGAACACCTGGGGACACGGGTCTACCCCGACATGTTCAGCCTGCCCCGCGCGTACGAGGCCTTCACCGAGGACGGCCGCCTCGCCCACCCCGGCTCCCACGAGCGGCTCGCCGACACCATCTGCGGGTTCATGCGGCTGGTACGCGCCGACGTGGAGTTCGTGTGCCTGCAGCGTCGCTGGTACGAGTTCCCCGGCGATCGCACCGACGCTCCGGTCACCCGCCGGAGCGAGGACTGACCCGCGTTTGCTGACCTGCCGTTCGAGAGCATCGCCCTGCCGGACACAGTTCCCAGCAAGAGCCGAACGCCCAATCGGAGTGACAACAAGCGTCTCTAGAATTCTGTGTTTGCCTGAGTGTTCCGGGCTTTTCGGGCGCGGCGTGGCCGTGTGCGGTCGCCTTGGTGGGGTCCGAACCTCGAGGTGAGGGGGTGGACCTCGGTGGCGTGCACGTGGTGGAAGCCGGTCCGCTTGGCATTGCGGGTGCGTTGCCGACAGATTCTGTGTGAGAGCCGCTGCCTTCGGCCGGCCGGAAGGAGAGTTTCTTCTTCGGGCTGGTCGGGGGTGGGCACTCCATGACCTGGCACCGGCTGGATGGCGGCTGGTGTCTGGGTGTCATGCCCCGCCGGACGCTGAACCATGGTCCCTGTGGTGGGGGTGGTGGCGGGGACCGTACGCGCTTCGGGCATACGGCGGGAAGTCTGAGGGCCCGGGCTCAGGCCCAAGCCTGGGGTGGCGGCAGCACGGGGAATGTTGCGACGTCCCTGGCTGCTGGGCCTGCTGGGGGTGGGGTGCCCCTTGCCGGGGGTGGTGTTGGGCCTGCGCGGGTGAGGCGGGGCCTGTTCGGCCTGGCGTTGTCGGCGCAGGCGGCGGGTGGTCTTCTTCGGGCGGCGCACCACGGCGACGGTGCCTTCAACGGTGGTGCGGATGGTCCGGATCCCGGTGGCACGCTCGAGGGCGGTGTGCCTCTGGGCGAGCAGGCCGCGGGAGACGATCCGGCGGGCGGAGGCGTAGTCCCGGTCCAGCGACAGCCCGCACCGGTCGCAGTGGGCCCATTTCCAGCCGCGTTCGGTGAGTCGGTCGGGGGCGGGGTGGTGGGTGAGCCGGCTCAGGCAGCCGGGACAGATCGCGGAGGTGCCCCGGGCGGGCACGGTGACCACCACGATGCCCGCCTTCGCGGCGAGGTGGCGGATCGCCTCGGCCACCGTGCCGCGGACCTGCCCGGACAGGCGGGCGTTGCCTTTGCGGTGGCCGCGAGCCTCGAGGGTGGCGAGGTCTTCGAGGTAGATGACCCACGCGCCGAGCGCGAGCGCCTGGTCGACGGCCCAGCGGGCGGCCGCCCAGGCCAGCGCGTCGTTCAGGTGCCGGATGCGGGCACACACCCGCGCGTGCTCGATGGCCAGCGCCCTTGCCCGACCGGCGTGTTCGCCCCAGCCCAGGTGCGGGGAGCCGAGCCCGTCGGCCAGGGCCTGGCAGGAATCGCGTTTGGCGGCGAGGTGCTCACGGACCCCGCGCAGTCGGTGGAGTTTCGCGCTGATACCGGTGCCATCGAAGATCAGCGGATGCCCGTCGGTGACCACACGTTTCGCGGTGCCGCGTCCGGTGAGGCGGCCCAGGGCGCCGGTGAGCAGGGTGTTGACGCCCCAGTCGAACCCGACACCCACCGTATGGCCCGTCGCCTTGAGGACGGGTGCGGGCTTCGAGTGGGGCAGGTCGACAGCGATCCGGCCGGTGCGGGTGGGACGCAAGGTCGGGGTGTGCAGTACCGCTCCGGTGTCGACGGTGCCGGGAAGGCGGACGTCCAGCACGTGCCAGGCCCACTGCCTTCCCGTGGCGGGCGCCGCGCAGAGCGGGAGTTTGACGCGCAGCCGGGCGGTGGCTGCGTCGATCCGGACCAGGGTGACCTGCTGACGGTCCATCGCCGCAAGGAGCACCAACGGCGCTACCTGGGGCGGATCTTCCAGGGTGCACAGTCCGGCGGGCAACTGCCCGTGCTCAGCCACGAAGGCGCGGATCTGCCGGGTCCGGTTACGGATCTCCGCGCCGCTCACCCGGGCGGGCAGTGCGGCCCGCAAGGCCGTCCACTCCGTCTCGGTGCGGCGACGGGGATCGGTAGGCCAGGTGCCCAGGATCGCGGCAACGATGGTGCGCCGATGCAGGGCCAGGCGCAGGGTGCGGGCCGCGTACTCCTGCGCGCCGCGCCGTACCCGGTCCGAGACATACACCCCCGCCGGGGCCGTGACCCCGCCCGTCCACTCCAGGCGCCGCCATGCCATCCAGCCCTTGGACGGCAACACCTCGCCCCGTGCGTCGAGACCGGCGGCCAGCACGTCCAGAAAGTCTTCGTCCCACCGGGACGCCACCAGGGAACCGGTCAGGTCCTGGCTCAACCGGGCCAGAAACCCCACCCGTTCCAGCAGAACCCGCTGCCCGACCCGCTCACCCGTGACCTCCAGCACACCGCAGTAGGCAGTGCATGTGGCCGTCGCCACCAACTTAGCCACGCCGCTCACCCGCAACCCCGGCTCCAGGGGCAGGGTTCTCCATGCGACTCCCGCAACCCCGAGGCGCGATCCTTGAACACCGCGATGACCGCCCCGCAAGCCGAGGCCCGCAACTCGGCCTCCTGCGCGGCCAGTGACGACTCCTGCCCGCTGGTGCCGAGACCCTTACATACAGCGCCTCGCGTCGGTCAACAGCACCCGGACCACCGGTCAGTACCTCCAACGCCGCGCTGGAGAAACGCCGTTCTCGCCCCACCCACACCACCGGAACCTTGCCCTGGTTCGCCCACAGCCGCAGCGTGCCCGGATGTACTCCCACCCGCCGCGCAGCCACCGCCAACCGAAGAAGTTCCATGACGAGGAACCTATGACCCCGCCAACACCCGCAACCCCAGCAGGCGCGAAGATCACACCATCGCAGGAAGCGGGACGAAGTCACCCACAGACGCACGCACACTCTGATAAATAGCATCCGTAAGGATCCCTAAGCCAAAACCCCACCAGTTGAAGACCCTGCCTACGTGACAACTAACGTGCTTCGGCTCAGCACGAGGTGATGCCGAATCGATGAGGTGGAAGGTCAGGCGGCGAAGCCGATGTTCATGACGTACTCGTAGGCCCCAAAATCGGACTGGCTTCGATCACTTCTTGCGGCTCTGGTCCACTTCGTGGGCTCTGTCGCTATTTTGGTGGTAGCGGCTGGTTGATCACGGTGAGAGGAGGATGCGGCGTCGTAGGAGATCGAAGTTGGCTCGGCCGTACATCTGTCTCTTCAGCAGCTTGAACCTGAGCAAGGATCCCAGGCCTTCGCCGACCTCTACGACCAACTCGGGGTCACCCGGTCGATGGGCGCGGTCGGCACCAGCGTCGACAACGCGACCTGCGAAAGTTTCCACGCCTCCCTGAAACGCGAGACCCTCCAGGGCGCCGACGACTACGGCGACTGCGACACCTGCCGCAGGACCGTCTTTGCCTGGCTGACCCGCTACAACACCCGCCGCCGGCACTCCGCCAACGGCCACCTCAGCCCCAACGAATACGAACACCGACACCACTCCGCTCAACTCACGCTCGCCGCGTGATCAATAACCGCGTGCCCACCTTCCCGGAGGAAGGCCCGCAGCGCCGTCCGCTGGCGCCTGCCAACAGCCATCAACCTGCCGGGTCCCCCCGCATCGGCCCCAGCCCCAAAGGGCCGCCCTGCACAAAGGTTCAACCCTGAATGCAGGGTGGAACCATCACTCGATGAGAACATGAGCCATCACTCGATGGGAACATGAGCTATCACTCATGCGTACTATCGCTACGCAGCCACACCACCGTTCGCCGCGGGAGTACGTGAAAAGGCGGGTGCACCTACTTCGGTTGCACTCACGGTGGTGCGCCATTGTTCCCGAATTGAAGAGAGGCCAACACCATGACTGACAACCCCGTCACCGTCACCAGCGTGACATCTCAGTACGCCACTCAGGTCGCACAGGACCTCGAGCTCAATGCCAAAGAGCAGGAACGTATCGGCGCGGAGTTCTCCGCCCTGCAGGCGCAGTTGCGCATCCTGCAGGACGACCAGAGTGTGCTGCACAGCATCCAGAAGACGCTCGGCAGCCGACCGGCATCTGCGCCGAGCACCCCGGAGCCTTCGACGTCCCTCCCGCAGCAGGCATCCGGAAAGAACACAACTGCCCGGCGTACCCCGTCCAAGACTGCAGCCAAGGCCCCCAGCGCGAAGAAGACCACTGCGCAGGCCAAGAAGGACAAGACCCAGGGCGCGGAGCCGAAGGCGGCTACGGCATCGGCGCAGCCCACCCTGATCGCGCTCATCCGCACCCACCTCGACCAGCAGAAAGAGCCCCGTTCCGCGGCGGAGGTCACCTCGGCGCTGGCTGAGGCCCACCCCCAGCGCACCATCAAGTCGACCGTCGTGCGCACCACGCTCGAGAATCTTGTCGCCAAGAGCCAGGCTCATCGCTCGAAGCAGGGTGCCTCGGTCCTCTACACGTCAGCTGCCGTGCAGGCCACGACCCAGAAGGCCCCGGCTCCCGTGCTGCCCCGAACCGAGCAGGACAGCAGCAAGCGCGAGAAGGCCGGTGCGGTCAGTTCGTAGCCGCCCGGGACATCCGAAGAAAGCTCTCGGCGAGCAACCAAACGAAGTATCCGGGCATGAGGTCGCGGCCTGTGTCGGTGCGCCGGCCCGGTGCGGGGGCGTTCAGCCAGGCGGCCACCTCGTCGCGTAGGTGGGGGTAGGGGTCAGTGTCGCGGTGCCAGGGGGACCGTGGCACGGACAACTCCCGATCTGTTGCAGGCCTGCGATCGACCCCTCGTTGGCCGGACAGGTCTTTGTGCGCATCGCTCAGCTTCAGTGAGCACGAAACGAAGGCCGGCAAGAATGTGCAGCTCAGCAACTCCCATCCTTCTCGGAACGCTGACACCCTCTCCGCCGGCGCACCAACAGGCGCCCTTATAAGGCTTGGTTGAAGTGAGAACTCGCAGCTCGGCGTTTCAAGATCTGCTCACCCGGATTGGTCCGTGACACCACCATCAGGCCATCGCCCGGCACTGCCACAACCTCCGCTGAACCGACACCCATCACAGATCCATCAAACCCGCCCCTGACGCAACATCAGGCCCCTACACCCAGAATCATGTGCCTGACCAGTAGGAATAGCGAAACGCTGCTGGAGTATCAGTACTCCAGCTGTAGACCGTGATCCGAGAGAGGCGCGTCGGCGAAGGACGGCCGTTATTCCAGCCACATCCCGTCGCGCATGATGACTCTCCCGCGCAGTTCCGGCTCGCCGCGCCAAGCGCGCACAGTCCTCGGGACCACGCGTACATACAGAAAGGAACCCTCTTCCACGCGTGGATCCCACCCGAACTTTCCGGCGAACGCCTCTGCTGCGCCTCCGGGCACCTCCTGGTCCAAGAAGCACTCCGCCTCACCCTGCAGGAGCACCACGTCGAAGGTGTTGGGTAGCGCCAGGCGCACCCGCGGCTCTTTGCGGACGTTGCGCGCAGTCACGGAAGTGGCGCTGGTGCACATCCACACTGCTCGCCCATCCCACAAGAACCACAGCGGCACCTGGTGCGGCCCGTGATCAGGGTGAGCCGTCGACACCCATACATCCCGCTCGGTAACGAGCCGCTCCAGAGCGTCGCGCATACGCTCCGCCGTCTGCCGGCGAATGACTCCCGTGGTCTCCATGAGGACCGACCCTAGCCAAGCAGGCGCGAAGCGCGCCTGAGGCGCAGGACCTACTCCCAGCGACCGATGAACCCCTCAGCATTTTGGCTCGGGGCGACCAACTTCGGTGCTCACAGTGGCCGGTGGAAGTGCTCAGTCACACTTCTCTGCGTAATGGCCGGCTCGTGATCGCGCCTGGTGGCCGCGTCGCCAGGCGGACCAGCTGAGCCGGTGGGCCGGTGGGCCGGTGGGCCGGTGGGCCGGTGGGCCGGTGGGCCGGGCTGTGAATGGGCCGGACAGCAACAGTGATGAACAGGCGCTGCATCTCGTTGCAGGTCAGCGGGATCAGGCCGCCCGGTGTGGGGCGGTGTGCGTGTTCGTCGGCGCGGACGACGGCGAGGAAGGCATGGGCCGGCATCGCGAGGGTCACCCAGCGGGCCCAGGAAGGGTAGCCGCGGACCTGGTCCTCATCCAGTCGGGCCGGCCCCTTCTCACTTCGGAAGGTTTCCTCCACCCGCCATCTGGAACCTGCGACCTTGATCGGGGTGGCCAGAGATGCCGACGTGGTGGAGTGACAGCGGCAAGAGGCGAGTTCACCAGTGGTGCGGCGGTTGCGACGGACCAGGAGCTGGTGGTGGCCCAGTGCCACCTCGACGAGGGCGATGACGACCCAGTCGTAGAACCGCTGTCTCTTTGGGCCGCGTCCAGCCGAAAGCTCCTGCCAGGCCCTCTTCGGCACCTTCTTCACCAGCACATCAGCGCGGAACGTGCCTGCGCCGGTGACCAATTCGGCTGAGCAGGCCACCGCGAGGACATATCCGATGCCGCGGTTTTCCAGGGCGGATCGCAGTATCGGGGGTTGCCGCCGTAGACCTCGTCACCCGTGACCCAGCCGACGTGGTGTCCAGTGTCCAGGAACCGTTCGGTCATCACCCGGCCAGTTCGGCGGCGACCTGCTCTTGGGGCCGTTGGCTGTCCTGGATGAGATCGGGCAGATGCCTGCGGCCCCGGTAGCCGAGGAGGCGGGCGTACCACCGCCAGGCGCGCGCATTGTTGAAGCAGGCATCGTCGATGGCGTAGTGGGTGGCCAGCAGGTGAGCGGCGAAGTGCATCGTCGGCGCCTGCGGCGCCCCCCAGAAGATCGCGCTTGTGCGCCGTCCCAGCAGATAGAGCATGCAGGCGAAGGCGAGCGCTCCGTCGCATTCGCAGAGGTCGATCTCGTCCTCTTGCACATCGCGCAGGACGGTTTCGCATACGTCAAGCAGGTGGGCGCGCGTCGCCCTGGGATCGGCCATGAAGTCTCGCTGCACTACGAGGGTGGGCCGACCGTGCCCGGCTCGGCACCCGAACGGACGCACGGCATCGTGGCGGGCGGTGGCCGGCGGCGGGGTCGGCGCCGCCTCCTCGCTTCGCTCCGCAGAGCTCTCGCCGGCAGCGCGGCGCACGCGCGGGGACTGCCCCGTCTGGTCGGCGATCCGGTGCGCCAGGCGTCGCATGAAGTCGTCGGTTCCCCACGACAGGTCCGGTCTTAATCGCACAGTTCGTCACCGCCGGGTCGGGCTTGATCTGCATCGAGCACCGCGCCCGGTAGGGGGAAGCGACGAAATGCGGCTTCGGAGGTGCCGGAAATGCGCCGAGCGGGGGCATCGGGCCGGGACGCCGCGTGTTGTGGCACGTCAGCCGGCCACTTGGAGCGTCGCAGTTGGCCGGCCCGACGAACCCGCTGCTGGTCAGCAGTTGATGGGGGGGTTACCGGAAGCGACTCGGCAGAAGTCCGAGCCGAGTCCACCGTCGACGGTGCCGGCGTTCGGGCCGACGAAGATGAAGTCGCCGTCGGAGCCGCCGAGGATCCTGCCGTTCGCCGTGGTACCGGCGTTGGCCGTGATGGAGTCGCCGCCGGCACCGCCGGCGACGGCGCCGGCAACGATGCCGTTGATGACGATGTAGTCGCTCCCGCCCAAGCCGTCGACGCTATCGCCCAAGGCAAGGGCGCCGCAGCTGATGTAGTCGGGGCCGGCAGTACCACTGACTGTCGTACCGGACACTGGACGGCCGTTGACCGTACATGAAGCCAGGGCTTGTGCAGGCGTCGCGGTCAGGGCGAGGGGAGCGGCCACGAGGGTGGCGGCGCAGAGCGTACGCATCGCGTATCTGATCATGCAATGAGTGGTTCATGACGACTTCATGATCGCAATTCTGCTCATCGCAGACTCCACCGTCCGGGGCGCTCTGCCACCCGGACGGGCCGCCGAGACCGACGGTCAGATGACCGGCTTTACGACTGGTGTCCGAGGCGGGAGTCCGGGGCCCATCCTGCAGGTTCCCGATCCGGGAACCTGCAGGAAGACGCCGACGTACGGAAGTTCACCCGGGAACCTTCACGCCCCAGCCCGGTAAGTCCACCCGGCGCGGGCCACGTTTTCGCAGGTCAGCGAATCTCGTCGGTAGCCCGGCAGCGCACCGCGGTTGGCATGTCGCAAGTCTCGAAAGCGAGTGTTCCGTCTCAGCCGATCTGTTCCCTGTCTCAAATGATCTGGCCCGATTCGCTCGTCGTGTCAGATGATCTGTTCCCGCTGGTGCTGCTGTCGGTCGGGGCGGCAAGCGATCGTCTCTATCACGGCCTACGATCGGGGCTACATCACTCCATCGACTCCAGAATGCGGTCGAGTGTCCGGCGCCCCATTCTGCTCATCGTCGGATTGCTCTCGACGTAGTACCAGACCACACCCATCGCCTGTTGGAACGCCCATGCCTTGCCTCGCTCCCACTCCAGATCGTCACAGACCAGTGTCCGCCGGAGCACGTCCCCCGGGCCTGGCTGCAACAAATGCCAGGCACCGACCAGATCCAGCGCGGGGTCGGCCGGGCCGAAGCCGCCGGTGTCGAGCACGCCGCTGAGCCGGTCTCCCGCGACCAGTACATTGCCGGGAATCAAGTCACCATGGCTCATCACGTCGGCACCCGTGCGTGGCAACTCCCGAAAATGGCTCCACACCTGGCGCAGCCGGGGCACGTCGAGCAGCCCCTTGCTCTCCTCGAAGCACTTCGTCATCCAATCGTCGTGGTGAGCGAGAACGCCGCCACGACCCCCGCCGCTGAAAAGCCGCCCCCGCGTCTTGGCCTCCCGGAGGGCTGCGATGAAGGCCGCAAGGTCCTCGGCAAAAGCGTCCGACCCACTCGGGTCGGCATCGAAGGCGACCGTTCCCGGCAGCCATGTCTGGACCGACCACGGCATGGGGTGACCCGCTCCAGGCTTTCCCAAGGCGACGGGTTCCGGGGCAGGGAACCGAGACACCTGTGCCAGCTCCGCGCTCGCCTGGGCTTCCTGTTCCAGAACCGCCAGCGCCTCGGCAGCATCGGCCAGACGCAGCGGGAAACGTGCAGACAGGTCGTTCCCGATGCGGAAGATGGCGTTGACCGTCCCGGTCGACGAGACGAGTTGGATCGCCTTGCCGCTCCACTGAGGGAACTGTTCTTGGATCAAGGTCGCAACGATTTCGGTGGTCACGTCCACTTGGTCATCGTGCATGGTCAATCTCGCAAGCTCTTCCACTAGTCCAACCGAAACGCCGGAAGCAGACCAGATCAACTGAGACGACAGCCAGTATTCATACGCCAGAGTCCAGATCAACTGAGATTTTCGACCACCCAGGCGTCTCAACCGTTCTGGTCGCCCCAGGTCACAGCCGCAACTTCGGACCAGATCACTTGAGACGGGACAGCCACTGTCTCACTCAATCCAGTCCACGCAGGTCACGAGCGTCCTCGCCGACCAACTTCGATGCGACAGGACAGCGAGGCCCTGGACGCGGGCGTGTTCATGGATGAGGTCATGGCCAGTCGTTCGTGCATATGCGGAACGAGCGTGCGGCAGGCACGACCCGAAACCCCTCCCCAGGGCATCGCCGTTAGGCGAACCATGCACCCCGAAATTGCCATCAGCCACCGAGACGAGAAGGGCTGGACCGTCGTCGAGGTCCACGGCGAGGTCGACGCCCACACCGTGCCCCAGATCAGCAAGTACGTGAGCGCCTGTATCGAAGCGGGCCGGCATCACCTCATCGTGGACCTGGCGGGGGTGCCGTTCATGGACTCGACGGGCCTTGGACTCTTCGTCCGCATCGGAAAGCGGATCCGTACACACGCCGGTGACCTGAGGCTGGTGATCACGAACCCGGGTGTACTCCAGATCTTCCACATCACGAACCTGCACCGGTCCTTGCAGATCTACGACTCGGCGGAAGCCGCGATGGAGTGACATGAAAGGCGACGACGACAGACGCCCCGCGCCCCGCCCGCAACTGCGGGGCGCCTACCGGCTGAGCAGCTTTGAGAGCGACTGCCCATGGTGCCAGCAGCTGCGACTGCCAAGCACCGAGCACCCCCAACGGGACGGGAAGACCCGGCCACCGGGAAGGAGCGATCCTCTCTGCCTGCGATACCGGACCTCCCGCCTGGCTGAGAGCATGCGGACCGTGATGGTGACGCTCGCGACCATCACCACGGTGGTCGCCGCGGTGGTAACCGTATGGCGGACCTGACTGCCTACCCCAGGGTGAAGCGAACGGCTTGACTGAACCCAGTGTCGACCGTTCATGCCCTGACCTGCCCATTCGAGGTTCAAAAACCTCAACCCACGCAGAAGCCTGAGAAAGCGCCCCAGCTCTCGTGTCGTTCCGAGCGGGTCAGAAGTCCGGCGAGCGGCACGAGGAAGCATTCCAGGAGCGCGTCGAACAACGCCTCAGGCATAGCGGGCGGATCGGCTGCGTCGGGCCGGCAGCGGTTCGGGTTCCAGTCGTTGAACACCGACTCGAGTTCGCTCGCGTGCAAGAGCGGCAGCAGTGCGACGGCGGTCTCGATCCGGTCCAGGTGGCGGGCGAGGCCGACGACCAGGCCGGGTTCGATCCGGTGGTCTTGCGGATTGCCGGCAGGCCGGCTGCCGTCACCGTGCCCTCGGTCGCGAGTTGGGCGAGCTGCCTGGCTTCGGCCTGCTTCAGGAGGCGGGCACGCAACGCGGCGTCGGTGATATGGGCCGGCACAGCGGGCATCGCCTGGGCGAGAGCCTTCGTCCGGTGAGAAGAACCGGACGAAGGGCAGGCATGGCCGGTGCAGCCGCCGCGGCCGGTGCGGCTGGCATGGCCAGTGCGGCATAGTCGGGTTCGGGTTCGGCGGGCGGTGCGAACCTCGCGGCCAGGCCGTCAAGGAGGCAGGCGTACGTCGCGCGCGTCTCCCCCGCCGGGTCACGCCCCGTTTCCCATCCGGTGACCGTGGACGAGCTCACGCCGGGCGCCCGGGCCACCTGTGCCTTCGACAGCCCGGCCTGCTCGCGCAAGGTCCGGCGCACCTCGGAGTCGAAAAGCTCCTTATGCGGGGTGAGCGAGGCGAGCAGGGAGCCGATCGCGTCGAACTCGCTCATCACTGACCCGCTCCCTTGCCCAGGCGCCTCGCCCGGCGGTGCTCGGCCAGGGCCGGGGTGGCCGTTTCCCTGACTCGCCGCTCACCCCACCTGGTGATCTGTGCCGCTCGTCCGATCCGGCCGTGCACGGGCCGGCCGGTGACCGGGTCACGGGCCAGGTATGCGCGCAGCGCGTCGGCGACGCGGTCCCCGGCATCCTTCAACACCTCGACCGCATCAGCGAGTTCACGCTTGTCTTCGTTGATCTCCAGGAACAGCGTTTGGTGACCGGTTCCGGAGACAGCGGTGATCACCCGGCTCACGGATCTCGATGAGAAACGACGGCACTGTCGTGTCCACGAACGTGGGACCGCCAGCCTCTCGTCAGAGTGGCCGGCCGTCGAAGGCGTCGCCGGAGCCGGGCTTGAAGGTCGCGCCGAGGTCGTACTGCGCGATCCCGAAAGGTTGAAAATCGGCATCGGCAAGGACGCGGTAGAGGAACTCCGAGGTGGACATGTCGTACCGGTGCCATGCGCCGACGTCATTGGACCGCGCGAGGACGGGGTACTCGCCCGGCCGCTCGGCATCGATCAACCAGAAGTACTCGTCGGCCCATTCGGTGGAACCCCACTCAACCAGCCCCTTGCCGCCCGGCGCGTAGATCGCATAGGGCTCGACGGCGGAGACGCTTCCAAGCTTGCTGTCCCGGTCGACCGACAGGTCGACCCGCCACTGTGTCAGGAAGTCGAACGCCGGGCCCTCGTCGCGCCCCAGAAAGTAGAGGGAATCACTGAAGACTCCGCCGCCGAACACCTCGTAGAGCTCCTTGTAGTCCGCCGGCAGCGGAACCCCCAGTTCTCCCTCGACCGCCGCCCAGTCGACGGAGATCCCGAGCGACTCCCACCCGGTCAGTTCGATCACTCGCTGAACCCACATACAACAATCTTTTAGCACCGGACTTCGTTCCGGTGTCCCCCACCCCCCTCGTCGCTCAGGTCAAGATCGGCAGCTATCGCACTCAGCCGACCTTGGCAGGTTCCTCAGCCCGGGCTCGGGTGCTGCCCTGGCAAGAACCTCGGTGACTCCCAGATTTCCTGCGAGAGCCAGGGCCGGACCGTAGGTGAGCGGCCTTGGCGGACGATCGGCCGGATGCTGAATCAGCCGGGCATGCTCCAGGTGGGCCTCGAGGCAAGGAGCCCACCCTCGGTGAGGTCAGGGTCGCCCGGGCAGACACCCAGACCGACATCGACGGTGCTCTCGCGCAGCAACACCACCTGCGCACCAGCGAAGACGGCGCTACATATGTGCGGTCTGAGGGTGGTTCAGGTCGCGCTGTCCTTTGGCGGTTCGGGTTGGGCGTGGAGGATGTCGCGGGCCTGTTCCGCCGCTCGCGCGATGCTTTCGGAGACGAAGTCGAGGAAACGGGCGATGTTCTCCAGGCGCGTGGCGGCCGGAGTACCTGACCCCAGGACACCGACACCCTGCCGTGCGATGTCGACGAGGTGGGCGGTTGAGCGTGCGGAGGCCATCATCGACTGGTACATGATGTCGTTGTCCACGACATAGCGCTCACGGCGACGCTCATCACGCTCCCGCCGGATCATGCCCTGACTCTCCAAAAACGCGACCGCCTTCGAGACGGACGCAGGGCTCACCTGCAGACGCTGGACGAGTTCGGCCGCGGTCAGACTGCCCGTATCGGTGAGGGTCAGGCAGGCCATCACCCGGGCCATCATCTTCGGCGTGCCGGACTGTATGAGGACGGTCGTGAACGTCTCCTCGTACGCGCGCACCGCCTCGGCGTCACGCCCGTGCAGCTGCGCAGGCGTGCCCGGATCGCGGGACACCGGCTGCTTGCGGCGGGCCCGGTGTTCCGTCGCACGGTGGGCCAGATCCGCGCGGTAGGCGCTCGGGCCGCCGTTACGCATCACCTCGCGCGTGATGGTCGACGTCGGACGCTCCAGGTTCCTGGCGATCTCGGCATAGGCCAGGCCATCGACCAACCCCAGCGCGATCTGCTGGCGTTCCTGCTGAGTGAGTCTGCCTCCCGGCATTGCGCTCCCCTTCTCCTTCACAGCCCTGCACCGGCCCGGCGCCCATGCACGGCGTCCGGCGTCCGGCGTCCATACCCGGCAACCGTGCCCAGCAGCCAGCGTTCGCGTCCGGTGCCGGGCGGGTCGACTATAGCGTTCACTTCCATTTCATTGCAACGAACAGGGGTGCGGGCTGTTGCGTTAGAGTCCAGACCATTGCAATGAAATCTCTACAAATACCTGCGCTTATAGGGTTCTTGCGCGACAAGACCGTTGCCCAATCTTTGAATGCAACGTAGCGTTTCGCCCATCAGAAACAACGGATTCAAGGAGCACGCCATGCAGAAGTTCGACACCCCCTCCCCCGTCACCGCCGTCCTGGACATCCCCGCCGGACGCATCCGGTTCATCGCCGCCGACCGCACCGACACATGCGTCGAGATCCTGCCCGCCGACAAGTCCAAGAGCCGCGACGTCAAGGCCGCCGAACAGACCACGGCCACCTACGCCGACGGCGTCCTGCGCATCGAGGCCGCCACCGCGAAGAACCGCATCCTCGGCAACTCCGGATCCGTCGAAGTGACCGTCCAGCTGCCCGCCGGCTCCCGCATCCAGGCGAAGACCGCCGCCGCCGAACTGCGCGGTGTGGGACGCCTCGGCGACGTCACCTTCGAAGGCGCACAGGGCACGGTCAAGCTCGACGAAACCGCCAGCGCCCGCCTCACCCTCCAGGCCGGCGACATCCTCGTCGGCCGCCTGAACGGCCCCGCGCAGATCAGCACGCAAAAGGGCAACCTGAGCGTCGCCGAAGCCACCAGCGGGACCGTCGAACTGCGCACCGAGTCCGGTGACATCACCATCGGCGCCGCCCGCGGCACCTCCGCCACCCTCGACGCCGGCACCACCTACGGCCGCATCCACAACACCCTGAAGAACACCGAAGGCACCGACGCCGGGCTGAACATCCACGCCACCACCGCCCACGGCGACATCACCGCCCACAGCCTCTGACCCACCCACAGGTCTCGAAGGAGCGCCTTTCATGAGTACTTTGGCCATCGCGGCGAACGGGCTGCGCAAGTCCTACGGCGACAAGACCGTCCTCGACGGCATCGACCTGGCCGTCCCCGAGGGAACGGTGTTCGCCCTGCTCGGGCCGAACGGCGCCGGCAAGACCACCGCCGTCAACATCCTGTCCACCCTCCTCTCCCCCGATCCCGCCTCAGGCGAGATCCGCGTCGGCGGCCACGACCTCGCGACCAAGGCGCACGCGGTGCGGGCCGCGATCGGTGTCACCGGCCAGTTCTCCGCCGTCGACGGCCTGATCACCGGCGAGGAGAACATGCTCCTCATGGCCGACCTGCACCACCTGCCCAAGTCCGAAGGACGGCGCGTCGCCGCCGAGTTGCTGGAGCGCTTCGACCTCACCGACGCCGCGAAGAAGCCCGCCTCCACCTACTCCGGCGGCATGAAGCGCCGCCTCGACATCGCCATGACACTGGTCGGCAACCCCCGGATCATCTTCCTCGACGAGCCGACCACCGGCCTCGACCCCCGCGCCCGGCACAACATGTGGGGCATCATCCGCGAGCTGGTCTCCGACGGCGTCACCGTCTTCCTCACCACCCAATACCTGGACGAGGCCGACGAACTCGCCGACCGTATCGCCGTCCTCAACGACGGCAAGATCGCCGCCGAGGGCACCGCCGAGGAACTCAAGCGGCTCATCCCCGGCGGACACATCCGGCTCCGGTTCACCAACCCGGACACCTACCAGTCCGCCGCCCTCTCACTGCGCGAGGCCCACCGGGACGACGAGGCCCTCGCCCTGCAGATCCCCAGCGACGGCAGCCAGCGCGAACTGCGCACCATCCTCGACCGGCTGGACTCGGCCGGCATCGAGGCGGACGAACTGACCGTGCACACCCCCGACCTCGACGACGTGTTCTTCGCCCTCACCGGCAACGCCGGCATCCCCAACCAGCCCAACCAGCCCAACCAGTCCAAGGAGGAAACCCGATGAGCTCCCTGTCCCTCGCCGTGCGCGACTCGACCACCATGCTGCGCCGCAACCTCCTGCACGCCCGCCGCTACCCCTCCCTCACCCTCAACCTGCTGCTCACCCCGATCATGCTGCTCCTGCTCTTCGTCTACATCTTCGGCGACGTCATGAGCACCGGCATCGGCGGCAGCGGCGCCGACCGCTCCGTCTACATCGCCTACATCGTCCCCGGCCTGCTCCTCATGACGATCGGCTCCACCACCATCGGCACCGCCGTGTCCGTATCCAACGACATGACCGAGGGCATCATCGCCCGCTTCCGCACCATGGCCATCCACCGCGGCTCCGTCCTCATCGGACACGTCATCGGCAGCGTCCTGCAATCCATCGCCAGCGTGGTGCTCGTCGGAGCCGTCGCCGTGGCCATCGGATTCCGGTCAACGGACGCGACCGCCCTGGAATGGCTCGCCGCGTTCGGGCTTCTCCTCCTGTTCGCGATGGCACTCACCTGGATCGCCGTCGGCATGGGGCTGTCCAGCCCCAACGCCGAAGCCGCCAGCAACAACGCCATCCCCCTCATCCTCCTCCCCCTCCTGTCCAGCGCCTTCATCCCCACCGACACCATGCCCGGCTGGTTCCAGCCCATCGCCCAATACCAGCCCTTCACCCCCGCCATCGAAACCCTCCGCGGTCTCCTCCTCGGCAGCGAGATCGGCAACAACGGCTGGCTCACCATCGCCTGGAGCCTCGGCCTGACCGTCCTCGGCTACTACTGGTCCAAGGCGAAGTTCAACAACGACCCGAAGTAGCGCGTATGACCAGGCGGACCCACCACCCGCAAAGCCCGCACGCACCACCCCGTGCCGGCAGCACAACCCCTACCGCACCACCCAGTGGCGGCGCACCCCGACACCACGTCGGAGTACGCCGCCACACCCGCATCCCCTCAACACTCCATCAGGTACACCCACAGACCACTCCCCCAACAGCCCACCACCCGCCCCACCCACCCACGCACGCACGCATGACCAGCCCCGTGACCAGACCCGTGACCAGACCCACGGCCAGGAGCATGAGATCCCTCAATCCCGATGCCCCTCGACCAGTGCCTTCAACAGCCTCTGCAGCCCATTCCCCGCCTCCTCCAACCCGACGTGAGCAGCGTCCTGCAGAGCATCACCAGCATCATCCTCATCGGTGCCGTCACCGCGGCCATCGGCTCCCGCTCCACAAAAGCCACAACCCCAAGGTCGCCGGCAGCGTTCCGTCTCCCCGCCCCGTTCACCCCGGCATTCGCCTGGATCACGGCCGGCATCACTATGACCAGCCCGAACCCCGAAACGGCCGCCAACAACACACAACCGCCGATCCCTCCCTCTCACCTCAAACACCCTCATCCCCGCCGACACGAAGCCGGGCCGGTTCCAGCCCATCACCGAGTACCAGCCCTTCAGCCGGCTCCGGGGGAATGCTCGTCGGCATGGCCGTGGGGTCGCCCTCCCCGCCCGCCAGGCCGGCAGGGATGTCTACCCCTACCCCGGGGTATCGGTGCCGGCGCAGGCGGACATGACGGGGCCCTGGTGGACTCCCTCACCCCTACGACCGCGCACCCGGCCCGGGACGGGAACCATGCCTTCACCGGTTCGCGGAGTTGTCCTCTTCGAGGATCTCGCCCGTATGGGCGTTGAGCTCGATCCACCACACGACCCCGGCGGCGTCCTCGACCTCGACAGCGAATCGGTAGCGGCCCGGCGCGCTCTCGTCCTCGCCGTACTCGAACCCAAGGACGTCCTTCCTCGCCGGGTGCCGTGCCGCGGCGATCCGCTCGAGCTCGTCGCGCGGCATGACCTGGCCGGCCTCGACGATTTGCCGCGCCTGTTCGCTGTCGATACGTCTCATGCCGCCACGGTAGGACGGCCTCCCTCGCCCGGCGACCGGTGCGCACCCCCTTGGTCCACAGGGCAGGACGGCCGTGGCCGACGTACTCGCGGTCACTGGAGAACTGGCCACGCCAATCACGCAGGAAGACGCACCAGATGGTCACGCCGGGCCCCACAGAACACGGGCACCGGCCAAGCACAGGAGGGCGCAGGCGCGGGCCAGAGGTAGTCGGCCTCGTCGTTCGTGGGGGACATACGGCGGTACGGGACCATCCGCTTCACGCATGTGGGCCGTACCGTGCAGTACCTGCCGGCGACCTTCGCCCGGCCCGACGACCGCGACAGCCCGCTCCGGGTCGGCTTCGGCGCCGAAGCGGGGGCGGTGGACGCGGCCCGATTCCCGGGCGAGCCGGCGTATCGGCGGCTGACCGGGGCGGATGCGGCGGCGCTGCGGGAGGGAATACCAAGAGCCGGGGAGGGAGGGGCTGCTGCGGGGCACCGGACGTGACGCGGCCGGCAGCGAAGCGAGGGCGCCGGGCGTGACGGAGCAGGCCGCGAAGCGTTGAACCAAGCGGTCGTGGTGCCGCCGGACAGAGTGTCCAACGACATTGGACATCAGTCCCCGTAGCACCTGATGGCAAGCCGTTCAAGAGTGTTTGCTCAACCGCCTTGCTAGCAGGAAGAATCGATCTCGTGGCCAACGCACTGCAGGAATTGGTGAAGAGCCGGCTGGAGCAGCAGGGCTGGTCCTACGGCGACGTGGCCCGGCGCGGCGGCATCCCACGATCCACCGTCCACCACCTGGCGACCGTCACGCACGTGGCCCGTATGCCGCAGCAAGCCACCCTCGAAGGCCTGGCCCGGGGACTGGAACTGCCCCTGGACTCGGTACGCAGAGCCGCCGCCGAAGCCTGCGGTATCCACCTCTACTTCGAGGACCCCGCCGACACCGCGTCCGACCCGGAGATCACCACCCTCATCGCCAGCGTCCAGCGCCTGTCCGAAGCCGACCGCCGCCACGTCACCGCACTCGTCGAGTCCCTCCTGCGCAGCACCCCCGGCGGCCCCCGCTAGGAGCTTCCCCGCACGGGCGTCCATTGCGTGGCGAAGCGTCAGATCGCCGTAAAAATCATTCCATTGAGGCTATCCTCTCGTCGCACGGGCCGCGTTGAACCGCCCGAAGCCTCCAGGGAGAGGGGGGTCTACGTGCTTGTCGTCCGTGGGGTGTCCGCGACCGCCGTCGTACGGGGCAGGACGGGGGAACCGGTGGTCCTGCTCTCCGGCGAACTCCCGGAGGCCCTCACCCCTGCCGTCCTCGACGAGTTGCTGAACCTGGCTGCCGCGGTGCTCGACGCGGAGGAGTTGCGGCTGTTCCGGAGCTGCCTGTCCGCACTGCACTGCGGCGAGAAACTCGACGAACGCCGTATCGAGGTGGGCGGAGCCGTCCTGACCGTGTACCGGAGTTGATCCCGGACATGGCCGCGGGGCTCCCGGGAGTTACTCCCGGGAGCCCCGCATCGGGTGCGCCCCACATCGGGTGTCGCCCGATCAGACCGGATCAGAAGTCGCGGTCACAGTTCCTGTAGTCGTTGTAGTCGTTGTAGTCGCGGTAGTTGACGTGGCGGTTGCCCCTCCAGTCGTTGCGGTAGCCGCAGTTGTCGTCCCACCGGCTCCAGTAGTGCCCGCGGTGGTGCCGGTTGTACCGGTAGTCCCCGCACCAGCCGTTGTTGTGGAAGGCCGCCTTGTGCAGGAGCCGGTGGGCTTGGGCCGGGGCGGCCGTCGCGGTGGAGGCCATGGCCGTGCCCGTCAGGGGGATGGCAACCGCTGCGATGGCCAGGGCGGCCGTAGCGGTGGCGCGTGCCAGTTTTCTCACCGTGTTTCTCCTTGTTTCGATGAATTGCCGGATGGCGTGCCAGACATTACTCGGCAACGGCCCTCACCCATTCATCCAACCGGCCATGGACGACTTACCGGAGCACAATCGACGTAGGGTTCCGCGGCACCCAAAACATGCTCTGAGCTTTGCTTACCGGGCATTTCCAGGTCTCGCTCCGCGACGGCCGGAAACACTCTTCAGGGTGAAGCAACTCCGGTATGTCGTGGTCGTGTTGCGAGTCACCGTGAAATACCAAAAAAGCTTCTGGACCGCCCCGGGTAATGCATTGAAGAATGGTCTGCAGTTTTCATAAGCGGGGAGTTCTGCCCTGCGGAAACGGAAATCTGCCGCAGCGTATTCGCCCCGTGTTGTGCGCAGTCCCGGTTCAGTGCGGTCAGCTTCGGTAGACGGTGAGGACGGCTCCGCTCACCTCGATACGGCGGTCCTCGAGTTTCTCGCCGCAGTGCAGTGCGGACAGGCAGCTCCGGAACAGCCGCAACTCCTCCGCGTCGAGCACCGCGGCTGCCAGGTTCAGCAACTCGTCGAGGGCGGCGGGGGTGAGGGCCTCGGGGAGTTCGCCGGAGAGCAGGACCACCGGTTCCCCCGTCCTGCCCCGTACGACGGCGGTCGCGGGCACTCCTTGGACGACAAGCACGTACACCCCTCTCGCGGAGGTTTCGGGCGGTTCACCCGTCTTGGAGGTCGAGAGGATAGTCATGATGGGGCGGCGCAACATGGGCCGAATGGCCCCGAGTTGAGCCAATCGGGTGAGAGTACGACGCGTGTCGGGCGGGGTTCGTATCCAGTCATATGCCCTCCCGCCTGCCGTTTCCCTTGATGGGCGATGTGTCCGATGGGGGGCGATGTGCGTGAAGTGGTTGTCCGAGGTTCTTGAACGGTCTACTGTCCAATCTCGTCAGACAGATCGTCCGGCATGGATGGACGTCCGAGATCGTATGTGACCCTCCATGCCCATTCAGTAAAGGAACCACCATGCTCGGCATGCGTGAGCTGGACGCGGAATCCGCAGAGCTGCTGCCCGGCCGTGAGGCCCTGGGCCGGCTGAAGTTCAACTTCGTCAAGACGACCAACGTGACGCGGCACGTCGCGTACGTCCAGGCCCAGAACAACTCGTACGCGGTGAACGCCTGCTCCCCCGAGGCCATCGCCCAGTCCGTGGGCACCCAGACCATCAACGTCCACCAGTAACCCACCCTTCATCCCGAAAGAGGTTTCACCATGAACAACGAACAGCTCAACGATGAGTCCGCGGAACTGCTGCCCGGCCGTGAGGCCCTGGGCCGGCTGAAGTTCAACTTCGTCAAGACGA
This sequence comes from Streptomyces sp. NPDC055140, assembly GCF_053607285.1. Taxonomy (NCBI): domain Bacteria; kingdom Bacillati; phylum Actinomycetota; class Actinomycetes; order Kitasatosporales; family Streptomycetaceae; genus Streptomyces; species Streptomyces sp. NPDC055140. Next base: position 93,141 of record NZ_JBSGTG010000027.1, on the reverse strand, counting down.
CGAACGTGACGCGGCACGTCGCCTACGTCGACGCCCACAACAACTCGCTCGCGGCGAACCTCAACTCCCCCGAGGCCATCGCCGCCTCCGAGGCCAACCAGACCATCAACATCAGCCAGTAGCGGCACCCGACGCGTGCGGACCGTGTTCGTGGCGACGCGGTCCGCACCGGGGAGGGAGGGCAGGACGATGGCCAAGGGTCAGGGGGCCCATGACCCCGCTCCCATGGGGACGGTGGTCCGGGACGCAGACAAAACGTTTCCCGGGGACGTGTACGAGGAACCGCGCTTCCCCGTCCCGCGACTCGGCGCAGGGCTTCAACGCCTGGGCGAGTACCAGGGATCCGGCTTCACGGAACGCAAGTATCTGGTCCGCCGGGAGGACGGACAGGTGGTCCAGCTCTCCCCGCTGCTCTATCTCGTGGTCGAGGCCATCGACGGCGTACGCGACACCGAGGGCATCTCCCACCGGGTCAGCGGCCGCTTCGGGCGCGAGCTCAGCGCGGACAACATCCACTACCTCGTAGAGCACAAGCTCCAACCACTCGGCCTCACCGTCCCGTTCGGGCAGGCGGACGAGCAGGTCGTCGCCGGTCCTCGGTCCGACCTGCTCCTGGTCCTCAAGGGCCACCGGGTGATCTTCCGCGAGCGGCAGGTCGCCCGTATCGCCAAGGCACTGGCCTGGCTGCACCGGCCCGCGGTGGTGGCCCTGGTGCTGGCGGCGGTCACCGTGCTGGACGTCTGGCTGTTCGGCTTCCACGGAGCAATGCAGCCGGTGCTCCAGGTGCTGGAGCAACCCGTCCTGATGCTGGCCGTCTTCGCGCTGATCGTAGCCTCGCTCGTGTTCCACGAGTTCGGTCACGCCTCAGCCTGCCGGTACGGGGGCGCGCGACCCGGAAGCATCGGGTTCGGCCTCTTTCTGATCTGGCCCTCCATGTACACCGACGTCACCGACGTCTACCGCATCAACCGGGCCGGCCGGATCCGCACCGACCTCGGCGGGGTCTATTTCAACGTCGTCTTCCTACTAGGGCTGGCCGGCGCCTACCTCCTCACCGGCCAGCCCTTCTTCCTCGGCGCGGTCTACCTGGTGCACTTCGAGATCCTCGAACAGCTGATGCCGGCAGTCCGACTGGACGGCTACTACATCCTCGGTGACCTCGCAGGAATCCCCGACCTCTACGGCAAGATCAAACCCATCCTCCTGAGCATGCTGCCGGGCCGGCCGGTCACCCCGGAGGTGGCCGGTCTCAAGCGCTCCGCACGGGTCATCGTGACCGTCTGGGTGCTGACCATGGTGCCGCTGATCATCGCCGAGCTCGGTTACGTCCTGTGGAACCTCCCGCGCCTGCTCGAAACCGGGCTGCGTTCGCTGGTCGAGCAGGCGACCGGAACGTGGTTCGCCTTCGCCGACGGACAGATCGCGGCCGGACTCGTCGGCGTCGTCGGAGGGTTCATGATCCTGTGCCCCCTGGCCGGCGCGGGGTATCTCACCGTGCGCCTGACCGGGCGGCTCGTGCGGGCAACCCTCCGCGCCACCGCGGGAAACCTTCGGCTGCGCTTCGTCATCTGCGCCGGCGTACTGGCCGCGGCAACCGCGCTCGGCGCGGCATGGATGGGCGGGGTGACGCCCAAGCCGCTGCCGCCGCGGCCGCCCATCATCCCCATTCTCCAGCCCGGCGTGCCCACGCTCCGCGAGGCGGCGACGCCGTCGGCCTCGGACGAGGCGCCGCAGGACGACGCCCGGCCGGAATCCCCCGACCTCACCAGCCCGTCGCCGGAGGCGAGCCTGCTCTCGCCGACGCCCGATGCCAGTCCGTCCGACGAGGCCGACACGGCGAGCGGTTCCCCCTCGGCCGAGGACGAGACCAAGACGGCCGCCCCGACACCCAAGAAGACCACTTCGAGCCCGACCCCGACCCACAGGCAGAGTCCGGCGCCGTCCGGCCCCAGCCCCTCGGCCGGTACGTCGAGCCCCTCGCCGTCGGCCCTGCCCTCGACAAGCCCCTCCCTGCCACTGCCCACCGAGGGCTTCCCCGACCCCTCCACCTGGTGATCCCGGGGGCCCAGAACCCCCCGATGAACAGCCGCGAACCCCGGTGAACCTCCCCGGCCCCGTGCCGCTCATACACCCGCAAAAGGAGAACTTCAGTGAGCCACCGTAAACCACGCACCGGCACAGTCGGCCGGACGGCCATGCGCCTGGGCATGCTGACCACCGTCTGCCTGACCGGCCTCGCCACCGTGACCCCCGCGGGCGCGACGACCGGATCCCGCATCACCGGTGGCGTCGGCATCGCCGTGGACGAGGCACGGTCCCTGGCCAACCCCAGACACCGCGTCGACCACGACGAGGAGTTCTCGATCCATCAGCTCGGCACGGTCGTGGGCGCCGGCGTACGCAACCGGGCGATCGCCCGCTCCGTCGGCTGCTCGATCGACGCGCCCTGCCGGTCGATCGCGCTGTCCTTCCAGGTCGTCACCACGAACGGGGTCGCGGGCCTCAACGCCTCGAACACCAGCAAGGCCGTCAACGACCACTGCGAGGGCTGCGAGACCTTCGCCGGCGCCTACCAGTTCATCGTCTCGACCCCGTACCGGTTCACTCTGAGCTCGTCGACCAGAAACAAACTCGCCGGGTACGAAGGGCGGCTGGCCGCGCTGGAACGCAGCCGCGAGCCGATCGACGTCGTCAAGAGCCACGCCGACGCCCTGGCCGCCGAGGTCGTGAGCCTTCTCCAGCAGGCGGTGGCGTCCGCGCCGCGCGGCGAGACCGTCAACTCGCTGGTCTTGCGGCCCACAGTCTCCCTCCGGCGTCACATCGACTAGCTCCCCGCGCTCCGTACCCACGGAGCCCACCGCCTCCCCGGGCCCGGGCCTGCTCTCCCGGACCCGGGGGCCGACCTCCCCACGGATGACACCCATGCAAACCATGCGATACCCGCCCGAACTGCGCCGCAAGGCCCTGGACCTGCTCGCCGACGGCGAGCCCGTGAAGAAGGTCGCCGTCGCTCTCGGCCTCAGCGACCAGACGGTCTACCAGTGGCGGCGCCGGTACCTGCCGCACCTCAGCAGAGGAGGGCCCAAGCCCTCCACGGGCATGGACCTCAGGGCCGCACGCCGGCGTATCGCCGAACTGGAGTCCGAGCTCGCCGCCCTCCGGCGCGCGACCGAGCTGCTGTGCGATGTGGTGTCCCCAAAAGGCGATTCGAGGCAGTTCACGTGATGGCCGACGAAGGGCTGCCCGTGCGCACCGCCACCCGGGCGCTCGGGGTGACCGAGTCCGGCTACTTCACCTGGCGCGCCCGCCGTCCCTCCGCCCGGTCGATCCGTCACATCTGGCTCACCGAACTCATCACCACCCTCCACGCAGCCTCCGGCGCCACCCACGGATACCGGCGCATCCACAGCGAACTCACCCGCACGTATGGGATCGCCGTCAGCCACGGGACGGTGGAGCTCCTCATACGCCGGGCCGGTATCCAGGGGCGCACCGGTGACGGCACTCCTTCCTGAGAGGAACCGGAACATGCCCCTGGAACACCCCACGCCCCCGCTGCCCATCTCCGCACTGCTGCGCCCCCAGATGCGCATGGAGGGGGACCTGCCGGCCACTCAGGCGCACCAGGTGATGCTGCACTGCGCCCTGGACGCGGCCTGTGTCACGGTCCGGATGACCGACCTCCACGCCGTCACCCGGATCTCCGAGCTCGACTACCAGACGGTGGCCACGGTGATCAGATGGCTGCGGATCCTCGGTGCCGGGCGGTGACGGCCCGACACCGCCTATCAGTCGCCGGAGCCGGAGCCGGAGTCTGTCGGGGCGTCGCGGTCAGGGGTGCTGCGCAGGAGGGACTCGACGAGTGCGGTGACGTGGCGGCGGTCGGCTTCGGACAGGCGCTGGACGCTGGCGATGAGGGTGGTGATCTCCGGGTCGGACGCGGTGTCGGCGGGGTCCTCGAAGTAGAGGTGGATACCGCAGGCTTCGGCGGCGGCTCTGCGTACCGAGTCCAGGGGCAGTTCCAGTCCCCGGGCCAGGCCTTCGAGGGTGGCTTGCTGCGGCATACGGGCCACGTGCGTGACGGTCGCCAGGTGGTGGACGGTGGATCGCGGGATGCCGCCGCGCCGGGCCACGTCGCCGTAGGACCAGCCCTGCTGCTCCAGCCGGCTCTTCACCAATTCCTGCAGTGCGTTGGCCACGAGATCGATTCTTCCTGCTAGCGACAAGCTGACGCGTTCGCGCGAGATCGAGTCTATGTCGGTGCGCGCGGGGACGATCACGCGAGAGAGGCTTCTCGGTGAACCGAGAAGCGATGTGAGCCGCTCCCAGGTAGCGCACCGGGCCAAGGCCACGGACCAGGGGTGGGGTGCGGCTCGCACTGTCCACAGTGAAAAGAATCAGTGACGCGGAGTCGGCCCGGATCGCCGCCCACCAACTCTACGCCTCCCCGCAGGACTTGTGGCAGCGGGCCAGACCCTCACTGCCGGTCGCCGAACGGCTCGTCCAGACGCACGCCCTCGACGAGGCCAAGCGCGCGGACGCGGCCGGACCTGCACCGGCACGCCGCAACCGCTCTACCGCCGACTGGCAACTCGCACTCGGTGACGACCTGGTGAGCGCGGAGCCGAGCGGCCTGAAAGACCTGTACGGATGGCACACCACGTGCCGCCGGAAGGACAATCGCGGTCACGCCGAGGCCCAACGGCCCCTCACCGAGCTCCTGGAAAGCGCCGGCGAGGCCGAGCCGCACATCGCCTCGACCAGGCCGCACCGATCGCTGATCAGCTGCGCCGCGCTGCCGCCAACAAGCGCCTGCCGAAGAGGCGCGCAGAGACTGCGACTGGTCTCGGCGATGACGCCAGCGGCGGTCGCGTCCATGCGGGTGTCAAGGTCACTCACGCACGGGTCCCCTCGTCGGTGGCCGAATCCACTCCCACATGGCGCGGAGCATGAACCACACTCAATCCAGCAAATCGGGGCACGGCATGACTCGATCCGCTCAGAGGCTCGAGCCTGCATCAGACTCGGAGCGCTTCAAGCGCGCCCTGTTTCCCGGCAGGCCTTTCCTCGTCGGGAAGAGATCACCAACGGTCGCCCAGTTTGGGGCAATCCCGTCCCCGTCTCACGGTGTCCTGTTGGATTCGCTGCTGGCTTCGCCCCCGTACTCGTCCTGGGGGATGGCCAGTTCGGCCCAGATGACCTTGCCTTCTGCGGTGTGCCGGGTGCCCCAACGCTGTGCGAACTGGGCTACGAGGAATAGCCCTCGGCCTCCTTCGTCGCTCACCGTGGCTCGTCGTAGGTGTGGAGAGGTACTGCTGGCGTCAGAGGCGGCGCAGATGAGTCTGTTGCCGGTGCGGATCAGGCGGAGCTCGATGGGGCCGTGGGCGTGCCGGATGGCGTTGGTGACCAGTTCGCTGACGATCAGCTCTGCGGAGAACGACAGCTCCTCAAGACGCCACTGTGTCAGGCGATCGCTGGTCATCTTGCGGGCCAGTCCTACTGAGCTCAGTTCGAAGGAAAGGTTCCAGGTGGCGACGCTCTCGGCGGTGAGCGGGCGGGGTCGGGCGACGAGGAAGGCAACGTCGTCCGCAGGGTGGTCGGGCAGCAGGACCCGCTCCATGGTGCCGCAGATTTCCTCCAGGGGGCGGTCCGGATGGGCGAGCGCGAAGGTGAGGCGTTCGAGGCCGGTGTCCACGTCGCCGTCCGAGGCCGTGATCAGTCCATCGGTGTAGAGGGCGATGAGGGAACCTTCCGGGATTTCCATCTCGGCCGACTCGAACGGCATCCCACCGATCCCCAGCGGAGGACCCGCCGGGACATCGGGGAACTCCATTGCCTTCTCAAGATGGGCCAGGGCGGGAGGCGGATGGCCGGCACGGGCGAAGGTGGCGCGGCGCGTGACGGGATCGTAAATCCCGTACAGACAGGTGGCGCCGACGACGCCCTCGACGCCGGTGGGGTGAGCCGCTTCGGCTTCGTCGGCCAGGCGGATGACGAGGTCGTCGAGGTGGGCGAGTAGCTCTTCGGGCGGCAAGTCGAGGTCGGCCAGCGTGTGCACGGCGGTGCGAAGCCGCCCCATGGTCGCTGCGGCCCGGATGCCGTGGCCGACGACGTCTCCGACGACCAGTCCCACCCGGGCACAGGCCAGGGGCAGCACGTCGAACCAGTCACCACCCACCCCCGCCTCGATGTCGGCGGGAAGATAGCGGTAGGCAGCCTCTACGGCTGTATCAGCGGGCAGCTCGTGCGGCAGCAGGCTTCGCTGCAGGGTGAGTGCGGAGCGGTGCTCGCGGTTGTAGCGGCGTGCGTTGTCGATGCAGACCGCGGCGCGGGCGGTGAGTTCCTCGACGAGGAGCAGGTCTTCGCCGGTAAAGGGATCTGGAGTGCACCAGCGCATGAGGGTGGCCACCCCCAGGGTGATTCCCCGGGCGCGGAGTGGGACCACCAGGTGGGAATGAATACCCACCATGCGCATGCGTGAGTTGCGTACTGGGTCCTGGAGCAGCCACGGGCTGGACAGGTCCAGGACGGCGTTCAGGATGGGACGGCCGGTCGCGAGGGACTGCCATTGCGGGGAGCCTGCCGGATAGCCGACCGTCCGGCCGGGCTCGACTACAGCCTCGGGCAGGCCTTCCCTGACTGAGCGGTGGACGACCCGGCGCATGTCGCCGGTCCGGTCGGAGGACCTCGCGGCGAGTTCCCCGCCGTCCAGCACGTCGCCGAGAAGGTCTACGGCGGTGAAGTCGGCGACTTGGGGCACCAGGACCTCCGCGAGCTCCTCGACCGTGCGGCTGAGGCCGAGAGTGCTGCCGATCAGCACGCTGGCCTCGTTCAGCAGGGCCAGGCGGCGTTGCGCCTGGTGTAGGTCGGTGACGTCCACCGACTCCTCGCACACCCCCAGAGGCCGGCCCTCCGCGTCCTGTAGCCGGTAGTAGGACAGCGACCACACATGCTCTCGGCCGGGATCGGCAGGGGGGCGGCCCCGGTAGTGCAGGCCCCTCACGGTCTGTCCGGTATCGAGCACCCTGCTCATGAGTTGTGTGACCGAGGACGGGTGTTGCGCGGAGAGCATCTGACTTCCCGGATACAGCTCATCCTTACTGCGCCCCAGGTACTGGGCGAACGGCCCGGGGAGTTCTTGCCGGGCGGCGGTGTTCGCCCACGCCACGCGCAGGTCGGTGCCGTAGATGGTTAGCGCCACGGTCGCTTGAGTGGCAATACCGTCCACCATGGCCTGCTGCATCTGCCGATCCTTGAACTCCTCGGCATCCTCAAGGGACAGCAACACGGTCGAGCCCTCCACCGTGTCGGAGAGCCGACAGCGAGCTGCCGTCACTCGCAGTGGACGACCCGAACGATGGCGCAAAGTGACGTGGTGAGAACGTTCGGGATTGGACAGTTGCGTGAGCCAGTCTCCAGTCCGGTCCCCATCCGTCCGCGCCGAGAGCGTGTCGAACGATTGTCCGAGCATCTCCTGCGCGCGGTAGCCGAGCAGCGCTTCGGCCTCCCGGCTCCATCCGGTCACTCGTCCTTGTTCGTCCAGCATGACGGTGGCGGCCGTCGTGGCCCTCAGCGGGTCGCCGAAATTCCTTTCTTCGGGTCCACGTGATGGTGTGGTCATCTCACGTCCGTCCTCGCTGAGCCCGGTGGCTGCCGGTCGGCTCCGGTCCGGGGCTGGAGTGACAACCGAACCCAGGCCGCAGCCTCAACGGCGGCGACTCCTTCGTGGTCCCCGACAAGGGCCCCGCACGTGGTCCCCGACAAGAGCCCCGCACGGCGGCGCAACGGAGCCCTCGCCACGCCGCGCCCCTCGCCGTCCTGGAAAGGAAGGGGCGATTCTCTTCCTTTCCATCCTCCCGCACTGCACAACAAGAGGGGTGATACGGCCCCAGCGGCAGGGCCGTAGACCCCACCGAACAGGGCCAGGTCGACCCAACGCCTCTGGCTGGTTGAGGTTTGAAACAGCTGCGAGGTGGTGGAAGTACAAGGAACTTCCGGCCCGGCACACCTGCGCACAGCACTCACACCGCCAGCCAGCTACCTTCCTGCACCGGCTGTGACTCCATCGAAGGAAGCCCTACCTCCACGTTGACCAGCACCGATTACTCACAGCGCCCTTAGGACTGCGCCTCATCACTTCAGGTCACGCAGCTCGGCAGTGTGTGCACCTGTGGCGAATCATGTCTCCGCGCGTACATGAGTTGCGAGAGGGGAGTGCGGACAGTCCGTCATCCGTTGCTCAGAGCCTCAGTAGCTCTCAGCATTCCGGGCATTGCGGCCCGGAAGGTCCGTCTCATCACCAAAGCGTGAGCGCTTCGGCTTGAGTACGGTCTCTCGTTTCCGTCTGCCGTTGATGCGGCAGGGTTGCGCCACCTGCCCGCCCGCCCGTGGCCTTTCGGCTGCGGGCGGTTGCGCGGGTCTTACGGTCGGCTCCACGAGGCTTCGACGCCGCCGGGGCGGTGTCCTGGTCTCCGGCCACTCCGGTACCAGTTACTGCGGCTGCCGCGAGGGCTGCGAGGTTGAGTGCGGCGTTCTCGTCCCGGTCGATGACCAGGCCGCAGGCGTCGCATTCGTAGGTCCGAACGTGCAGCGGCAGCTTGGCTTTCACTACGCCGCACCCGGAACAGGTCTTGGAGGATGGGTACCAGCGGTCGGCAACCACGAGGCGGGTGGCGTGGCGCTGGCGGGTCTTGTAGCCGAGCTGGCGGCGGATCTCGCCGAACCCGGCGTCGGCGATCCGGCGGGCCAGACGCCGGTTGCGGAGCATCCCGGCGACGTTGAGGTCCTCGACGACGACGGTGCCGTACTCGGCCGCAATGCTCGTGGTGAGCTTGTGCAGGGCGTCTTCGCGCAGGTTCGCCACCCGGTGGTGAACCCGATTGCGGGCGGCGTTGGCCTTCTCCCACCGCTTCGAGGGCCCTTGTCCGGTGCGCCGGTTAGGGCCCTGGCGTCGGGAGACGACGCGGCAGGCGCGGCGCAGCTGCTTGCGTGCCCGGTCGTAGTGCCCAGGGTTGGCGACAACGCGGATCTCGCCGGTGCCCTCGGCCATGACAGCGAGGGTCTTCACACCGAGATCGATCCCGACCGCCGCCTCCGGCCGGGCGACCCGGCCGAGGTCCTGCTTCACCTCTACCTGGAAGGAGACGAACCAGCGCCCCCGCTCGTGCCGCACAGTTGCGGACAGAACCCGGGCCTTTTCGGCCTGGACGCGGGTGAGGAGTTTGACGGTGGACTCACAGGTGCGGATCGTGCCCAGCCTCGGCAGCGTGACGTGCCGGCCGTCGGCATCGGCACGGATGGTGCCGGTGGTGAACCGGCAGGACAGGCGCGCTTTCCGCTTCGACTTGAACCGCGGCGCACCCATCTTCCGGCCGTGGCGCTTGCCCTGCTTGGACTTGGAGTAGTTGTCGAACGCGGCCGACGCGTTGGCCAGCCCGGTGGAGTACGCCTCCTTAGAGTTCTCTGCCCACCAGTGCGCGAATCTGGGGTCGGTGTGCTTGGCGGCGTTGAACGCCTTGCGCAGCGACGGCAACGACCACGGCCGCCACTGGGTCAACTGCTCCTGCGGGATGCCGTAGGTGGATTCGGCCTTGCGCTGCCACCACGACGCCTCGATCCAGGCAACCGCCCAGTTGTAGGCGGCCCGTGCCGCACCGCAATGCGAGTGCAGTGCCCGCTCCTGGGCACCGTTCGGGTCCAGAGCGAACCGGTACGCCTTAACCACGAACCCGGGCTGCGGCCGGAACTTCTTCACCCGGCAGCCTCACCGACCGCCACGGCCACCGAGCGGGCGGCCCGGTTCTTCGCCCCCCGCCGCCCGTACAAGCGGGCACACATCGACGTCAACACCTCGGTGACGTCGCGCACCAGGTCATCGGCGCTCTCGGCGGGGTCGAGGACAACCAGGCGCCGCCCGGACGCGGACAAGACGGCTTCGAGGTGCTCGACGCCGAATTGGGCCAGCCGGTCTCGATGCTCGACCACGATCACCACCGCCTGCGGGTCTGACAGAACCCGGTGCAGCTTGCGTCGGCGACCGGTCAGTCCCGAGCCGACCTCGGTCACGACCTCCGCGACCGGCAGGCCAAGACCAGTGGCCCCCTGGACCACGCGGGCCACCTGCCCGTCAAGGTCCGACTTCTGGTCCGCCGACGACACTCGGCAGTACGCCACGACGCGGCCAGACACCTCCGAAGCGGGCTCGTCGACCAGCCACGTGCCGGACGGCGTCTGGCGCACCGGGACCGGCATACGGCCCTCTTTCGCCCACGTCCACGCGGTCTGGTAGTGCACGCCATTGCGCGCCGCCCACTCGGAAAGCTTCACACAATCAAGATAACACATGAGAAAAGCTGAGATTCAATGATGAATCACGCAACAGTTGGTAGCCCTCACGCACATTCCGGCCTGGTCGATGTGATCGGCACAAGCCTGCGCGGTACCTCGGGTCAGCGATGCCGCACCTGTGGAAGCCGTGAAGAATCAACTTGTTGGTGTGTCGGTGTGCTCGTCCGCGGCGGCGAGGAGATCGGAGGCGGTGCGGTACCGGGTGGTAGCCGGAGACGGGAGGAGTCCCGCTCCCGCAAGCAGGGGCCGGATCTCTCGGCCGACGTTCCCGATCGAGGCCCTGCTCACGTCGCCCAGCGCATCGGCAAGGACGTCCAGGGGGCACAGTTTCCGCAGCTAGAGGATGGCGACCACGACCCGTCTCTGTCACCGAGGTTTGGGAGGCGCCCAGATCCACGGTCGGGTGATGCTCACGAGTTTCGACTGCACCCGAGCCCGAGCCGAAGCCGAGGTCGGCTGATCCTCACCGAGGCACCAGGGCCTGGCGACCTGGCGGTCACCGGGCCCTGCGCAGTTCTTCCGATCACGGGCGCGGCTCCGCGCCAACTCGCGCGAGCACAGCGTCAGCCAGCTCCTGCGGCGTCAACTGGCCATCCAATAGCGCGGTTTCCTTGGGCAAGGCATCGACTGCGGCCACACACGACGCGATCTTGGACTTGCACCAGTCACGGATCCGCTCGTCCTTCGCAGGATCATCAGGGGTGACGCTCCGCCCGTCGATCCGCCGGACCAGTACGTCCTCAGGAACCTTCAGGAAGAAGTGGTGAACCGGAATGCCCGCGTCCTTCAGGGCGCCGAAGATCTCATCCAGATAAGCCGGGTTCGCCAGTGTCATCGGCACCAGCACAGGCCGCTGGTACTCCTCTACCAGGCCCGCAGCCATGTTGACGACCTGGCGCCGCCACTGCCGCAAGTCCTGAAAATCACCGGTCGGCACCTCCACGACCTCGCGTAGAACGAATCCAACCGTCTCCGGATCGAACACCAGCGCCTCTGGCCGTCGAAGACGCAACGCCTCCACCAAGGTGGTCTTCCCGCTGCCGAATGCCCCGTTCACCCAGACGATCACAGGCTCTCCCTTCAACAGTTCTCAGACGCCAGGACCAGACCCTGAGACGCCGAGCATGCGCGGAGCCGGCCCACGGCCACTCCACCCACGCGCTCGCCAATGCCCACGCGCCGCACACGCTCGAAGGTCCAACGAATCTGAAGCCAGGAGCGTGCCTGGAGAGGGTCCGATCCTCATCACCCACACCCTGGACAGCGCTCGCGAGGCCAACAACACCCCGAGTGCCCGGCCCGGGTGTGAGTGATGAGGAACAGAGTGCCGCCGAGATTGATTTTGGTGCCGGGCCACGGACACCGCGCACGCGCCGTGGACCTCGTGAAGAACAACGACAAACGACGCGGCCGGATGGTGGCCATGCGCAGCCTGCTGGATCGGTGCGTCTACCCGACCAAGGGCTGCGCGGTCGTCGGGAAGCAGCACCCGCTCATCGTGGGTGCGACGGACACGCTGCTGGAGGCGGGCGAGGAACCCCCGACCTCGCCCCCACGCCGCTCGCAGGACTGCACGGCGGGCCCGGCCGCCATCCTGATCAGGACTGAGCGGCGGCGGCTCAGCGGTGAGGGATGCCGCCCAGGGCCGAGGGCGACTCTCTGGGGGCGACCCGGGGCCGGTGGGGCGCGAAAGGAACGAAAGTCCGTGTTCTATGACATCGGCCACAGTGCTCCGCCAACCAACCGGCGCACTTAGTAGATGCGACATGGCGGGTATTTGAGCATTTGTCCGTATTGACCCTATTTCGGATCCTGTCGCGCCTCCCGGGATTCCGCCCGGCCGACCCGCGCGCCCATTGCCCCGCGGTGCAACACTTCTGACGCCGCGACAGCTTCCCCTCCTGCCGCCATGTGCGGACCGAAGACCCGCACACCGCCCTGGCGAGGTCCCGGGACCTACGAGGCGACGTAGTGGCGGGACCCATTGTGCTCCCTGTCGAGCCGTTCTAAGAATGACGACTCACAGGACGTCGCCGCAGTTCGGAACCGGAGTTCAGTCAGAGTCGACCACGCACCGGGCGCTCGGCGTCACCGAGCGAGTAGGAGCACCCCACCATATGAAGTCGTCTCGAATGTCCGCGAGGCTCCTTGCCCTCGCTCTCGGCCTGGGTCTGGCCTCCAGCGCGCTGGGCGCGGCGGTGCCGGCGAGCGCTCAGACGGCCGCCACCCCATCCGCTGCCGCCGGTACCTCCGTGGCGCGGTACGCCGGGTCGGTCAAGGAGGCTGCGAACAACAAGGCGTTCTTCGAGGCCGTGCGCAAATCGGTCGCCGAGAAGCGCGCCACCCAGCCGAACTCGCAGGCGGTGACCGTTTACTACAACGCCTCCCAGGCACCGAGCTTCCGTTCGCAGATATCGAGCGCGGCCTCGATCTGGAACAGCTCTCAGTCCAACGTCAAGCTCCAGCCAGCGTCGAGTGGTGCCGACTTCTCCTACCGCGAGGGCAACGACCCAGAGGGGTCCTACGCCTCCACCAACGGCCACGGAAGCGGCTACGTCTTCCTCGACTACACCCAGAGCCGGCAGAACGACTCGGTCCGCGTCGCCACCCACGAGACCGGGCACGTACTGGGCCTGCCGGACGACTACAGCGGGCCGTGCAGTGAGCTGATGTCGGGCGGCGGCCCCGGCCCGTCCTGCACCAACCGCTACCCGAACGCCACCGAGCGCTCGCGTGTCGACCAGCTGTGGGCCGCTGGACTCGCGCATGCCCCGGACTCCCGCAGGCCCTGAGCACGGTGAACCAGGCCCGCGCACGGTGAACCAGGCCCGCTGACCACCTGAGCGCTGCACCGCCGGTACGGACCGTGGCGCCGGGCCGCGGTCCGTACGTGTGCTCGCCGGGCCGTGCGCCGCGCTCATCCGTGCCGCCGGCGACCTGCTGCCCGACCCGGGCCGCTCCATCAACTCGATCGCCAACCTGCTCGGTGTCTCCCCGGGCATCCCGTACAACCGCATCCCGGACCTGCGCGAAGGTGCCGTGCCCCGTCAGCCAGCGGCAACGCCCGGCGGCGAGTCCTGGGAACCTCTGAGCGTGGTCGGCTGCAGAGGTGTCGGCGAATTTCAGTACCACCGGGGATCGGCTGGGCTTCGCATCCGGCAGCGTCGTTGGCTTGGGACGCGAGATGCAGTGCTGGCTGGTCTCGCCCCGCTGCGGCCCAGCACTTTCGCTACGGCCGCCCATTCCGACTCGGTGGTGGTCACTGTTTGTCTCCAGTCATCACCTGATCTCCTCCATGGCGAGACGAAACCATGAGCAGTGCGCGTTGTTCGGGCTGCATGTACCTATGTAGGCAGAAAGCGCTTTCAATCCATCATCGGACGGCGCCTTGAGCGGTGCCCTGCGAAACAGCCGCCAGTGCCCCGCGATCAGATCGGCCGCCGACACCTGATACCGGCGGCCGCACCACGCCTACGGGGACCCGCACGACGACACCGCCTTCATTTCCAACCGCCCCTGACCTGGCGGCCCTTGATGTCGCTCACCCCCGCCCGCGCAACCGGCCTCGATGCCGCCACTGCCCGCCCGGACCGCCCTCCGGGCGGAGCCGTGCACGCCGACGGCTCGAGGATTACGGCGGGGGCGTGGGCCCGGATGGCTGCGGGGCGACCACCTACGGCACGTGGTGTGACTGGTCCCCGCTCGGCTGCTCCAGCATCACCCACCGGGTGGCCGTCGTGAGTTCACCGAAGGCCGGCGCAGACCACTACCTGGAAGTCGGCTTCGGCAGCGGCAGCCTGGCCGCGGGCGCCTCCACCGGGTGAGATCCAGCTGCGGCTGAGCAAGACCGACTGGTCGAACTTCGACGAGGCCGACGACTACAGCCGTGCCACCAACGCCACGTTCACCGACGCCTCGCACGTCGGGATCTATGTCGACGGCGACCTGGTGCGGGGCACCGAGCCGTAAGCATCGCGGAGCCCCGGAGCAACCTCTCGACCCGCCTTCGGGGAGTGCCCGAAGGAGCACGCAGGAAAGGAATACGGAGCCGCATGAGATCACGAAGTTCTACCCGGCACGAGATACACAGAAAGTTCGCCGCACTCTCCGCACTGGCGATCGCAGCGGCCCTGGCCGTGACCGTCCCCACCCCGGCCTCCGCCGCGGCCCGCCTCGACAACCCGTACACCGGAGCCAAGGCATATATGAACCCGCAGTGGTCCGCCAAGGCCACCGCGGAGCCGGGCGGCAGCGCAATCGCCGACGAACCCTCGTTCGTCTGGATGGACCGCATCGCGGCCATCGAGGGCAGGGGCGACGCGATGAGCCTGCGTGAGCACCTCGACGAGGCACTCGACCAGGGCGCGAACCTCTTCCAGGTCGTCATCTACGACCTCCCGGGACGCGACTGCGCCGCGCTGGCCTCCAACGGTGGACTCGGTCCTACCGAACTCGACCGGTACAAGACCGAGTACATCGACCCCATTGTCGACATCCTCGACCCAACGCGGGCGGCACCGCCGGATCCACCACCCAGTGCGCGACCATGAAGGCGAACGGCAACTTACCGCCCGCGTGATCTCCAGTATGTAGGGTGACGGTCATGCACCTTCGGTACAGCTTTCGCCTGTACCCGGAGCCCGGCCAACGATCCGCGCTGGCACGCGCGTTCGGGTGCGCACGCGTGGTGTTCAATGACGCGGTGCGTGCCCGCCGTGACGCACATGCCGCCAAGGAGCCCTACCCCACATCCAAGGTCCTGTCGACGTCGCTGATCACCGAGGCGAAGCAACGCCCCGAGCGCTCATGGCTCGGTGACGTGTCCGCGGTGGTACTGCAGCAGGCACTGCGGGACGCGGATACCGCCTACGCCAACTTCTTCGCCTCCCTCAAAGGGGAACGCAAGGGGCCGAAGATGGGCGAGCCGTCCTTCCGCTCCCGAAGGGATTCCCGGCAGGCGGTCCGGTTCACCGCGAACGCTCGCTGGAAGATCACCGAGGGTGGGCGGCTGTCCCTGCCGAAGATCGGCGAGGTGCGAGTGAAGTGGTCGCGGAGCCTGCCCTCGGCGCCGTCCACGGTGACCGTGATCAAGGACGCGGCCGGCCGGTACTTCGCCAGCTTCGTCATCGACACCGACCCGGTGGCCGACGCCGCCAAGATGCCCGCCGCCGACTCCTGCGCCGGTATTGATCTCGGACTCACGCACTTCGCGGTCCTGGACGACGGCACGAAGATCGACTCCCCGCGGTTTTTGCGCCGTGCGGAGAAGAAGCTGAAGAAGGCCCAGCGGGAGCTGTCCCGCAAACAGAAGGGATCGAAGAACCGTGCGAAGGCCCGGCTGAAAGTCGCCCGCGCCCACGCCCAAGTCGCTGACGCGCGCAGAGAGTTCCACCATCAACTTTCCACCCGGATCATCCGTGAGAACCAAACGGTGGTCGTGGAGAACCTGGCGGTCAACGGACTCGCGCGCACGAGGCTGGCCAAGAGCGTGCAGGACGCGGGCTGGTCCCAGTTCGTCGACATGCTGGAGTACAAGGCGAAGCGGTACGGGCGCGAGTTCGTACGGATCGGCCGGTTCACCCCGACCACCCGCACCTGCTCCGCCTGCGGACATCTCGACGGACCCAAACCGTTGTCCGTGCGGGAGTGGACCTGCCCCGCCTGCGACACCCTGCACGATCGCGACATCAACGCCGCGAAGAACGTCAAAGCCGCCGGACAAGGCGGTTCGAGTCTGCGGAGCGTCGGTAAGACCAAACCCCCAGCATCACCGGGGGCAAGGCGCGGTGTGAAGAAACAGGAAGCCACGGAATCCGGTACCGAAAACCGTGCCGCGTAGCGGCACAGCTTCCCGTACGGGACGGCCAGAATCCTCGGGCTTCAGCCCGAGGCGCATGTCAATGGTTCACCCCCGAGGCCGGTGCGAGTGCCTTCAGCACCGCCTGTGACTACGCGGTACTGGGCTGCGGCGCCCTGACCCAGAACGTGACGGCCTCCGGCAGCCCGGCCGCCGGGGCCAGCCACTACCTGGAGGTCGGCTTCGGCAGCCGGCACCCTGGCGGCGGGGGCCTCGACCGGAGAGATGCAGTTGCGCTTCAACAAGACCGACTGGTCGAACTTCAACGAGGCCGACGACTACAGCCGCTCCACGAACACGGCGTACGCAGACGCGTCGAAGATCGGCGTGTACGTGGGAGGCACCCTGAGCTGGGGCACCGCGCCCTGACCGGACCCGACCTGACCGGCCTCACGGCCCTGATGCGCCCCTGTTGGTCCCGCCGCCCCCGTCGCCGCATGCGTCTCGCGGTGGCGGGGGCGACGCCTGTCGTGCTGCGGCCGCGGCACCTGGAGCATCACGGTCAACGACCCGGGACTAAAAGTCCTGGGCTTGCACAACGGGCGCCACTGGTTGTGGTGCTGGGTTTGCGTCCTGTCCCACGCCTGGCCCGAGGCCCGGGCGTGACGCTTCGTGCCGGACCGCCCGTACCGGCCGTTACGAACGGTTCGCCTTCAAGGTGGTGTAGGTGTCGCAGGTCTTCTTGATCGCGTGCTGGGCGGCCTGCGCACCCAGCCCCCACCTGACCCGGATCTCGGCATAGGTGTGCTTACGGAGCTCCAGTACACGTCGCGCCTCCTTCTCGAACGCGACGGACGCGGCCCACGTGGCGGCCTCGTTGCAAGCACGCAGGGTGGCCTCAAGTGCCGCCGCCTGTACGGGCGTCGGCAGCAGCTTCACCCGCACCATCAGCTTCGCGATCGGCGAACCTATACACCTGGATGAAGACCCACCACACGTTCGCTCCACCTCACCCGAACGAGCGACACCCGCCCCTCCCCGCGCACACCGCCGTAGCCCGGCTCCGCCGGAACGCCTCCCGGCCGCTCCGCAGTCGGCATGGCCTGCGGCACATCACGGCGACGCTCCGCATCGCACCCCGTGGACGCGGTTTCTCCTTGGCGTGATGCTCGGGGTTCCTCGCAAGAATCCGCTGAATGCCCATGGGCCGACGGTGGGAACTGCGTCCCGCCCTCCCGATCGGGGTAGCCGTACGAGTAGCCGCCGACCGCCGATGCCTTACCGGACAAGGAGCACGCCCCATGCGCCTCTACGCCCAGACCCCGGCGCGTCGGAGCCGCCAGGTCATCGCAGACCTGATCGCGGCGGCCCTGATCTACGCCGTGGTGAAGGTGGCCTTGGCCGTGCACGACGTGATCGGGCGACTGGCCGATCCGGGCCGCAAGGCGGAAAGCGCCGGCAACAGCCTCTCCCACGGGCTCGTCGACGCGGGCGAAGCCGCCTCGAAGGTTCCGTTCGTCGGAGGCCAGTTGAAGAAGCCGCTCCGGTCCGCCGCCGAGGCCGGCACCGGGCTGGCCGACGCAGGTCGTTCGCTCCAGGACACGGTGGGCCACGTGGCGACGCTGACCACAGTCGCCTTGATCGTCATCCCGGTGGTGTTCGTGCTGTTGCTGTGGCTGCCCCCGCGCCTGCGCTGGATCCGCCGCAGCGCGGTCACCGGGCGCCTCGCCGCTGATCCGGGCGGCGCCGACCTCCTCGCGCTACGCGTCCTCGTCGGCTCGCAGCGCGAACTCGAAGCGCTGCCCACGCCACCCGGCGGTCTCGCGGAGGCTTGGCGGCGCGGAGACGAGCAGGTCATCGCCGATCTGGCGGCGATCGGCCTGCGGCAAGCGGGGCTGCGCGCCCAGCCGCCGAGTGACTGATGGCCGGCTTCCACCCGTGTCGGGCGCCCGCCTCATCAGGATCACCCGGCCGACGATGTATCCCTCGGATGGGTCGGACGCGGAACAGGCGGCCATCCGGCCGTTGCTTCCGGTGGTGGCGTGGTTCCGGGACCGGGCGGCCCGAGGGCTACTGTCACCGGCAGCTGCTGGACGCGGTGCGCTACCTGGTCGCGGGCGGGATTTCCTGGCGAGCGATGCCAGTGGACTCCCCTACCACCATGGCGCCCACGAGACTGCACGCAGCGCTGATGGTGTGACCGCCCGGAGCGTTTTGATCAGGCCGCGGCCGTGAGTGGGCGTCCGCACCAGCGGATGCCGTTCTCGCTTCGGATGCGGGCGCGTTCCTTGCGTTCGGCGGCCAGGACATCGCGGTGGCGGGCGTTGGCGATGGGCCACCACAGGACGAGTCGCTCAAAGCGTGGGGCGCGGGCCCGTGGCAGAACTGGCTCCACGGAATCGGGGTCCGGCGACCGTGTGGCTGTACTTTGCGGTGCGCCACGGCCTTGCCGTCTGGTGTCGACGCAGACGTGGAGCAGACAGGGTACTGACGCTCCGTCATGCAGCACTGGACCCGTCAGGCCGCCGCACCGAGGCTCTGTCAGGCAGAACGTGACCGTCCGGCGGACTCGAGTACCGCGGTCAGAAAGCGACGCACCGTCTCCAACTCGTCGGCCTCGAAGCCTTCCGCGGCCACCACCAACTCGCCGATCATGGGCCCGAAGAAGGTCCACCCGAGCTCCGTGGCCTTTTCCTCCACCTCCAGCAACACGCGTCGCCGATCGGTCGTGTCCCTGCTGCGCCGGACCAGTCCGAGCCGCTCCAGCCGATCCACCAAGGCGGTGGTCCCGGCGGAGTTCAGGCGCAGCTGCTCGCCAAGCCATCCAGGCGTGGCCCGGGTACCGGCCCGTGCCGCGTCCAGCAGGTGGATCAACGCTCGCACATCGGTGGGATGCAACCCATGGCGGGAGGCGAACTCCGCGCCGAGCAGGTCGAACTCCACGGTGACCGCACGTAGTAGGTGAACCAACCGCATCACCGGACTCTGATCGTCCATGCACATTCCCTCGGGCTCCTGAATAATATCTCGCTGAACGAGATTATCGCTCAACGAGAGGAATGCTGGTGTCCCGGTCCGCCTTCGACCTCGCCTACGACAACCTTCTCGCCCGCTGGCCCCAGTCCACCGAGGAGCGCGACATCGCTACGCCCTACGGCCGCACCCGGGTCCACGTGTACGGCCCGGCAGACGGCATGCCACTGGTCCTGCTGCCCGGCGGCTCTGCCACCGGCCTGGTCTGGTTCGCCAACGCACCGGCCCTCGGTGAGCGATTCCGGGTCCATGCGGTTGACCTGTTGGGGGACGCCGGCCGCACTGAACGCAGTGGCACACCGTTGAAGAGGGCCGACGATCTGATGGCCTGGCTGGACGCGCTGCTGGGCGGGCTCGAGCTCGCCCACACGCACCTGTGCGGCCATTCGTACGGCGCCTGGCTCGCCGCCAGGTACGCACTGCACGCACCGCAACGGGTCGACCGCCTCGCCCTGATCGACCCGACCCAGGTCTTCGCCGGGTTCCGCCTCGGCTACCTGCTGCGCGCCCTGCCCGCCCTGATCCGCCCGAGCCAGGCCCGCGCTCACACGTTCCTGGCCTGGGAGACGGCAGACAGCCAACCGGACGAGACCTGGCAGCGCCTCTATGCGCTGGCCACCACCGTTCCCGGCCGTAGGCTCGTCGTCGGCGGCCGTCCCCGGGCCGCCGACCTCAACATGCCGGTCCTGGTCCTCCTGGCGGAGCACAGCCGCGCCCACCGCGTCGTCACGGTCGCCGGCCGAGCCCGCCGAACGCTCAAGCTGGGCAAGGTGGCCTTGCTCCCCGCAGCCACCCACCACTCCCTGCCACTCACCGCGCCGAAACAGCTGAACGACCAGCTCCTGGACTTCCTGGGCTGACAGTGCCGAACGCCATGTCTGTCACGTCCTCAGGCGCCGCTCCATCGGCCGCTCAGAGGCAGTCGCGCGCATGACGGATCATCAGCCAGTCGCAGCGCCGAAGCGGGAGCATTCGGAGGCGTACGGCATGTACGGGCCCATTCCAGCGACTGCGGGCATCACGCATGTGTACGCCGACAACACGCCTGACACCTTCAGCCCGACAGGCTGGGTGCGCACCGAGGCCGGACGCGCGTGCCGCCCGACTCATCCCACCTCGCCTTGGCCCGCAGTCGCGCCAAAACCGTCACTGCCGCTCGACCGCGCCTGCCGGGCGCGTGATCACTTCACAGCCAGTCCGCTTGTCGGACCCGATGCAACCCGGGTCCGCGACCCGCCGGGACCTGGCGGCAGCGGCAGTGGTCGTCCTCACCCAAGACGGCCACGAGAACACGGCGTAAGAACGCAGTGGTGTCGAGGCCTGGCCCCTCGCCGACTACGCCGCCGAACTGACGCACTTGTCGGGCCGGACGGTCACCCACACGGACCTACCGGGTGACGCCTACACGGACGTCCTGCGCAGCGCGGGCCTGCCGGAAGCGGTGGCCACGCTGCTGGTCGACGTGGATGTCGCCGGTGTCGCGCGCTGACTCGCCGAAGGCAGCGAGGCGACCTGCCCCGCCCGATCGGCCGGCCTCCACTCCGCTCGCCGACGCGATGTCCCCGGTCCTCGCCTGACGGGGCGTTTCGCTCCGGCGCCGGTCAGCAGACGGCTGCCCACCTGGGTGCCCGTCGGCCGGCGCGCTTCTTGCCGGCCGAGCCTTCGCCGGTCACACGCCTGCTTCTGGCCCGGCGCCGTCCGGTGTGAGGAACAGTTCGTCCTCGTAGCACCACGCCCATGTCTCGCCCCTCTCGATCGACCGAGCCAGCGCATGCCCGGATTGCCGGGCGTGCGCCGCGGCGTGTTTCCTGCGTGAGCTGTCGCAGCAGCCCACACGGCCGCACGTCAGGCAGGCACGCAGATGAACCCAGGTGGTGCCTTCCTCTACACAGTCCACGCAGCCGGGGCTGTCCGCCACGGGCCCGTACGGCGGCGCGTCCTGTGCGTGCACGCAGGTGCGACCCTGTGGCCGCCCGGCGTCGAACGCCACTTTCCACCCAGTCATGATCCTCCAGATCGTCTGCTCGGCGCTGGGACCGGCTCCCCGCGCGCGAGGTCGGTGACGTCGTACAGGTTCCATCGATCCGGCGCGGCTCGCGAACTCGATCCGCGAGAACACCGATGCCCGTTCCGCTCCACGGGACGACAGGGCACCGTCTCAAGCCGCGGTGTGCCCGAGCACCTGCCGGTCATGGTGGACCGAGAGTGCTGGGCGCGACGTCTGACCGAGGCGCCCTCGGGCCGGCCAACACCGCGGCAACTAGGTCGAGTTGGAGGATGGGTGTGCGGAACGGGGGAACAAGGACGTTACCCAATCGAGAACAGGAGTTCCTCTCATGCTCGCGATCGTCGCAGCCGTCCTCTTCTTCATCTCGTTCCTCATCAATGCCGCAGACATCGCGACCAACGATGTGTTCTCGTCTGTGAACGTCATGCTGCTCGGCCTGACCGCGTTGGCCCTGCACGTGGCCGGAATCGGCGGCGGCTGGGGGCGTGGCAGGTCCCGCAGACGGTGATCCACGGTTCATGAGCGGCAGCGCAGGGACGCTGCACCGGCCTCGTCGACGACCGCGCCCCTCCACCGTGGCGCGGTGGGCGAGGCGGCTTTCGGTGAGCCACATGGACCACGTACTCGACCTCATCCTCGCCAAGGAGGGCAGCGGCGCGGAACTCATGATGCGTGAACACGTCCGCCGCAGGACGCGTCACGGGGTGATGCACGGGGGCAGGCCAGGTGCGGGCCGCCGTCGCGGCAATGACCCAGTTCCTGCGCCCGACATCGCAGCCCCACAAGTGATGCTCCGACACAGTCGACGAGAATCCTGGACGACCGCCCGGGACGACTCCCCCATCGTCCGACTGATCACCCGACGCAGCCCGCCCGTTCCGAAGTCCCCATACGTATGGCGTCACCGCAGCGCGTACGAGTCAGGACAGAGCGCAGCAGGCGCGTCCTTGGAACGGTCCGCCCTCACGTTCGGGCGGAATGCCATTGCCGCGGCCAGGATGAGGAAGGTAGAAATCGCGGCCATGGTGTGGTTCACGTGGGCGAGTTGCCATTGGTTCCGCTCGTGCGCCCGGTCGGCGGGGGCGTGCGGACAGACCAATCGAGTTGGTCGCTGTTGATCGGCAGATTGATGCTTGAGGTCACGGCGACCCCCAGGACCATCAGCACGAGCGCGGCCAGCGCGAGCCAACGCATCTTCGCCCGAGCCCCAAAGGCGAGAAAGACGAGAGCGAACGTGGCGACCGCCGCCGGCGCCAGGGTCACCAGCCCACCGGCATCCATAAGGAGCCCGCGCAGGCTTTTCTCGGCGCGGCGGACCTGCCGGCCCGCCGCGGCTGCGAGATCATAAATGCCGCCTCCCGGCCGGCCCACCCTCGAACAGGGAACCGGGCTTCACGACAGCAGGCAGTAACGACCTGGAGGAGAACGGCGAGTGCCGACGCGCAACGGTGCGGCCGACAGCCCGCCGACAGCAACCTGGGTGACCCCTGGCGTGACGCTGGGGACGGCCGTCCTGCTCTACGCCCTCGTGGTCGGCATGCAGATGAGCACCTCGCCGTCCTTGCACTTCCCTTCAGTCCTGGTCGCGATCCCCGCCCTCGTCGCGCTGGCTTTCTCCCCACCAATGATCATCAGTTCGGCCGTGGTGGTGACCGCAACCCGCTGGGCTTTCCTCCCGTTCGACGGGCGCATCGCCGCCGCGAGCGGCACCACTGTGGCGACCCTCGTCATCGCGACCGCGGCCTGCTTCGTGGTCCGCCAGCGCGGACGCGAATCCTCCCGGCTGCGGAAGGTCACCTCCGTCGCCGAGACTGCCCAACGCGCGGTGCTGCGCCCGCCGCCCACGGGTCTCGGCCCCTTTCGCATCGCGGCCGACTACCGCGCCGCCGCCCAGTTCGCCCGCATTGGAGGTGACCTGTACGCCGTCGTGAACACCGACTTCGGTGTCCGCGCTCTGATTGGCGATGTCCGCGGCAAGGGTCTGGGCGCTGTGGCCACAGCCGCCGTTGTCCTCGGTTCGTTCCACGAGGCCGCCTACGACTGCCCTACTCTCGACAGTCTGACCGACCGACTCGAAATCAGCCTGCGGCGCAGCCTGATCGACACCGAGGCGTTCGTCACCGCGTTCCTGGTCGAGCTCCACCCCGGCGGCCTCACGCATGCGCTGTCGTGCGGGCACCCGGCGCCGCTCATCCTGCGCAGCGACACCGTGTCCGAACTTCCCTCAGCCTGGGGACTGCCTCTGGGCCTGCGCGGCCTGGCGCCCTCGGCCGACCCGGCCGGGGCCCCCGCCACTCGTCTCCGGCCCGGCGACACCCTCCTGATGTACACGGACGGCCTTGCCGAGGCCCGCGACGCGGCTGGTGACTTCTACCCGCTCACCCGCCGCCTCACCCACTACGCGCGAACCCAACCCGGGCCCACCGGCCCGGGCCCCCTTCTCGACTGGATCCAGACAGACGCCCTCGACCACAGCGGGGACGACACACACGACGACGCGGCGCTCCTCGCGCTCACCTGGACAGGCGAGTAGGCACCCCGCGCCAGGTCGGTGCCGGGCGACAGGCAACACACCGGCCCTGCCTCCCACCCGGCCACCTTCAGCCATGACTCGGTGGCCAGGAGGGTGGTGCGGTCGCTCTCGGGCAGGGTCGGCACATCACCGACGATGCGATTGACCGGGCGTCGGGTCGTTTCGAGGTCGGTCGTCACCCACGGGTTCCTGACCGAACTCACCAACCCGTTTACCGGCTTATGGCCGGCGGATCCCCTGCGGGGATCAGGCGCCGGCTCCTTCCGCCACCCCAGCAGATGATTTCCGTTCGCATGGATGGCCAGCATTTCGGGGGATGGTAAACGCCGCTACGAGACCCGGGGTTTGACAGCCCTGGGGGGCATAACCGCAGTTCTGCGGCGTCTCGCAGAAGAGGCGCCGCACGGGCATTGACTCGGTCCCACCTCCGCACCCAGACTCCGATCAGCGCGTGTTAACGATACCACTGGCTTGAACATGCCTGAGGGAGCCGCCCCATGACAAGCCGTCACCCACCCGTTTCCGCACGGAAGTTCCCGATCCCCGCGACAGCGGCTGCTGCCGCCCGCCCGAGCCGCCGAGGGCTGCTGCGCGCCGCCGTCGCCGGTGCCGCCACGACCGCTGCCACGCCCCTGCTCGCCGCGTGCGGCACCGCCGCCGGCGAGCCGCCCGGCAAGGTGGCGCTGCACGGCGACAACCCGGGCTGGGCCGCCCCGCTCAAGGCCGCGGGCGCCGCGATGCGCTCGGTCGACGACGTCCGGCTCGTGCCCGAGGTCATCCCGTCGCTGGAGTCCTTTGAGCAGGTCGTCAAGTCCTCGCTGCGCACCAGCAAGACGCCTGACCTGCTGAAGTACTGGTCCGGTTACCGGCTCCAGGACCTCGCCCGCACCGGCGGCATCGTCGAGCTGGAGAAGGAGTGGGAGAGAGCCGAGCGCCAAGGCTGGGTCGACCCCTCGCTGCGCTCCGCGTTCACCTACCGGGGCCGCGTCCACGGCCTTCCGATGAACCTCGCCTACTGGGTCTTCTACTACAACCCGGCCGTCTTCCGGGACCACGGCCTGACCAAGCCCACCACCTGGGACGCGTTCCTGGAGGCGGCTGACCGCCTCAAGCGCGCGGGCATCACCCCGCTGCACGCCACGACGTCCGGGCGCTGGCCCTCGTTCATCTGGTTCCAGGAGATGCTCAGCCGCCAGGACCCGCAGTTCTACGACGACCTCATGAACGGCCGCGCCCGGTACACCGATCCGCGCACCGAACGCGCCATGCGCACCATCGCCTCCTTCGCCGACAAGGGCTGGTTCACCTCGCTCGACATGGACCAGGCCACCGCCGCCGCGGCCATGGTGCACGGCAAGGTCGGCATGGTGCCCGGTGCCACCTGGCTCGGCACCTCGTTCACCGGCGTCGGCGGGAAGATCGGCGAGAACGTCGACACGTTCGTGCTGCCGATGCAGAACCCGAAGGCCAAGGCGGCCATGATCTTCGAGTCGAGCGCCCTGGTCTGCACGGTCAAAGGGCCCGACCACACAGAGGCGCTGCGCGCGAGCGGGGCCTGGCTGCACCCGAAGGTGGCCAAGGCGTTCTCACACACCCTCCAGGACGGCAGCCCCAACCCGCTCGTGCCGCCCGCCAACGCGATGATCGCCGGTGTCGCCGAGACGGCCCGCCACGGCAAGCTGCGCCTGCTCAACCGCTTCTGGGAGCTGGGCCCGCCCGAACTCGTCGAGTCCACCGTCGACGACCTGGCCGGATTCCTGCTCAACCCGTCCGCGTACCGCAAGACCCTCACGACGATGCAGGGCCGGGCCGACGAGGCCTGGAAGGTGTGGAAGGAGGCCGACGCATGAGCAGCGCCGTTGGTGCCGGTGCCGCGGCCACCCCCGTGAAGCCGGGCCGGGCCCGCCGCCGCATCCCCACCCGCACACCCCACCAGGCCGCCGCGGAAACCGGTTCCGGCCGGATGGGCGGACCACTGGCCGCCGTCCCGTGGGCACTGCCCGCGGTGCTGTTCGTCGGGGTGCTGCTCGTCTATCCGTTCATCCGCAGCGTCTACGGCAGCTTCTTCGACGACAACGGCTTCACCAGCCACTACGTCGGTCTGGACAACTACACGCGGCTGATCGACGACCCGATCTTCGGCCGGTCGCTGCTCAACACCGTGCTGTGGGTGGTCGGCACCCTGCTGCTGCCCGTGCTCGTCGGACTGGCCATCGCGGTCGCCACCCACCGGATGCGCCTGGGCCGGATCGCGCAGCTCGTCGTCGTCCTGCCGTACGCGATCTCGGGAGCGGCCACCGCCGTCCTGTGGAAATTCATCCTCACCTCCGACGGCACCCTCAACCAGGTGCTGCGCTCCGTCGGCCTCGACTCGCTGGCCCGGCCCTGGCTCCTGGAGTGGCCGGCCAACACGCTCTCCATGATCGTGGCGAGCACCTGGCAGGCCACCGGCCTGAACGTCGTCCTGTTCGCCATCGGTCTGCGCGCCATCCCGCGCGACACCATCGAGGCCGCGGAACTCGACGGGGCCACCGGCTGGCGCATGTTCCGCCACATCACGCTGCCCCAACTGCGCTCCATGAGCGTCGTCGTGGTCGGCATGGCCGTCGTCAACAGTCTCAAGGCGTTCGACATGGTGTGGATCCTCACGCAGGGCGGGCCCGCCCGCTCCTCGGAGACGCTCGCGCTGACCATGTACCGCGAGGCGTTCCTCCTGTTCCACGTCGGCTATGGCTCCGCCATCGCCCTCGTCCTGTCCGTCATCGTCGTCGCCTGCTCCTGGCTGTACCTGCGGCGGCAGATGGCCGGCACGTCCCCGCGCTGACCCGAGCCGCTCGACAAGGAGTGACATCCCGTGGGAAGGACCTTCCGCAATCTCTTCGTCGCCGGCACGGTCGTGCTCTGGCTCGTCCCCGTCTATCTGCTCGTCGTCAACGCCCTCACCCCCGTGGCGTCGTACACCGGCAACGCGTCCTGGACCTCGCACGGCTTCGCGCTGTGGGACAACCTCTCGACCGCCTGGACCAAGGCCGGCATCGGCCACTCGTTCCTTCAGTCCCTGATGTACGCGGTGGTGTGCGGCGGCGCCGGCGTGCTCATCGCGGCGATGGCCGCGTTCGCGGTGGTGGTGCTGCCCCTGCCCAAGCCCGCGTTCTGGTTCTGGCTGATCTACTCCGGGACCTTGTTCCCGCTGCAGATGTTCCTGGCGCCGCTGTTCGGCATGTACGCCGACGGCAACCTCTATGACACCCGCCTCGGCCTCATGCTCGTGTACGTCGCCTACGCCGTGCCGTTCGCCTTCTTCCTCGTCCGCAACCAGATGACCACGATGCCGCCCGAGGTCACCGAGGCCGCCATGCTCGACGGGGCCTCGTTCTGGCGGATCTTCTGGCGCATCCACATCCCGCTGATGGCCTCCAGCCTCGGCGCCGCGTTCATCTTCCAGTTCACCGCCGTCTGGAACGACCTGCTGTTCGGCATCACCCTCAGCCGCAGCCCCGACGTCCAGCCGGTGATGGCCACGTTGAGCAACCTCAACAACTCGTACGCGTCCTCGGGCCCGCCCGTCATCCTGGCCGGCGCCCTCATCGTCTCCGTGCCCACCCTCGTCGTCTTCCTGACGTTCCGCGGTCTCTTCCTGCGCGGCGTCGCCGCGACCGCCCGCTGACGTTCCCCTTCCGCAGCCTCGATTTGGAGATTCGGCATGACCACACGGGCCCTCGTCCGTACCACCGACTGGGACAACGACCGCATCCGCGACAGCCTGCGCGACTCCGTGGTGAGCGCCGAGGGTGCTCTCGGCGGGGCCGAACTGCGGCTCACGGTCGAACCGTTGATGCGCCGCAGCGATGCCGGCGGCCTGCTGCAGTCGCTGCGCGTCGACGCCGTGCGCGGCTCCCGCGTCCCGGACACCCTCACCGTGCGCTTTGCCGCCGGTGCCGAACTGCCCGCCGAGCGGATCGCGGGACCCGACGGCTCCGTACGCCTCCTGCTCCCGGCCGTCGACGAGCCGCAGCGGATCACCGTCGCCCTGCCGGGCGGCGCCGACGGCATCGACGTGACGCTCACCCCGCAGCGCGAGTGGACCATCCACCTCGTCCACCACTCGCACCTCGACATCGGCTACACCGACCCGCAGGGTCATGTCCTCGCCGAGCACCTCTCCTTCCTCGACTCGTGCCTGGAGCTGACGGAGGCCACCGACGACTGGGAGCCCGAGTCGCGGTTCCGCTGGTGCGTGGAATCGCTGTGGTCGTTCAAGCAGTGGGCCGAGGCCCGCCCGCGCGAGCAGGTCGAGGCGTTCGTACGCCGGGTGCGCGAGGGCCGTATCGAACTGACCGCGATGCCCTTCAACCTGCACACCGAGACCTGCTCCACCGACGAGCTGCACGAACTCCTCGGCCTGGCCCACCAGATCCGCGACGAGTACGGCGTCGACCTCACCTCCGCCATGCAGACCGACGTGCCCGGCTCCGTCGTCGGCCTCGTCGACGCGCTCAGCGACGCGGGCGTCAAGTACCTGTCCGTGGCGCACAACTGGGCGGGGCGCTCGGTGCCGCACCTGGTCGGCGGCGAGAAGCTGCCGCGCCTGTTCCGCTGGCGCGCCCCCAGCGGCAAGAGTGTGCTCGTGTGGATGACCGACACCCCGCACGGCCTCGCCTACATGGAGGGCCCGCTCCTCGGATTCGACACCGACTACTCCAGCGTCGACGACCTGCTGCCCGCCTATCTGACCTCGCTCGCCACCCACCCCTACCCGTACCGCGGCGGCGTCTTCGGCTGGGCCATGGACGAGAACGAGATCAAGCGCGAGCCCTACCCGTGGGACGTGCTGCACCTGCGCGTGCAGGGCAAGTTCGGTGACAACGCCCCGCCCCGCCGCGTCATCGCCGACACCGTCCGGCGCTGGAACGAGACCTGGGCCTACCCTCAGCTGCGCCTGTCCCGCAACGAGGACTTCTTCACCGACGCCGAGGCCCGCCTCGGCGACCGTATCCAGACCTTCGAGGGCGACTGGACGGACTGGTGGGTGGACGGTGTCGGTTCCGGCGCCCACCCGCTGTCCATGGCCCGCACCGCCCAGTCCGCCGTCGCCGACGCCCAGACGCTCGGCACATTCGCCGGTGTCCTCGGCGCGTCCGGAGCCGCCGACGACACCCGCGACGCGGCCGGCGTGTACGAGGCGGTGTCCCTGTTCGACGAGCACACCTGGGGCGCGGGCGACCCCTGGACGCACGGCCACGACCACGGCCACTCCGGCGAGCAGCAGTGGCACTGGAAGTACGGGCAGGCGCTGCGCGGCCACGACGACGGCAACTCCCTGTTGAACCGGGCCTCGGCACGCCTGGGCCAGCGCCTGGCCCGGCCGGCCGGGGCGACGGCTGCCTACCACGTGGTCAACACCTGCTCCTGGGCGCGCACCGAGGTCGCCCGGATCTTCCTGCCCGAATCCAGCGTGCCGCTGGAGCAGGAGGTGACCGTGCACGACGCCCGTACCGGCGCACAGCTGCCGCACGAGGAGCAGGCGCAGGTCAACGACACGCACCGGGACGCGGGCCGGTTCCTCCTCGTACGCGTCGTCGACGTGCCGCCGGCCGGATCGGTCCGGCTCGACATACGCGCCGTGCCGGGCAGCGGGACCGGGCCCGAGGTGCGGGAGCGTGTCAAGGACGCCACGGGCTGGAACCCGACCGGCGGCACTGAGCGCGAGGACCCGGCCCGCACTTCCGCCGCCGCGCACGCCCTGCACGACCCGTTGCTGCTGGAGAACGACCACCTCGCCGTCCGCGTCGACCTGGCCGGCGCCTGCATCGCCTCCGTCATCGACAAGTCGACCGGCCGCGAACTGGTCCGCGCCGACGCCATCACCGGTTTCAACGCCTACATCCACGACAGCTACACCACGGCCGGGGGCTTCAACCACAACTCCAGCCGCACCACCGCGTCCGACCGTCTCGAACACCTCGGCCGCCGCTCGGTCGCCCCGCCCGCCGCGCTCATCGCCCGTCGCACCACGGTGACCGCCGAGATCCTCACGTACGAGACCCGTCCCGCCGGCGCCAACCGGGTGCGCACCACGCTGACCCTGCCGCACGGCGTCGGCCGCCTCGACATCGAGAACCTGGTGGACAAGGACGCCACGATGGGCAAGGAGAGCGCCTACTTCGCGTTCCCGTTCGCCTTTGAGGAGCCCGTCGTGCGCATGGAGGCGTCCGGCGGCGCCACCGGCACCGGGCTGCCCGTCGTTCCCGGCTCCGCCCAGCACATGCGGGCGATCCGCCGCTGGGTCACCCTCCAGGAGGACGGGCTCGCCGTGGGCTGGGCCAGCCAGGACGCGCCGCTCGTCCAGTTCGGCACCATCGCCCTGCCCTACGCCCCGTTCCCCAAGTCGATGGACCACGAGGAACCGGCCACGGTCTACTCGTGGATCCACAACAACCTGTGGGACACCAACTTCCCCAGCCGGCAAGGCTTCGAGTTCGCGTTCCGCTACAGCGTGGCGTGCGCGTCCGACGCGGCAGGACTCGGCCCGCGCACCGCCGCGGGCGGCGGCTCCCGCCCGCTGCACGCGGTGCGCGCCCGCGGCCCGGAGTCCGACCAGGCGCCCGACACGCTGGCGTTCGCGACGATCGGCGACCCGCGCGTACGGCTCGTCGGCGCCACCACCCCGTCCGAGGGCACCATGCTGCTGCGCCTGCAGTCGTTCGCCGAGGAACCCATCGCCTGCCCGGTACGCGCCCTGTTCGACGTGACCGCCGGACATGCCGCCGACTACCACGGACGCATCACCGGTGAACTGGCCGTACACGAGGGCCAGTTGACCGTCGAGGTGCCCGCGTTGGGCACCGCCGCGGTCCTCTTCCGCCGCTGACACCCTTTGCGTAAAGGAGACTTCGTGTACCGGCTCGACCCGCGCCACGCCCCCGCCCCGCAGGCCGCCCTCGCGGCCGGCTGGGCGGCGGCGGCCGCGCACCTGCCGCCCGCACCGGCGGTGCTCGCCGTCGACGGCCCCCCGACCGTCGACTGGGACCTGCTCGCCGCCCGCCTCGCCCGCACGACGGACACCTTGGTGGACGTCCGCGCCCACTACGCGCCGCCCACCGAGGCGCGCCGCATCGGCGACACGGACGACGACCCCTACTTCGGCTCGCTCGCCGGCAACCCGCTCGACGACCTGTTCGCCACCCTGCCGCACCCCACCCCGCACGACGGCGGCGGCGGCCTCGTGATCGTCTACGGGCCAGGCGCCGCGCTCGTCGACCACGACGTGCTCTGGTACGCCGACGTGCCCAAGCGGTACGCGGAGGCCGCCGCCGCCGCAGGCACCCCCGGCACCAACCTCGGCCTGCCGGCCGAAAAGCCCGACCTCAAGCGGCTGTTCTACACCGACTGGCCGATGCTCGACCGGCACCGCGACGCCCTCGCGCCCCGCCTCGGTGCCTGGCTCGACGTGCAGGACCCCCAACACCCTGTGTGGATCGACGGGCCAGGTCTGCGCGCCACGTACGCACGGCTCGCCCGCGGGCCCGTCCGCACCCGCCCCTACTTCAACTCCACTCCGTGGGGCGGCCATTGGGCCCAGAACGAACTCGGCTTCAACCCCGAAGCCCGCAACACCGCCCTCGGCTACGAGCTCATCGCCCCCGAGGCGGGCATCCTCGTCGGCACCGGACCCGACGCGCAGGCCGAGGTGCCGTTCCAGCTGATGTGCGTCCTCGAACCCGAGGCCGTGCTCGGCGCCGACGTGCACGCCCGGTTCGGCACCTCGTTCCCGATCCGCTTCGACTACCTCGACACCGTCGCCGGCGGCAACCTCTCGCTGCACTGCCACCCCAAAGAGCCGTACATGCGCGAGCGGTTCGGCTGGCCCTACACCCAGCACGAGACGTACTACATGACGCTCGGCGGCGACGAGGCGAAGGTCTTCCTCGGCCTGCGCGAGGACGCCGACGTCGACGTCTTCCGCAAGCAGGTCGAACAGGCCGCCACCCACGGCGTCCCCATGGACCCCGAGGACCACGTCCACGCCTTCCCCGCCGAGCGGGGCCAGTTGTACATGATCCCGGCGGGCACCCCCCACGCCAGCGGGGCCGGCAACCTGGTCCTGGAGATCAGCGCCACCCCGTACCTGTACAGCCTGCGCTTCTACGACTGGCTGCGCCCCGACGCCGACGGCAACCCGCGCCCGCTGCCCTACGAGCACGGCTTCGCCAACCTGGAGACCGGGCGGCGCGGCGAGGCCGTCGCCCGCGAGCTCGTCCCCCGCCCGCGCACCCTGCGCGAGGGCGAGGGTTGGCGCGAGGAGGTCGTCGGCGCCCTCGACGAAATGTTCTACGAGGTCCGGCGCTACACCCTCGACACGGGCGCCCAAGCCGACGACGACACCGCGGGGCGGTTCCACGTCCTCAACGTCGTCGAGGGCGACGGCGTCGGCGTGCTCACCGAGGCGGGTGACCGGTACGACCTCGCGTTCGCCGAGACGCTGACCGTGCCCGCCGCCGTCGGCCGCTACCGGCTGCGCGCCACGGGCGACCGGCCGGTGCGGGTGGTGAAGGCCCTCGTCCGGTGATCCCCGTCATTGAGGTCGGCGGCACCCACGTCACCGCCGCCCTCGTCGACCTCGCGAGCGGCCGGATCGCACACCGCACCGACCGGCCGCTCGACCCGGACGGGTCCGCAGGGGAGATCCTCTGCGTCGTCCGGGCCTGCGCCGACGCCGTCGACGCCCCGGCCGGGGCCCGCTGGGGCGTCGCCGTACCGGGCCCGTTCGACTACGCGAAGGGGATCGCGCTCTTCGCCGACGTCGGCAAGTTCGCGGCGCTGTACGGGACGGACGTCCGCGCCGACCTGCTCCGCGGTCTGCGCCGGCGTCCCGCCGACGTCGTCTTCCTCAACGACGCCCACGCGTTCTTGATCGGAGAATGGTTCGCGGGGGCGGCGCGCGGTCACCCCCGGGCCGTCGGCATCACCCTCGGCACGGGCGTCGGCTCCGCGTTCCTCGCCGAGGGCCGGATCCTCGACCGGGGGCCCGGGATACCGCCGGAGGGCCGCATGGACCTGACGCGGCTGGACGGGGCGCCGCTGGAGGAAACCGTGTCGCGGCGGGCCATCCTCGCCCGGTTCGGCGATCCGGCCGCCGACGTGCGCGACATCGCCGAACGGGCCAGGGCCGGGCAGCAGCGGGCCCGGCACGTCCTCGACGAGGCGTTCGGGGCGCTCGGCCGGGTCCTCGGACCCCGGCTCGCCGCGTTCGGGGCGTCGGCCGTCGTCGTCGGCGGTTCGATGGCCCGCTCCTGGGACCTGGTCGCGCCCGCCCTGAACGCGGGCCTCGCAGACAGCGGTTGGCCGGTACCGGACCAGGCCGGCGCGGAAGGGAGGCATACTCGTGCGGTGCGGCCGGCCGGGCTCGCCGGGGACGCCGCACTGGTCGGCGCGGCGCGCGCCGTCGCCGCCCGCGAGTGAAGGAGAGCACGGGGCAGATGTCCGAAACCCGCGGGGCGAAGGACCCGCACCCGACGCTCCGGGACGTCGCGCGGCAGGCCAAGGTCAGCGCCATGACCGTCTCACGGGTCCTGCGCGACGACCCGAAGGTGGCGCCCGACACCGCCGCCCGGGTGCGGGCCGTCGCCGACGAACTCGGCTACCGGCGCAACGAGATAGCACGCAGCCTGCGCCTGGGCGGCGGCACCGGCCTCGTGGGACTGGTCGTCACCAACCTCGCCAACCCTTTCTACTCGCGGCTCGCGCTCGGCGTCGACGCCGTCGTCAGCGGGCACGGCCTCAAGACCGTCATCGGCAACACCGGCCACGACCTCGCGAGCGAACGCTCCCTCGTGGAGGGCCTCGTCGCCCGCCGCGTCGACGGCATCATCGTGGTGCCCGCCGGCGACGACCAGCGCCACCTGGCCGCCGCCGCGGCCGGCGGGGTGCCGGTTGTCGTCGCCAGCCGCCCGCCGCACGGCTTCAGTGCCGACTGCGTCCTCGTCGACGACCACGGCGGGGCCTGCGCGGCCACCCGCAGCCTGCTCGCCGCGGGGCACCGGCGGATCGGCTTCGTCGGCTCTGCGCCCTCCGTCTACACCGGCGCCGAACGCCTGCGCGGCTACACCGACGCGCTCGCCGACGCGGGGATCGCACGCGACGAGACCCATATACGCCTCGGCCCGCAGGACACCGACGAAGCGACGCGCGCGACCGCCGAACTGCTCGCCCTGCCCGAGCCGCCGACCGCGCTGTTCTGCTCCAACAACCGCAACACCATCGGCGCGTTCAGGGCGATTCGCGCGGCCGGCACCGACATCGCGCTCGCCGGGTTCGATGACTTCGAGCTCGCCGACGTGCTCGGGCTGCCACTGGTCATCGCCGCGTACGACAGCGACGAACTGGGTCGGCAGGCGGGCCGTCTACTGGTACGCCGGCTCGGCGAGGACGTCGCCGGCCGGGGCCCGGCGCCCACCCACCACGCGGTGATCCCCACGTCGCTCGTCCGCTACGGGCTGCCCTGACGGTCTTGCTCTGATCACCGTGGCCGACCGCAGGACGTGAACGGGCCGTGGCAGGCGAGGACCGTCGATCGGCGGCAGGCATCGTCCTGCTCAGGCCATACCTCTCTTCTCACGATTGCCGTCGTTCAGCGTCACGCAGCCCCCCTGACAAAATGCGAGCGCGAATTTGTTCAGGTGGTACTGCGAGGCGGGCTCCTTGCCCGTCGACCGACTCGTGGCACTGGTGGATGCCGAGTCCTGACCCTGGGGCGACCCGGGCGCCCCGCTGTCCCTCGCCTCGGGCCGCTCCACCGTTCGGGGGGTTAGGATCAACCGCCGCATCTCTGGGGAGAGACAAGGCAGTTGACGCCTGGGGGGCGACGTGGTGGAGGACAGCAGACCTGCGCGCGGAACATGGGGAGCTGTATGGGGGAAGGCGTTGCTCGTCGTGGTGGCCGGGCTGGTCGCCGGACTCGCGGTGGCCTTCCACTGGTTCGGCTGGACCTCGATACCGGGCAACGCGTGCGGCGGCAGGTTCAGCCCCTGCCCCGACGGCACCACCCCCACCATCCTGCTGGCGTTCCTGTGCACCTTCGCGGGTACGGTCCTGGTCAACTGGCGGGTCGCCGAACTGACCAGGATCCGGCCCGGCAAGGCCCTGCCCGCCGTGCTCGTCGTCACGGGCATGATCCTCGCCCTCTGGCCGGGATGGCAGGCGTACGCGTGGATGCGCGGCCCCGTCCTCGACCGGGCCTGGGTCGCGCCGGTCGACCGGCCAGGCACCGTCAAGGGCGTGGGCAACTGGGCCCTGGACAGCGCCGTCGTCCGCGCCCGCACCGACGGTCTGACCAGCTACGACCTCGCCGACGGGCATGAGCACTGGAGCCTTGACGCACCCATGCGCGGATCGGCGTGCGCGATGAGCGACACCGTGGTCGACGGCATCGGTGTCATCGCCTTCGGCCGCGAGGATGAACCGTGCGACACAGTGTGGGGCGTGGACACCACGAGCGGCCGCAAGCTATGGGATCGGAAGATCAAGGGCGGCGCCGGGTTCGGGCTGCCCACCGACGGTCGGGTGGCCGCCGACAGCGGCGTCGCCGTCGCCCTGGAGGCCACCGCCGTACGGGGCTTCGCCCTGCGCGCAGGCGTCCCGCGCTGGAAACTGGACCTCGACGAGGACTGCTCGCCGGTCGTCGCCTCGGCCGCGGCGGGCCGCACCCGAGTGGTCGTCCAGTGCATGAGCGGCTCCGCGTTCCGCTCGCTGGAACTGGTCTCGCTCGACACCGCGACCGGCACGCACGTACGCCGTACCGCGCTGCCGGCGGAGAGCCGCTGGGAGACGGTCATGGTCCTCTCGGCCCGGCCGTTCACGCTCTGGCTCAAGGAGAAGGACGACCGCGGGACCGACGCTGTGCTCGCCTTCGGCGACCAGGACCGCCTGCGCGCGTCGGTGAAGGTCTCGGGGCACGAGGAAGACCTGCGCATGACCGTGGACACCGGACAGGGCTTCGACGCCCGGCCCGCGCTCCGCGCCGTGGTCGTCGGAGACGTTCTGGTGACCGCAGTGACGAAGCCGGGCGAGGCCGTCCCCGGCGCCGTGTCCGGCTACGGGCTCGGCAGCGGACGGCGACTGTGGCACGCCGGGGCGGGCGGGCCGGTCACGGCCCTCACCCGGCTGCCCCGGAACCGGCTCGCCGTCCTCGCGGGCGGGCGGATCGGCTCCCTCGACCCGCGCACCGGACACCTCACCGAGGGGCCGTTGATCCGCGAGGGCACCGACGACGTCGCCGAGGCCGCCCAACTTGTGCCCGGCCGCGACGGCGACTGGCTCCTCGTCAACCCCGACGGGACCGGCGTCACGCCGCCCCTCCTCAGGGTCAGCCGCTGACCTTTTCCGTACGTGCCGACCGGGTGCATGCCCACGGGAAATCGCGCGCCGAGCGACGTGATCAGCCGCCGAGCGGCATGGAGCCGGCGGCGGACCGGTGAGGCGACCCCGGCTGGATCTGGGGGACCGGTGATCCCTCTCCCGGCGGGGACCCCGGCGTGGACGTGACGGGTCCGGCAGGAAAGGGCGATGCGACATCGAACTGGGCCCCGCGCCCGGGGTGTTCGGTGACGTCGACCAACGTTCCCTCTCGCCCGTTCGAATAGGCGGACTACGCTACACGGCTCCCCCAGTCCCCCGACTTGACGGCATAGCAAGGTGAGATGTCCACCGCCTCGCCGCCACCCGCGCCCAAGCCGAACAAGCCCAGGCCGACTGACCGGGCACCACACGGGAGGAGCCGCCTGACAGCCAGCCGAACCAGCGGGCCGTCCAGAAGCCGCCATGGCGCTGAACCCGCGACGCGGGTCAAGCTACGAGTAGGCGGAGGCCAAGATCTGCCGCGTCGAGGTCCGCGAGGTCGCTGTTGCGCTTGGCCCATCGGCCGGAGTCGAGGTCGTCGCCAAGGCTTCGCACCGCCCGCTGCTCGGCCTCCGGCCCGACCCTCGTCCACACCGACATCGCACGGCGCACATGATCCTCCAGATACGCCCCCGGCCGGCGCCAGTACGCCTCGAACAAGCCGTCAGCGCAGTCCCACGGGACGGGCACCGGCTCGGCGCGGGCACCGATCGCGTCGGCCATCCCGGCAAGCGAGGGAAACTCCGCGAGGACGGCAGCGAACTCGGGCAGGTAATCGCGGGTGAGCCAGAATCGGTCCTGCCATCCGGGCTCGTCGGTGTCGAACGTGAGCACCACCACGCGTCGTGCCACGCGCTGCATCTCGCGCAGCCCCGCTACCGGGTCCCCCCAGTGGTGCACGGTGGAGACAGCCATCGCGACGTCGAAGGACTGGTCCTCAAATGGCAGACTCTCCGCGGCGGCGGCCACGCACGGCGCCGAACCAGCAGGCCGCTGTCCCCGCATGACCGCCGATGGCTCCACCGCGGTCACGTTCCGATCAGCAGGCTCGTAGGAGCCGGTGCCCGCCCCGACGTTCAGCACCGTCTGCGCGTCGCCGAGAGCGTCCCAGATCTGCGCGGCGATCCGCGGCTCGGTACGACGTGTCGCGGTGTAAGCGCCGCCGATCGCGTCGTACAGCCGTGCACCGAGCATCTCCAGTTGCTCCTCCGGTGTCACCATCAGTCCCTTCGCCCGTGCCTCAAGTTCTCTGTCGATGGCCGCCACCATGGCGTCGGCGCGATCACGCCGCTCCAGCAGCAGGCCGCGCAGTCGGCGCAGGTGCGCGACCGCGTCGGTGGACGAGTCGCCGACCAACTCCGCAACCTCCCGCAGCCCGAAGCCCAACCGCCGATAGGCCAACACCTCCCGCAGCCGCTCCACGTCGCCCGCCGAATAGGCCCGGTACCCGGCCGCGGTCCGCGCCGACGGCCGAACGAGCCTGATCTCGTCGTAGTGATGCAGCGTGCGGACGCTCACGCCGGCCAGCTCGGCCACACGTCCCACAGTCCAGTGATCCTTCACGGCACTGACTATGCAGCCTGACGTCACGTGAGGGTCAAGAGCCTCACTCACGACAGCAAGAGCCGAACGAAGCAGCGGTCCGAAGCGACTCCTGCGAGCCAAAGCGATGGTCTGGTTCAGCTTGATCCAGCACGGAAACCCCGGGTGTTCACGCCTGGGAGGAATCGCTTTTCTGGATTGCTCTGACACGCAGGTGCCCACGTGCCGGGCAAGTGACTTCAGGCGTCCATCGACGAGCCTGCCGGCCTTCGGCGCCAGGCGCCAACACCGGTCATTTCAACTGAGTTGCCGGCAGACAGACCGTAAATGACTGTTTGGCACATCTCGTGCGCATCCGTATGCCAAAGCGACAGATCGAACAGGGAACGGTTGGTTAGGGTGACACGGAGCGGCTGATCGGTGCCCCCATGGGCAGTTGTGGTCGCTGGAGGGTGGTTCGCACACGAGGGAGGGCTCGCGTTGGATCGCCTGGCCGGAGCTGAAGTGGAAGTCGATCCAGTCCAGTTCGTGCCTGACTTGGTGGGCGTATGACTCGCCGTCAGGTGCCCACGGTGCTGCCCCCGTCGCTGCGCGTGCGGCTCGGGCTAGTCGGGGGCCTCGCCGCGCTGGTGGTCGTCGTGCTCGGGGTCCTGTACGCCGGGGACGGTCAGCCCAGCCGGGTGGACGGGCGGGTCTGGTCGGCGGTGGAGGGTGTGGGGCCGCTGTGGCGGCACGTCGCTCTGGCCACCGACTTCTTGGGCGAGCCCGCGGGATCGGCGATGCTGATCGTGGCGGTCGTGACGGGCTGCCTGCTGCTGCTTCGCAGTCCTCGCGCAGCGGTGCTCGTCGTCGCCAGCGCCGCCCTCACCGTAGGAACGACGACGCTGCTCAAGCACGTGGTGGGGCGCACCATCCACGGCGACGACAACCTGTCCTACCCGAGCGGGCACACCGCCTTCGCCACCGCGCTCGCCCTCGTGGTGGCGCTGCTCGCGACGGGCCGGCTCGGCCTGGGCGGAACGGCCGGCACCTCACTCGTGCTCGGCGCGGCGCTGGTCGCCGGCGCCGCCATGGGCTGGGCGCAGGTCGTCCTGGGCGCGCACTACCCGACGGACGCCCTCGGCGGCTGGTGCACCGCGCTGGTGGTGATACCGGCGACCGCCTGGCTGGTCGACCGGATGGCCGACCGGCTGAGCGAGAGGGCCGCCGACCGGCTGGAGCACCGAATGTCCGACGCCCGTCGGCGGAAGCTTCCCTGACGTCACGTGACGTGACGGCGCAGCGCGTCTCGTCACGCCAAGCGCCGGAAGACCGGCTTCACCGGCCGCCCGCCCATCCAGGAAGTGGGGTCAGCGGCGTCCAGCGCCTTCCGGTACACCGCACACGCCTGGGCCACCACCTCGACGGTGCGGTCGATGTCGGCGTCGTCGAGCGCGCTGCTCACCACGAACGACGGGGCAAGGACTCCGCCCGCGAGGAGCCGGCGCAGGAACAGGGTGCGGTACTCCTGCGACGGCTGCAGGTTCTCGTCGAGGGTGGCGAAGACCAGGTTGCTGGCCCGGCCCCGGACGACGATGTGGTCGCCTACGCCCATGCCGGCCGCGGCCTCGCGGACCCCGGCGGCCAACCGCTCGCCGAGGTCGTGCAGGCGCGCGGTGATGCCCTCCTCGGTGTACGTGGTGAGCACGGCCATCGCGGCGGCCAGCGAGTGCGTCTCCGCACCGTGCGTCGTGGACAGCAGGAACACCCGGTCTCCGGAGTGGCGCAGGCCGCCCCGCTCCATCAGGTCGCGGCGCCCGGCCAGCGCGGAGACGGCGAACCCGTTGCCCAGCGCTTTGCCGAACGTGGAGAGGTCGGGGGTGACGCCGTACAGGCCCTGGGCGCCCGCCTCGGACCAGCGCAGACCAGTGATCATCTCGTCGAAGATCAGTACGCAGCCGTGCCGGTCGGCCAGTTCACGCAGGCCTTCGAGATACCCGGGCGGCGGCTCCGTGTGGCCGGCGGGTTCGAGGATCAGGCATGCGACCTCGTCCTCGTACCGGGTGAGCAGCTCCTCCGTGGCGGCCAGGTCTCCGTAGGGGAACGCGACGGTGAGCTCGGTGGTCTGGGCCGGGATGCCGGCGGACATCGGCGTGGTGCCGATGAACCAGTCGTCGACGGAGAAGAACGGATGGTCGCCGCAGAGGGCCACCCGTGGGCGCCCGGTGGCGGCGCGGGCCAAGCGGACCGCGGCGGTGGTGACGTCGGAGCCGTTCTTCGCGAACTTGACCATCTCGGCGGTCGGCACCGTGGCCAGGAAGCGTTCGGCGGCCTCGACCTCAACGATGGACGGCCGTACGAAATTGTTGCCGCGGTCGATTTCGCGCCGCACCGCCTCGAGCACGCGCGGGTGGGCATGTCCGAGGCTGACCGATCGCAGTCCGGAGCCGTACTCGATGTAGCGGTTGTCGTCGATGTCCCACACGTGGGCGCCGTGGCCGTGGCTGATGACCGGGGCCAGGTGCTCGGGGTACTGGTCGTCGCCCTTGGCGTAGGTGTGCGCGCCCCCGGGGATCAGGGTGTGCAGCCGCTCGTTCGCCTGCTGCGACCGGGGCAGGAGGAACTCTTCGGTGTCCACGCTGTCTTCAGCTCTCTTTCTGTTTCAGGGCCTCGGCAAGGCTCGGCGCCTCCCGGTCCCGCTGGGACATCGACACGGGCGACAGCGGCCAGGGGAGGGCGAGTTCCGGGTCGTCGAAGGCGATCGTCACGTCCTCGGTCGGATCGTGCGGGCGGTCGATCCGGTACGAGGTGTCGGCGGTCTCGGTCAGCGCCTGGAAGCCGTGCGCGCAGCCCG
Source organism: Streptomyces sp. NPDC055140 (assembly GCF_053607285.1). NCBI lineage: Bacteria > Bacillati > Actinomycetota > Actinomycetes > Kitasatosporales > Streptomycetaceae > Streptomyces > Streptomyces sp. NPDC055140. The sequence goes on along the minus strand of NZ_JBSGTG010000027.1, from coordinate 52,652 downwards.
CCGGGATGTAGAGCGTCACCTGCGTGTCGCCGGACAGTTCGAAGAAGGCCCGGTTGCGGTAGGTCGGTGAGCCGGGCCGCAGATCTACGACGACGTCGAAGATCTTCCCGTACGAGCAGCGCACGAGCTTGGCCTCGCCGGCACCGGAACGCAGGTGCAGGCCTCGCAGTACGCCCCGGACCGAGCGGGACACGCTGTCCTGGACGAAGGCGTCCGGGTCGAGGCCCACCGAGCGGATCACGTCGGCGTCGAAGGTGCGGCAGAAGAAGCCGCGTTCGTCGGCGTACGGCGTCGGCTCGAACAGGAACGCGCCGTCGATCTCCGGGACTTCTCTGGCTTTCACGGTGCCTCCCGTAGGGCATGGGCGTGGGTGTGGTCGGCCACCGGGAAGAGGGCCGTGGTCAAGGCGGTGAACTGGTGCTCAAGTTGCCGAGCGGCGAGCAGGTTCCGCTCGGTGAGGGTCCGCCGGAGTTCCACCGCTCGCTGTTCCAGCGTCCGGAACTGGCCGAGCAGCCGCTCGGCGTCGACCTCGCGGGCGGGGTGGGAGTACGCGGCGAGACCCATCCGGTCCATGAGCGCGTCGCTCTTGGCCGCGTAGCTGAGCGCGAGCGTCGGCACGCCGACCTTCAGCGCGCAGATCAGGTTGTGGTAGCGGGTCGCCACCACGGTGTCGGCGGCCGCCATCTCCTTCATCAGGTCCGCGAGCGAGGTCGCCTCGGCGGCGGTGACCAGCGGCGAGTCGACCGCGTCGCGGATCGCGGCGACCACCGGTGCGTCGCACTCGTCGCCGGTGAGCAGTCGGACCGGCCTGCCGTCCTCGACCAGCGCGCGGACAAACCGGATGGTCCCGTGGAGGTAGCGCCGGTGGATCTCCTCGGCGCGGGCGCGGTCGCCGTCATTGCCGTGGAAGGCCATGACGCCGACGCAGACCGGGCCGCTCGGCGGATCCGAGGGCACGCTCGCCGGCGGCGCCGGCAGGGAGAAGGCGAGGTCCGGGTAGACCTTGTCGCGCGTGGTGTCCACGCCCATGGCCCGCATGGCTTCGCGGGACAGGTCGTCGCGGTAGGAGCGGTAGGTGGCGAGCCGCGCCGACCAGCGCACCAGGGCCCGGGTCGACCGGTTGGCGATCGTGTCCGCGCCGACGCTGACCAGCGCGACCCGGGTGCCGAGCAGCCGGCCGGACGCGCAGAGCAGGAACAGCGCGTACGGGAAGCCCCACGGCCTCAGCGGCAGCGTGGCCTCCAGGACGCCCATGCCCGGCACGATCACCACGTCGTGCCGGCGCACCCAGGCAGCGGTGCGGAAGACGTCGACGAGTTTTCCCAGACCCTTCCTCACGATCGCGCCCACCCGCGAAGCGGTCAGGTACTCCCCGCGGTACCAATGCAGCCGCGTCGCAGGGATGTTGTACCGGGTCGCGACGATCTCGGGTCCGCCGCACAGCGCGTCCACAACCGCCCCTGGGTGCTCGGCGCGCAGGTAGCCGAGCACGGCTTCGAGGGACCCGTCGTTGCCGAGGTTGCCGGAGCCGAGCAGGCCGAACACCCCGACGCGCACGGGCGTCAAGCCTGCCTCCCTTCACGACTTTCACGCCCGGCGACGAGGGCGTCGACGCAGACGGTGAGCCCGGCGGGGTCGATCGGTGCGCGGTCCTCGACCCGCTCGCCGGCGCCGGGCCGGGCGCGGCTGGTCATCCAGGCGGCGAGGTGGCGGTAGCAGGCGCGCCGGTCGGCCGGGGACAGCGGCGCCCGCCGGATCGCCGAGGCGAAGCCCCAGACGTACTCGGCGAGCAGCCGGGGCGTCGGGTGCAGCAGGCCTGCGCGGCGCGGGTCCAGGTTGACGCAGCGGGAGCGCTTGGAAGGGTTCGCCCGCTCGGCGCGGGTGGGGTGGTCGCGGCGGAAGTACAGCAGCTCCGGCACCTGGTGGAAGGGGCCGTTCAGGACGATCTCGGCGACGAACGTGCGGTCCGCGTGGTGGTAGCTGTCGTGCGGCTTCACCCGGCGTAGCATGTCGGCCCGCATCACTCCGTAGAAGTCGTCGCCTCCGGGCTCGAAGAGGAAACTGCGGAAGCGCTCCGGCGCGCGGGACGAGTCGGTGTCGATCCCGTACTCGTACGGGACCTTCACCTGGCCGTCGCCGTCGATGACCGCCTGGCCGGAGTGCGCGAGGACCACGTCCGGCCGCTCGTCCAGCGCCTCGACACACCGCTTCAGCAGGTCCCGGGCGTACAGGTCGTCGTGCGAGGCCCACTTGAACAGTTCGCCGCGGCACTGGGTGAACACGTAGTTGTGGTTCGGCGCGGCGCCGATGTTCCGGGGCAGCCGGATGTAGCGGATGCGCGAGTCCCTCGCGGCGTACTTGCCACAGATGTCCCGGGTCCCGTCGGTGGAGGCGTTGTCGGTGACGACCAGTTCGAAGTCTTCATAGGTCTGGCCGAGCAGGGCGTCGAGCGACTCGGCGAGGTACTCCTCGCCGTTGTACACGGGCAGGCCGATGCTGAGCCGGGGGCGGTGGGGGGTCATGACGTCCTCACTTCACGGATGTGGTTCTGGTGGTGCTCACGCAGGGCGGTCCGCAGTTGCAGCCACCACACGGCCGAGCCGCAGAGGGTCGCGACGGCGACGCCCCAGGCCGAGCCGACCGTGCCGGCGACGGCCGCCCCGCCGAGACCGCCGCTGACGTAGCAGGCGGAGGCGAACAACTGGCTGCGCAGGCTGCGCCGGGCCGCGGCGAGCGCGCGCAGCCCGGCCGCCGCCCCGGTGCCCAGGCCGGCGCCCGCGACACCGAGCACGGCCGGCACGATGAGCTGGGAGGCGGAGTGCCAGACGTCGCCGAGTACGAACGCGCCGATCCGGTCCGGCATCAGCAGCAGTGCCGTGCCCCAGAGCAGCGCGGCGACGGCCTGTCCGCCGCCGAGGAGGAGGCAGAACGGGCCGAGGCGGTGCGGGGCCTGCCGCAGTACCCGTGCCGCCTCGGCGACGGTGACCAGGGACAGCCCCATCAGCACTGCGAGGAACGGGCCGAGCAGGAGCTCCGCGCCCCGGACCGCTCCCACCGCGCCGACCCCGACGATCGCACCGAGCCCGTACGCCCGCAGCTGGCTCGCACCGCTGAGGCAGGTGTTCTCGACCAGGTACCGGGAGCCGAGATCGCGGTGCGTGCGCAGCCACTGGCGCGCTCCGGTCAACTGGGGCCGGATGCCTGACTGGAGACAGCCGTACAGCGCGGCCACCGCGGCGGACGCGCCCCAGGCCAGCACGAACGCGGCCACGCTGCCCACGCGGGCGGCCACCACCATCGCCGGGACGAGCGCGACGCCCCACACGAGGTCGTTGACGAACGCCTTACGCCCGGTCCCGGCGGCGAAGAACGCGTACCGCCAGGCGTCCTGCAGCAGCAGTCCCGGCAGCATGACGCCGAGGCAGGCGAACGCGATCCCCACGCTGCCGCCGAGCGCGAGGCCGACCGCCAGGCACACCGTGCCGATGGCGGCACCGACACCGAGCGCGGTACCCGACGACCGGGCCACCGCCGCACGCCAGGACGCGTCCGGCACGCCGCTGAAGCGCACCACCAGCGGGTCGGTGCCCACGCCGCGCGAGACGCTGAGCACCACGCCGTACGTCACCCAGGCCAGGCTGAACACGCCGAACGCGGTCACCCCGAGCGAGCGGGCCACGTAGATCCCCACCGCGAAGTTGGACAGGCTGGAGGCCGCCTGGTCGGCCAGCCCCCAGGACAGCCGGCCGACGACGCCCCGCCTGGCGGTCGCAGCCGTCGGCCTCGTCTTCTCCCCCTCGATGGTCATCGTCGTCAAGCCTTGATCAGCCCGGCGCCGCGCAGGGCGTCGGCCGCGTCGGCGACGGTGTCGAACGGCAGGCAGGACCGCTCGGCGACCTCCATCAGACTGTGCTCGCCGTCGGAGAGGCTGAGCACCCAGAGCATCGCCATCTGGGCCTGCTTCGCGTCGCTGCGCCCACCGAGCGAGTCGTACAACCCACGGCGCCCCAACTGGGGTTCGCCGTACGGGCTGAGGTTGACGTACTGCCGGTTGCGGTCGAGGACGGCGAACGCCTCGCGGCAGACGGCGAGGGTGTCCGCCATCGCCTCCGGGGAGACGAAGTCCGGGTTGTCCGCCGAGGTGTGGTACTCGGGATACCCGGCGTACGGGGTCCGGCTGAGCGAGCCCACGCCGAGGTCGAACCCGGGCGAGCAGTACTGCCGCTCGTCGTAGCCGTACGGGGTGAACTCGGTGACGTGGTGCGGGCGTTCGGAGGCGGCCAGCACATGCCGCATCACCCGGTCGATCTCCGCGTCGCCGCGCCTGCTCTGTTTGTACGTCAGTCGGCCTGCGTCGCCGGCGCAGGCCAGCACGAGGCCGTGCTTGACCCGCTCGATCCGCTCCGCGTTGCGGGCCAGCCAGGTGATCGCCCCGATGGTGCCGGGCGCGTAGATGAACCGGTAGGTGTAGTACGGCGTCTCCTGCGCAAGGGCGCGGGCCAGGAACGTCGCCACCGCGATGCCGGCCAGGTTGTCGTTGGCCAGCGACGGGTGGCAGGTGTGGCAGGAGACGATCACCTCGTCGGGGATCTGGCCGGGGACCACGTGCTCGGCGTAGGTGAGGTGGCCGTCCGCGAGCGTGGAGTCGATGCGTACCTCGTACTCGCCGTCCGGCAGCGCGTCCAAGGTCTCCTGGGCCAGGCAGAACCCCCATTCCGGCTTGTAGTAGCTCGTGCGGTATGGGACCCAGTTCGGGTGGTCCGGCAGGGTGTGCAGGTGGGCGCGCAGCTCGGTCAGCGGCATCGTCTTCGTCACCGGCACGCTGTAGCCGAGCACGTGCAGGCTGGAGGCGGCGAAGTCGACGACCCGGTTGCCGGCGGGGTCGGCGACGTACGCGTCCCGGATGTTCCACTCCTGCGGCACCGTCCAGTCGAGGACCTGAGTCCCCGTCGGTACCTCGTGCACCTGCAGCGGGACGTACTCGTTGACGATGTCCAGGGTGGCGCGCACACTGTCGCCGGTGATGCTCCGGCACAGGGGGTACAACCGCTCCACCAGCTCGTGCATCTGCGCGCCGGCCGAGGTCATCGGCTCCACCGCAGGGTGTCGTCGACGGCGCCGGCCTCGGACGCCGCGCGCAGCACGGCGAGGCGGGTGAAGCGTCGCTCGAAGTCCTCCCGGGTCAGGTCGAACTTCCGGTAGGCGTCGGCGAGTTCGAGCGCGCCCTGCTTCACCGTCCACTCGCAGTCGAAGCCGGGGATCGCGGCGCGGAACCGGGAGCAGTCCACCCGGTAGGAGCGCGGATCGGCACCGGTCTCCCCCGTGATCACCACCTTCGAGCCGGACACCGCCTCGGCGACCTGATCGGCGATCTCGGCGACCGTGACGTTGTTGACCTCGCTGCCGATGTTGAACGCCCGGTCGTGCACCGCCTCGCGCGGCGCGGTCAGCGCGGCCGTGAAGGCCTTCGCGATGTCGGCGGCGTGCACGAGCGGGCGCCACGGGGTGCCGTCGGACATCACCAGGACTTCGCCGGACAGGAGTGCGTGGCCCACCAGATTGTTCAGGACGATGTCGGCGCGCAGCCGGGGCGAGAAACCGAAGGCAGTGGCGTTGCGCATGTACACCGGGCTGAAGTCGTCGTCGGCGAGCGCGTGCAGGTCGTCCTCCACCCGCACCTTGGACTCCGCGTACGGCGTCACCGGGCGCAGCGGGGCGTCCTCGGCCACCAGGTCGTCACCGCCCGCGGCGCCGTAGACCGAGCAGGTGGACGCGTACAGGAAGCGTCGCGCTCCGGCCTCGCGGGCCAGCCGGGCAAGGCGGACGGAGGCGTGGTGGTTGATGTCGTAGGTGAGCTCGGGCGCCAGGGAACCCAGCGGGTCGTTGGAGAGCGCGGCCAGGTGGATCACGGCGTCCACCCCGGCCACGTGTTCGGCCGTGACGTCGCGCAGGTCCACCCGGTGCCCTGGAGGGTCCGCGGGCTGCGGGCCGAGAACGCAGTCGGTGAACAGGCCGGCGTCGAGGCCGACGACCTCGTGTCCGGCGGCCGTGAGGACCGGAGCCATGACGGTGCCGAGATAGCCCTGGTGTCCGGTGAGCAGTACGCGCAACTTTCAGTCCCCCAGATTGAGCGTGAATTTGGTGACGGCGAACGCCTCGGCGTAACGCGCGTGGCATTCGATGCCGCGGATCCGGGCGAGGCCGAGGAATGCCTCCCGGTCGTACCAGGGCCGGTGGCGCTGCGAGGGATAGTGCTCCTGCAGCAGTCGCACCTTCTGTTCGGCGGTCTCCGGCGACAGCGGCTGGTACGCCGCCGGACGGCCGAGATCGCCGTCCCACTTGACGATCTCGTAACCGAGCACGAGGTGGTCGCGGAACGCGGTGGTCATCAGCTGCGCCAGGCCGCGGTGGTCCTGGTGCGCATCATCGGTACGCGGCGCGAGGACCAGGTCAGGATCGGTCTGCGCGCGCAGCTCCTCGACCGCGGCCTTGGCCTCCTCCCAGTGCGCGGGCATCCGGCCGTCCGGCAACTTGAGTACGGTCGGGCGAAGTTCGGCGCCCGGGCAGAAGGCGGCGAGGGCGGCCCGCTCCTCGTCCTCCCGCTCGCTGCCGCCGCCGGAGAGCACCAGCGCGTCGACACGGACCCCGGGCTGTGCTCGGCACATCGCCAGCAGGGTGCCGCCCGCGCCGATGGCGATGTCGTCGCAGTGCGCGCCCACCGCGACGATCCGGTCCAGGCGGCGCCCGGCCCCGAGCCGGATCATGCGCCCACCCCCGCCCCGTCGCGCTCCCACACGGCCCACGGGCGGTCGCCGCGGGCGTAGGCGGCGTCGAGCGCGGCCCGCTCCTTCACGGTGTCGGTCGGCTTCCAGAAGCCGCGGTGCTGATGCGCCACCAACCGCCCCCGCTTGGCCAGTTGAGCACATCCGTCGGCGACCAGGTCGCCGTTCTCGGGTATGTGGTCGAAGACCTCCTGGCGGAGCACGAAGTAGCCGCCGTTCTCCCACAGCGGCATGTCGCTCACCGCGGTGATGCCCCCCACCAGGCCGTCCTCGCCCAGGTCCACGCAGTGGAACGACGACTGCGGCGGCACCACCGTCATCGAGGCACCGGCGTCGCGCCGGGCGAACTTCTCGATCATCTCCGGCAGCGGAGCGTCGGTGAGCACGTCGGCGTAGTTGGCGAGGAACATCTCGTCGCCGTCCAGGTGGTGGCGCACCCGGCGCAGCCGCTCACCGATCGGCGACTCGATGCCGGTCTGCGCGAACGTGATCGTCCAGTCGGCTATGTCGGTCGACAGCAGCTCGGTCCTGCCGCCCCGCAGCACGAAGTCGTTGGACGTCGTCTCCTCGTAGTTGAGGAAGAAGTTCTTGATGTGGTGCGCCCCGTACCCGAGGCACAGGATGAACTCCGTGTGCCCGAAGTGCGCGTAGTAGCGCATGACGTGCCAGATCAGCGGCCTGGGGCCGACCATCGCCATCGGCTTGGGCACATCGTCGGCGGCGCCGCTGCGCATACGCATCCCGTATCCGCCGCAGAAGAGGACGACCTTCATGACTTGACCTCGGCAATGCTCAGTTCCGGGATGGGGAAGACCAGGCGGCCTCCCCACTCGTGGATGAAGGACAGCTGCTCGACCAGCTCGTCCCGCAGATTCCATGGGAGGACGAGGACGTAGTCGGGCCTGTCGGTGCTGATCTGCTCGGGCGGCAGGATCGGGATGCGGGTGCCGGGGGTGAACCTGCCGTGCTTGTAGGGGTTGCGGTCGACCGTGTACGCGAGCAGGTCGGGCCGGATTCCGCAGTGGTTGAGCAGGGTGTTGCCCTTGCCCGGGGCGCCGTAGCCGACGACCGTCTCGCCGCGTTCGGCCGCCTCGATGAGGAACTTCAGGAGGTCCCGGCGCACCTTGGCCACCCGGGCGGAGAACTCGGTGTACCCGGACAGCTCCTGCAGCCCGGCGGCCTTCTCCCGGTCCAGTACGTCGGTCACCCGCTCGGTCGGCTCGCCGGCGACCTCGGCCGGCCGGGCCCACAGCCGGATGGAGCCGCCGTGCGTGGGCAGCAACTCGACGTCCACGAGCGTGAGTCCACCGCCGGCAAGGGCTCGGATCGCGGACGCGACCGTGTAGTACTGGAAGTGCTCGTGGTAGATCGTGTCGTACTGGTTCTCCTCGATCAGGGTCAGCAGGTGCTGCACCTCGATGGAGACCCAGCCGTCGTCGGCGACCAGGGCGCGCAGGCCCTCGGTGAACCCGACCACGTCGGGGATGTGCGCGTACACGTTGTTGGCGACGACCAGGTCCGCCGGGCCGTGCTCGGCGCGGACGGCCGAACCGGTGTCCGGGGACAGGAACTCCGTGAGCGTGGGCACCCCCGCGTCGCGCGCCGCAGCGCCGACGTTCACCGACGGCTCGATGCCGAGGCAGCGGATCCCCCGGTCCGCCACGTGCTTCAGCAGGTACCCGTCGTTGCTCGCGACCTCGACGACGAAAGCGTCGGGGCCGAGGTCCAGGCGCTGTACGGCGTCGGCGACGAACGTGCGCGCGTGCTCCACCCAGGAGGTCGAGAAGGAGGAGAAGTACGCGTACTCGCTGAACGTCTCCTCCGGCGTGATCAGCGGCGGTATCTGTGCGAGCCAGCAGTCGGTGCAGACCCGCAGGTGCAGCGGGTACGCGGGCTCCGCTCGGTCGAGTTGGTCCGCGGCGAGAAAGCTCTCGCACGGCGGGGTCGCCCCCAGGTCGACGACGCTGGCCAGCGTCGCCGAGCCGCACAGTCGGCATCGTGTCATCTTCTGTCCCCATCCCCCCTGCTCGCAGGGGTGTCCCCGCCGCGAGCCAGTGCTGACCGCCCCGCGATCGCGGTGCGGTACTCCTCCACCAGGCGCTCCAGGCCGACGGCCGGGCTGAAGCCCTGCTCGTAACGGCGCCGGGCCGCCTGGCCCATCTCCCGGTTTCGGGCCGTGTCGGCCGCGATCCGGCGTATGCGGTCCGCGAGCGAGGCAGCCTCGCCCGGCCGGTGCAGCAGCCCGGTCACCCCGTCCTCGACGAGTTCGACGAAGGCGCCGTGTCCGGCGGCGACGGTCGGGACCCCCGCCGCCATCGCCTCCACGACCACCAGGCCGAACGCCTCCAGCCACGTCGAGGGAGCCACCACGGCGACCGACCGCGCGACGGCCTCCCGGCACTGGTCCGTGTCGTACAGGCCGACGTACCGGACGTCCTTCCGGCCCGCCGCCCAGGCGGTGAGCTCTGGCTCCAGCGGTCCCGTGCCGGCGATCACCAGCGGTACGCCCACCCCGCCGTCCGCGGCGATCTCGTCCCACGCGGCCATGAGCAGCCGTACGCCCTTGGCCTCCGCGAGCCGGCCGAGATAGAGCAGATGCTCGCCGTCGCCCGTGCGGCGAACGCCCGGCTCCGGCACGAAGTTGTGCTTCACCGCCAGCCGTTCGGTCGGCATGCCGGCCCGTACCAGGGTGTCGCGCTGCGCCGCGGAGATGCAGAAGAACCGCTCCACGCCGGACCACCAGCGCCGCCGGTTGACCGACAGGCTCACCGCGAGCGGCACCGTCGCAAGGCGGGAGTCGCGGTAGCAGCCGTGCCGGACCGCGGGAAGCGGTCCCTTCCCGACGCACTCGGTGCAGGGCCGGCCGTCCCGCTGCAGCGTGCCGGGCGGGCAGACCTGCGTGTAGTTGTGCAGCGTGGCCACGGCGGGGACGCCCGCGTCGGCGCAGGCGGCAAGGACCGCGGGCGACAGCAGCGGAAAGACGTTGTGGACGTGGACCACGTCCGGCCGCTCCGCGCGAAGACGGGCGGCAAGTTCCTTACGCACCGCCGGGTTCCACGGAACCAGCAGCGGCACCGCGACCTTGCCGGGCAGGGACCGGGCGGCGATGGTGTCGCTGCGCCGCTCGAACACCTCGGCCCGGTGACCGGCCGCGCGCAGCAGCTCCACCTCCTGGTCGACGACCTTGTTCTCCCCGCTCGGCTGCGCCGAGGCGTAGCGGTTGTGCACTACGAGGACGTGCATGCTCAGGTCATCTCCGATCTCCGGGCCCATCGCGGGATGTGCCGTCGAGGGGCTGGAAGCGTCGGCAGGAGCGCGGTCTGGGCAGGTGCCGCCAACAGCGAGGCGGCCACGGCCAGATGGAGCAGATACGGCGAGGCGTCGCCCAGGCCTGCCTCGGTGTACGAGGCGATCGCGCAGTAGCTGATCAGGAAGATCGCGCAGGCCCGCTGCAGCGACGGCGGCCGCAGCAACGCGACACCGCCGAGGACCAGGATGATCGCCGCCACGACGGCGGCGCCGACCAGTCCCTGCTCCTGGTAGACGGCCAGCCAGCTGTTGTCGATGGGCAGCCCGTCGAACGACTTGTCGCCCAGGCCCATGCCGAACAGCTGCTTCGTGGTCGTCCGGGGCGCCGCGAGGAGGGCGTCCCAGACCTTGGCCCGGCCGGTGAGGTTGGCGAAGTTCTCCTGGCTCTGCCCGCGCAGGAACCACGCCTGGAGCGCGGAGCTGAACCCGACCGCGGCCACCGTGGCGCACACCACGGTCCAGGTGAAGAACCGGCGGGCGGCGGCGCTGGTCAGGAGGAGCGAGCCGATCCCCAGCACAAGCCCGATGAACAGGCCGAGCGTGGCCGTCCGGGTATGGGTCAACACCAGCAGGACGAACGATGGCACGATGATCACCGCCGCGGCGGTCCTGTCGGTCCGGCGCCCCAGGACGAGCAGCACGGTGAGCCCGATGATCACCGCGGCGTACTGTCCGATCTGCGGCGGCGTGAGCGGCCACAGCGCGCCGACGAGGCGGCCGCCGTAGAGGTCCGGCAGGGCCGCGCCCGGTGAGATGACCAGGCCGGCGGCCACCGACCCGAGCACCACGAAGTACATCCGGATGTGGTGCCGGACGAACGTCAGGCCGCCGTCCCACCAGCGGGTGAGCAGCCACAGCGTGCCGATGAAGAGCGCGAGGCGGGCGCAGCGGAACAGCGCACCGAACCCGGACTCCAGATCCACGCTGGAGATCACGCTCGGCACCAGGAGCAGGGTGAGCAGCAGCACAAAGGCGCTGGATCGGATGCGCAGCCGGAGATTGACCGCGAGCGCCAGTGCGAACGCGGCGACCAGCGCGCCCATGGTGGCCATCTGGATGAGGGAGCGGGGCAGCGGGACGATGGTCTCCGCCCCGGCGGAGCCGAGCGTGTTGAGGACCAGCAGCCCCCAGATGACCCCGACGATCCTCGGTGTGCCCGCAGCGCCTGCTTCGGCCACCTCAACCACCGTCCCGTGAGCGGAACGTACTGCCCATGTCCTGCCGGTAGGGCGCACCCTGCCACTCCCCGAAGTCGAGCACCTGACTCTGATCCTTGGCGACGAAATTCCACGGTCCGACGTAGACGTTGTCGTACCAGCGGTTGTGCTGCTTGGCGGTGATCGCCTCGGCCACCCGCTCGCCCTTGTACGGCGACCAGTCCGGATAGGTGCCGTAATTGGCGAGGAGCGCCATGCGGTCACACTTCGCCGTGCACTTGACGACGGACTTGTCCAGCACGAAGCGGTTGTCGTGGATGTCCACCCGCTGGGTCTTCCACCGGCAGTCGGCGTAGAGCGGTGCGGTGACGATCGCCGGCTTCGCGCAGCGCTTCGCCTTCTTCACGAGCAACGTGCAGTCACCGGACGAGGTGTTGGCCGGGCTGTTGCAGAACCGGTCGGCGTTCTCCCACAGGGTGATCCCGGACCAGTTGTTCTCCAGGACGTTCCCGTTGATCTCGATCTTGTCGGTGCGGGCCGGGATCCGTGGCTCGCCACCGGACTCGGACAGGTAGACGGTCGCGTACGGGAAGCTGTCGCCCTTCTTGGCCTCCCTGCGGCCCTCGACCCAGTTGTTCCGCCGGATCGTGTTCTTCCGGATGACCGCGTTGTAACTGGTCTCATAGATCAGCGCGGCACCGTCGTTGTCCTCGAGCACGTTGTTCTCGATGCGGAAGTCGTTGTTGTTGGTGTCCGCCCACAACCCGGTCCCGCGGTTGTCGTGCACCCAGTTGCCGCGGATGTCGGCGCCGTCGACGGCCCAGAACTTGATGCCGCCGGTGCAGCCGCAGCCCTCGCGCCGCCGCTCCCAGTCGCCGGTGTTGTTGCCCACGATCTCGTTGCCCTCGACCACCAGACCGCTGATACGGCCGTTGGCCTTGTACGCGTTCATGCCGTACTGGCCGTTCTCGCGCAGGCAGCTGGAGCGGACCTTCTGGCGGGCGCCCGCCATCAGCCCGGCGCCGGAGTTGCGCTGGATCGTCGCGTGCTCGATCACCCATCCGTCGGCCGAGTCGTGATTGACCACGCCCTCGTCCGGCGGTGCCACGAAACGCTGCACGGTCAGATAGCGGATGGCCACATTGCGGGCGCCGCCGCCGAACGCGTACTGGTTCTTCTTCCCGCCATCGAGCACCGCGCCCGGCGCACCGACGTAGCGGTCCCCCTCCTTCGGGATGACCTGGGCGTAGCGGTCCGCTTCGAGCCTGTGCTTGCCGGGCCGAAGCCAGAACGTGGTGTGCGGCGGGCTGCTCTTGGTCTTCGCCGCCAGGTCACCGACCACCGCGGGGTCGACGGTCACCGCGCCCGCCGGCGCCTTCGCCGGCCCGGCCGCGGGCTTGGCGCACACCCGGGCCATGGGCGTGGACGGCGCAGCCGTGGTCGGCACGGTGGCCGGCTTCGCCTCCGTGCCGCCCGTGCTCTCACAGCCGGTCGTCGCCAGCAGGGCCAGCGCCAGCGCCCAGTGCCGCCTCTTGATCCCCACGCGCCCCCCTAGCCGAACCTGAGCGCGGTGGTGAACTCCTCCGCGCCGTCGGCGAAGCCGGTGCCGATCAGCGTGGTGGTGGGTTCCTTGCGCCCGAATCCGGCGGAGTACCAGCCCAGCGGCGGTTCGGTCTCGCCGTGGTGCACGCGCCAGGACAGCTGTCCGGGCAGGTCGAGCACGGCGGAGCGGTCCTCGCCGTCCCGGGTCCAGGTGAGCACGGCGCGGTTGCCCGCCAGGTCCGCGGCGATCACCGGGCCGAGGTGGAACGCCAGGCGCACCTCGGCCCTGCGCGAGCCGCGCACCTCGTCGACAACCTTCAACTCCTGTCTCACGTAGGTCAGTTCGACCCGTCGTCGGTGGACCGAGCCCTGGTAGCCGTCGTGCTCGGCGCACCAGCGGGCCACGCCCCGCTGGGAGGTGTCCGCGGTCAGGACGCGGCTTCGGGCATGCCGGGTCCACAGGAAGGGGCCGCCGGAGACGGACTGGTCGGTGCCGTCGAGTTGCAGGGTGTTGTGGCCGAGGGTCGACCGGAAGTACTGCCGCCACCGGGGCTGCCCGTGGTAGCAGTACGTACCCGGATCGGCGAGCACCTCGACCCCGTCGTGGCGGACCTCGACGGACAGCGCGTCCGCGTGGGCGTGTGCGGCGATGGACAGGAAACCGTGCGGGCCGCCGTCGCAGCGGCACCAGATCTCCTCCGGCGCGCTCTCTGCCGGACTGCGCAGGATGGTCATGCCCGCGTCGGCGAAGTGGGCCGGTCGACTTGCCGGGCGGGTCATGGCCGGTGCGGTCTCATTCTTTGCGTACGGCCGAATGAGCGCGGCGAGGAGCGGGGTGCGTACGTCGCTTCTGGTCACTGCCGGCCACCAGTCGAGCCGGCCGAACACGGCGTCTCCGGTGGCAAGGAGCGAGGCCCAGCGGTCGGTGCCCGCGCCGTCGACGATGAGACCGTGCCCGTCGTCGGCGTCGCCCTGGCGTGGCGGACGTAAGCGGCTGTCCACGACGGCCGCGAGCGCGTCGGTCATCCGCAGCAGCACCAGCCGGGTCGACGCGGGGACCGGCACGTCGGCGGCATCGGCCTCGGCCACCGCGGCCAGGCCGAGCTCCAGGACGAGTCCGTGATATTCGGTGGCCAGCTCGCGGTTGAGGCCGGAGCCGAAGGTGTTGCTCCGCAGGTGCTGATCCAGCGACTTGAGCGCGCCGGCCCGCCAACGCGCCGAGGCGGGGAACCAGTCGAACGCGCAGGCCCCGGCCAACTGCCCGGCGGCCTCGGCGATGACGTGGTTGTTCGCCGAAGAACCCCGGCTGGGGAACGCGGCCAGCCAGCGCTGGTGGTGCCAGATCTGGTTCACCGCCACCGGGTTGTTCTCGAACAGCTCGCCCACGCCCGGCCAGCCGTCGAGCAGCCGGCGGATCCACACCCAGGAAAGGAGACGGATGCCCAGCTCGATGCCGCTGATCCAATGCACGCCGCGCAGCGGCGGGTTGGCCTTCCACCACGAGCGCAGATGCTCGGCCACGCGCTCGGCGTACCGCTCGTTCCCGGTGACCGCGTAGGCGGCGGCGAGCACGGTGAGGTACTGGTGCCGGGACAGCTCCCAGATCTGCTTGATGTCCCCGACCGCGTCCTCGTTCCGGTACGGCACGTCGAAGGCGTAGCCCCACGGAGCCCGGCGCCCGGTCTTCGGGTCGCTCCACCAGTCCGGGTCGTCCAGGTCGTCGCGGACCACCCCGAAGTACTCGACGTGCCCGTACATCAGCCGGTCCGCCTCGGCGACGAGACGCTTCGCGGCGTCCGCGGGGATCCCGGCGATCGTCCCGGCCGGCAGGACCGCGGTGAACCGGGCGCCGGTCACGCTCGGGCAGTCGGGCCGTGCCGATCGCCAACGCCGCCTGCGCACCGTGTCGCCCACCCGGCCGCCGACCTCGCGCGGCGCCATCCGGGAAAGGCGTCGCAGGTACCAGCCCGCGCTCATGGTCATCGCGGCCTCGCCAGCGTCACCGGCGCGCCGGCGGCCAGGCCTGCCTGCACGGCGAGGGTGGCCGACGTGGTGGCGACCAGCGACTCCAGCGGCACCGGCATCGGTCCGCCGGTCCGCACGGCCTTGATGAACGCGGCGAGCTCGGCGTTCTGGCCCTTGTCCCGGGCTTTGGGAAGCCGCGAACTGACCCACCGCTTACGGCGGCCATCGTAAACAGCGGCACGGACGAAGTCGTCGAGTCGCAGTACCTTGCCGTCCGCGACGAGATCCAGCGTCTCCTTGGGGAAGCTGGGCGCGCCGGTGGTGACGTAGCTGATGGTGGCGGTGGATCCGTCCGGGTAGTGCAGTACTACCTGCAGGTCCTCGTTGCCGGACGGGGCGGTCGCGTACACGGAGACCGGGTCGGACTCGAGCAGCCAGCTCGCCGTGTCGATGAAGTGTCCGCCCTCGCCGGCGAAGCGCGAGCCCTCGGTGCCCTGTTGGAGGTACCAGCTGCCGTGCTGCAGTCGGCCCGCGTTGACCAGGTAGCGCAGGCTCGCCGGTCCTGTCCGGGCGCCGAACCGGTTCCTGGCGTCCTGCAGCAGCGGCGCGAAGCGGCGGTTGAAGCCGACCTGCAGCCGGTCGTTGCCGGACTCCTCCACTGCCGTGAGCACGCCGGCCAGCTCGTCCTCGGTCAGGGCCAGGGGCTTCTCCACGAACACCGTCTTGCCCGCGAGGAGCGCTCGGCGGGTCAGTTCGGCGTGCGAGCTGTGCCGGGTGACCACGAAGACCGCGTCGATGGACTTGTCGCCGAGCACGGCGTCGAGGTCGGTGGTCGCCTCGGCGAAGCCGAACTTCCGCTGTGCGTTGGTCGCGGACAGCGCCGTCGTGGTGACAACGGTCGACAGCGTGACGCCGTCGCGCTGGGCCAGGTGCGGGAGCAGCATCGACGTCGCGTAGTTCCCCGCGCCGACGAATGCGAGGCGCACCGGCGCATGGGCGACCCGAGCCGGAACCCGCTTCACGTTCACCGTGGGCACGGCCACCGCCGGGGCCTGAGGCTCAGCCGTGTGTTCGGGGTACCGGAACAGCACGGCCACGGCCTTGAGTTCGCCGTCCTTCAGGCGCTGGTACGTCTCGACGGCGTCGTCGAGGTCGGCGACGTGGGAGACCAGGGGCTCCACGTCGACGCTGCCGCGGGCGAGGAGATCGAGGAAGCACGCGAGGTTGCGGCGCTCGGTCCAGCGCACATAGCCGATCGGGTAGTCCCGTCCCCCGAGTTCGTACTCCGGGTCGTAGCGTCCGGGACCGTAGGAGCGGGAGAACCGGACGTCGAGCTCCTTCTCGTAGTACGCGTTCCACGGCAGGTCGAGGCGGCACTTGCCGATGTCGACGACCCGGCCGCGGTCCCGGCACAGCCGGGCGGCCAGCTCGACGGGCTGGTTGCTGCCGCCACCGGCGGCCAGGTACACCTGGTCCACGCCGTGCCCGTCGGTGAGTTCGGCGACGGCGGCTTCCACGGCCGCGGACTCGGGATCGCCGCAGGCCGCGGCGCCCAGGCGCTCGGCGAGTTCGCAGCGCGCCGGGTCGGGGTCGACCCCGACGACGCGGGCCCCCGAGGCGGCGAGCAGTTGCACCACCAGCTGCCCGATCAGGCCGAGGCCGATGACCAGGGCCACGTCGCCCAGTTGGGGCTCGCCGCGGCGGACGCCCTGCATCGCGATCGACCCGACGGTGCCGAAGGCCGCGTGCCGCGACGCGAGGCCGTCGGGCACCGGGGCGTAGAGGTTCTTCGGCACCCAGTTCAGCTCGGCGTGCAGGGCGTGCTCGTTGCCGGCGCAGGCCACGAGGTCGCCGACCTTCACGTCGTCGATCCCGGGGCCGACCTGCTCGACCACGCCGCACAGCGAGTAGCCCAGCGGGGTGTAGGAGTCCAGCTTGCCCATCACCTTCTGATAGGTGGGGCCCACGCCGTTGGTGGCCACGCTCTGCATGACCTTGGCCACCTGGTCGGGCCGGGAGCGGGCCTTGCCCAGCATCGACATGCCGGCCTCGGACACCTTCATGAGTTCGGTCCCGGTGGATATCAGCGAGTAGGCGGTGCGGACCAGCACACCGCCCGGCTTGCATCCCGGCACCGGCACGTCGAGCACCGCGAGCTCGCCGCTCTTGTAGTTCTGAACTACCTGTTTCACCCGAAGTCCCCTTGTTTCTAAGCCGTCTTCTACGCTGCCGAGCGAGTGCTCCGGCCGGACCCGGAGGTCGCGTCGCGGTACCAGTACTCGAGGGTCAGCACATGCCACAGATGCTTGGAGAAGTCCCGCTGCCCGGCCGCGTCCTCGGCGACCATGCGCGCCAGCGCGTCGCGGCGCAGCAGCCCGGAGTTGACGAGCACGCCGTCGTTGACCACCTCGCGCACCAGCGGTGCCAGGTCCCGGCTCATCCAGGCCCGCAGCGGGGCGCTGAACAGGCCCTTGGGCCGGTACACGATCTCCCGGGGCAGGATCGAGGTGGCCGCCTCCTTGAGGACGGCCTTGCCCTGCCGTCCGACGATCTTGCGGTCGCCGGGCACGGCGAACGCCGCCTTGACCACCTCGACGTCCACGTACGGCACCCGCACCTCGGTCGAGGCGGCCATGCTGGAGCGGTCCGTGTAAGCGAGGTTGAGGCCCGGCAGGAACATCCGGGAGTCACCCAGGCACATGCGGTTGACGAAGTCGTCGAGCTCGTTGTCCTGGTAGATGTCCGCGTGCTCGGTCAGTACGTCGTCGACCGTGCCGGCCAGGTCCGGATCGACCAGGGCGAGCAGCTCGTCCTGGTCGTACATGGTGTAGCTGCGCCGGAACGCGGTCTCCTCCGGCAGGTCGGCGAAGGAGAGGAACCGCTTCGCGAAGCGCACCGACCGGTACCCCCGGCGGGCCGTGGCGACCGGCAGCCGGTCCACCGCCCTGGACAGCCCGCGCCGCAGAGGCCGCGGGATGCGCTGGTAGCGCAGTGCGATCAGGTTGGCCAGGTGCTTGCGGTACCCGGCGAACAGTTCGTCGGCGCCCATCCCCGAGAGCATCACCTTGACCCCGGCCTCGCGGGCGGCCGAGCAGATGAGGAACGTGTTGATCGCGGCGGGGTCGCCGATCGGCTCGTCCAGGTGGTACGTCATCTGCGGCAGCAGGTCGAGCACGTTCGGCGCGATCTCGATCTCGTGCAGGTCGACGCCGAACCGCGCGGCCACCTGCCGGGCGTAGCGCAGGTCGTCGGGCATCGCCTCGAACTTGGCGTCCTCGGCGCGGAACCCGATCGTGTAGGCGGAGATCCCGGGCTGGTGGCGGGACGCGAGGGCGGTCAGGTAGCTGGAGTCGAGGCCGCCGGAGAGGAAGGTCGCCACCGGTACGTCGGAGAGCAGGTGCCGCCGGGTCGACTCCTCGACGATGGCGGCCAGGTCCGGTTGTTCACCGCTACGGGCACGCTCCTGGCCCTCGGCGGCGACATCCTTCAGGTTCCAGTAACGGCCGCGCTCCACCCGGCCGTCGGGCCGGCACCGCAGCCAGCTCCCCGGCGGCAGCTTCTCCGCCTCGCGGAACGAGCACCGCGAGTCGGGCACCCAGTAGTAGAGGAGCGAGGCCACCAGGGCCGCGTGATCCACCTCCAGCGATCCGCCGGTGGCGGCGGCGAGCGCCTTGAGCTCGGAGGCGAACATCAGGCCCTGGCCGCGCCGGAGCAGGAACAGCGGCTTGATGCCCAACTGGTCGCGGGCGAGCACCAGTTCGCCGGTGCGCTCGTCGAAGACCCCGAACGCGAACATGCCGCGCAGCCGGGGCAGGCAGTCGGTGCCCCAGCGCCGCCAGGCCTCCAGGACCACCTCGGTGTCGGAGGTGCCGCGAAAGCGCACCCCGGTGGCCGCCAATTCGGCGCGCAGCTCAGGCGCGTTGTACAGCTCTCCGTTGTACGTGAGGACGAGGCCCCCCGAGACCATCGGCTGGGCGCCGGTCTCGGACAGGTCGATGATGGACAGCCGGCGGTGCCCGAGGTGCACTTCCCCGTCACCGGCGGGGTGGCTGTAGCGGCCCGCCCCGTCCGGACCGCGGTGGGCGAGGGTCTCGGTGAGCCGGTCGGTCACGGCCTTTCCGTCCGGCCACCGGTAAGTGCCTGCGATGCCACACATGTACTACCGCGCCTCCTGGTCGCTGTCCGGGACTCGAACCGCCCATGACGGCCGCTCCGTCGGCCGTCGGCCCGTCACTTTCTCCCGGGCCAGCCGCTCGTTGTGGCCGCGCAGCGCGGTGTCCAGGCCGTCCCACAGGGTGCCGTCGGTCCGGTCCCGCGGGTCGGGATCGATCAGCACCACACCGATCACCGGAATGAGCAGATCCGCGAGCTGCCGCGCCACCGTGTGCAACCATGCGGCGCTCGCGTGCCCGGCACGCACGACGAGCACCGTCTGGGTACCGAGGTCCGGCAGGCCCGTCCACGCCGTACCGGGCGCGACCGAGCCGACACCGAGCCGGCGCACCTCGTGCGGCACGGTCGCGGCACCCTCGACGCCGACCACGTCCGGGCCTCCTGGTTTCTGGCCCCGGTGGGCGCGCCGCAGGCCCGGCAGACCGTCGACGACGACCACCGGTCCGTCCACCGCCATGGCTCTGGCGAGGTCGAGGGCGATCACGCTCGTGCTGCCCGCACAGCCCAGTTCCAGCAGCGACAACGGTTCCGTGGAGCCACGAACCGTTCGGGCCAGGGTCGCCGTGAGCCGTTCGCGTGCCGTCCGGGTCCGTCTGCGCTGCCACAGCCTGACCCGCCGACGGCGCACACGGCGCAGTTCCGCGATGACCGAGGCGCCCAGGTTCGCCGCGATGTCCCGGCGCAGCACGGGACGGTCCGCCACCACCGTGCTGACCGCGGCCACCGCGAGCCCGAGAACGAGTCCGAGGACGAGCCCGATCGCGGCGTCGGTTGCGGCGGACTTGGGCAGGGAGTGCCGCACCGCGCGCGGGGCGTCCACGATCTGCGTACCGGCGACGATCTGGGGCGTACCCATGCGCGCCTCCTCGGCGCGCTGGTCGAAGTCGGCGATCCGCGAGTTGAGCTCCGCCCGGCGGGCGAAGAGCGACTCGATACTCGCCGACGCCTTCGGGTCGCTGTCCGGCGACCTGTCCCCGATCTCCTTGTTGACGCCCGCGAGTTCGTGCCGCATGCGGTCACCCTGGTCGCTCAGGGCCTTGGCCTCCGCCTGCGCGGATGCCTTCATCCGCCGCACATGGTCCGCGATGAACGCGTCCGCCAATGCCTTGGCCCGGGCCACCGCCTGCGCGTCGCTGTCACCTGTCACCTCGATCTGCAGCACGTTGTTGGTCAGCCCGGTCACCCGGTAGTCCTTCATGAAGTCCTCCGGCCGTTCCGGGGACTTGAGGGACTGCAGGGCCTTGTCGGCGATCCGTGTGGTCCGCAGCAGCTCCACGTCGGTGCGGATCAGCGTCCCGGTGTCGTTCGGCTGGTCCGCCTGATGCGCAACCAGCACCTTGGTCGCCGCGGCCGGCTCCGGCGGTCGCAGGACTGCCACCGCCGCGCCGATCAGCAGCCCCACCAGCGCCAGGGAGCACCACAGGCGACGGCGCCTGCGCACCGCCACCACCAGTGCCTGCAGGTCCAGCAGGTGAACGGATGCCGACGACTCCGAAGTCGTGCTCGTCGTCACGCGGAACCTCCCCTCACGTGGCCGCCCACCGCGAGCGCCAAGGTGGCGTCGTCCGGGGACTGCTCGGCGGACCGCGTCGGACGGCCCCGGACCGCACCGGCGACGACGATGCCGACGACCTGATGTCTACCGTCCGCACAGGCCTCGGCGATGCCCGCGAGTTCCCTCGCGGTCCAGCTGCCCGCGCTGAGGACGACGAGCGCACCGGACTCGCTGCCGCGGTCCGGCACCATCGGCCGGTCCACCGAGACTTCCACCACGCGCAGGACCGGATCGCTCGTGGCCTCGGTCACGAGGTGCCCGGCGGCTCGGCGGGCGATCTCGTCGCCGCCCGGTACGACAACCAACAGCTCGCGGGGGGCGGGTAGTTGGTCGCGGAGGCGTGTGCACACGCGCCGGTAGCGGATGCGCATGCCGGCCTCGTCGCCGGACCGCTGCGGGGTCGGCAGGTCCCATGGGATGTCGACACCGAGCAGCCGGCGGATCCGGTCGCGCGGGGCACGGTCTTCCGGCCGGTGCGCGCGCCGTTCACCCGCCACGTCGACGGTGCCGATGAGCGTCGACCCCAGCGCCGCGGCGATCTCCGGTTCGGAGCGCAGTCGGCGATTGCGCCGTACGGCGGCGAGATGGCCGATGACCGCGAACAGGAAGAACAGCAGCGCCCCGGCGGCGATGAGCTGCGTCCTCGTCGGTGGCGCCTCGCCGGTCGGCCGGGCAGCCGACCCCATGACGACCATGCCGCCCTTGTTGTTCGCGGGGTCGGCCTGGTCCAGCTTCGTCATGGCCTCCTCCAGTGAGGTGCGCAGCTTCTCGAGCTCGGTGCGGGCCTGCACGCTCTCCACGCTCTGCCCGGGATCGGCCGCATCGGCCAGCTCGGTGATGCGGCGGTTGGTCTCCACGACCTGCTTCCGCAGCGTCTCGGGCACCGTGGCCGCGTCCGTGTTGCCGCCGGCGATCCGCGTGGCGAACCTGACGAACTGCTGGGCCAACCGGTCCGAGAGCTGCTGTGCGTGCTTCGGGGTGTCGGCCGTTCCGGAGATCTTGATGATGTTCCCGTCGGCGGCTTTGGCGGTCACTCGATCCCGCAGGTCGGCGCCGCTGACACCGCTCCACCCAAGCTGGGAGGCCACGGGGTCGACCACCGACGAACTGGTCGCGATGTCGACCTGGGTCAGCAGCTCGCGCTCTTCCCACTGGCCCGGCAGCAGTACCGACGTCGACGCCGTGTAGCGCGGCGGGAACAGCACCACCGAGGTGCCGTAACCGACCAGCGCGCCCACCAGGGTGAGGACGGCCAGCAGCCGCCAGCGCCGACGGAGGATCTGCCCGATCATGGCCAGGCGAATCGTGTCATCGCTCAAGGACGCCGCCTCCCCCGTGCCCGGACCGGGCCGCCCGCCGAGACCGGAGTGTGGTCACGGCAGGCGGCGGCGTAGGCGGCGAGCAGCGACGCTTGCGAGTTCCGCCAGGAGAGCTGCCCGTTGATCCGTTCCTGGCCGATCTTGCCCATACGGGCCCGCTGCTCCGGATCGTCGAGGAGCACCGTGATGAGTTCGGCGAACTCGGCCTCGTCGTTGGCGGGCGCGTAGACGGCAGCGTCACCGGCGGAGACTCTCGCCTCCCGGAGGTCGAACGAGACGATCGGCCGGCCCATCACCATGTACTCCAGGACCTTGTTCATGGTCGACACGTCGTTGAGAGGGTTGCGCGGGTCGGGGGAAAGGCACACGTCCGCGGTGGACAGGTAGCGCACCAGATCGGCGTCCGGGATGCGTCCGGTGAACTGCACCTGCTCCGAGAGCCCGAACTGCCGGGAAAGGTCCACCATCGCGTCGAACGCGTCGCCTGCGCCGACGAACACCGCATGCCAGTCGCTCCGTCCGAGTTCGTCTCGCAGCTTCGCGAGAGCGCGCAACGCGTAGTCGACGCCGTCCTGCGGGCCCATGACGCCGAGGTAGCACAGCAGATGGGGCTTGCCGCGCTTCAGCTCCGGCTCGGCCGGCACCGGATGGAACCGGTCGATGTCGGGTGCGCTGCGCACCACGAACACGTCCTCCGGCCGCCGGCCGCCACGGCGCACCGCCACGTCCCGGTAGCTCTCGTTCGTGGCGAGCACGACGTCCGCGGCCCGGTAGGTCCGCCGCTCCAGCGCGCACACGGCGCGGTAGAGCAGGTCCTTGCCGCGGTCGAACCGGGAGAGGTACAGCTCCGGCACCAGGTCGTGCTGGTCGAACACGAACCGTGCGCCCTGCCGCTTCATCATCAGCGCCGGCAGGAACAACAGGTCCGGCGGGTTGCAGGCGTGCACCACGTCGACCGGGCCGACCTTGCGGGCCAGCCGGACGGTGTGCCACAACGCCGATCCGTACTCCCGCAGATAGCCGGCCGGTCCACCGGTGGCCGCGCGCAGCGGGTAGCGGTGGATGCGCACCCCGTCGATCACCGCCTCCGGCTCTGTGTCCCGCTTCTCCCCCCGGGGACAGATGACGTGCACTTCCCAGCCCGCGTCGCGCAGCGTCGTGCACTCCTGCCACACCCGCCGGTCGAACGGCACCGACAGGTTCTCCACCAGAATCAGCGCGCGCCGGTCCGCCCGGTCGCCGCTGGCTGTGTCTTCAAACGACGTGTCACCAAGCAAGGCCCACGTACCCCGGTTCGGTCCGGCGCGCCTCGGCGTCGGGAAGGCGGATGAGGTCGACGATCACGGGTCCTTCGCCATGGGGCAGCACCGACACCACGGCCGGGTCCTTGGTCCCGACCAGGCATACCTCGGCATGCTCGAGCACCTCGTCGACGGAGTCGGCGAGCAGCTGCGCGAGGTGCGGCAGCCGGGTCTCGATGTAGTCGCGGTTCGCGCCGAGCAGCCGGGACAGGCTCACGTTGGCGTCGTAGATCTTCAGGTCGTACCCCTTGCCGAAGAGCCTCTCCGCCAGCTCGACGAGCGGGCTCTCGCGGAGGTCGTCGGTGCCGGGTTTGAAGGAGAGACCGAACAGGCCCACCCGGCGCTTGCCGGTGCGCTCGACCAGGTCCACGGCGCGCTGCAGGTGTTCGGAGTTGGAGGCCAGCACGTGGGCGAGGATGGGCACCGAGACGTCGGCCCGCTGCGCCGCGTACACCAGGCTGCGCAGATCCTTGGGCAGGCAGGAGCCGCCGAAGGCGAAGCCGGGCCGCAGGTAGGCGGGGCTGATGTTCAGCTTGCGGTCGGCCAGGAACACGTCCATCACCTGGTGCGAGTCCACTCCGAGTGCCTGGCACACCGCGCCCAGCTCGTTCGCGAAGCCGACCTTGAGGCCGTGGAACGCGTTGTCCGCGTACTTGATCGCCTCGGCCGCCGGGATCGGCACCCGGAACACCTCGCCGGGCAGGCCCTCGTACAGGGACGCCACCACGTCGCCGCTCGCCGCATCGAGTTCGCCGATGACGGTCTTGGGCGGGTCGAAGAAGTCCCGCACGCTCGTGCCCTCGCGCAGGAACTCCGGGTTGACCGCGACCCCGAAGTCCACGCCGGCCGTGCCGCCGACGAACTTCTCCAGGATCGGCACCAGCAGGTTCAGGCAGGTGCCCGGAAGCATGGTGCTGCGGAACACGACGGTCTGCCGCCCACCCCGCTCGGCCACCGCGGCACCGATCTGCTCGGTGACCCGCTCCAGATACGTGGTGCACAGGCTGCCGTTGGGCTCCGACGGCGTGCCCACACAGACCAGCGACACGTCGCTGCCCATGATCGCCTCACGGACGTCGGTGGTGGCGCGCAATGCGCCCGTCCGCACGACCTCGGCGGTGAGCTCGCCGATCCGCTCCTCGACGACCGGCGCCTTGCCGCCGTTGACCATGTCGACCTTCACCTGGTTCACGTCCACACCGATGACCTCGTGGCCCAGGCTGGCCAGGCACGCGGCCGATACGCAGCCCACGTAGCCGAGCCCTAAAACGCTGATTCTCATTACCCGTCCCTCCCCCCAGGCCCTTGCGGCCTGCCTTCCGTTCGCTACTGGACGGCGCCCCCGCGCCTCAGTAAGCCCCCTGCCCCTGGAGCACCGCACGCAGTGTCTTCCACAAGATCACCGTGTCCAGGGCGAGCGACCAGTCCTCCACGTACCGCAGGTCGAGCCGGACGGCCTCCTGCCACGGCAGGTCGCTGCGCCCGCTGATCTGCCACAGTCCGGTGAGCCCGGGCTTGACAAGGAGACGCCGCCGAATGTCCGGCCCGTACGCAGCGGACTCCTCCGGTAACGGAGGCCGTGGCCCGACGAGCGACATCGATCCGGTCAGTACGTTGAACAGCTGCGGGAGTTCGTCGATCGAGTACCTGCGCAGCACCGCTCCGACCCGGGTCACCCGCGGATCCCGGTGGAGCTTGAACAGCAGGCCCGCACCCTCGTTGCGGTCGGCCAGCTGGGCCCGTGCGCCATGGGCACCAGCGACCATGGTGCGGAACTTGAAGATGGTGAACTCGCGGCCGTCCTTGCCGACTCTGCGCTGGCGGTACAGGGCACCGCCGCGACTGTCCACGGCCACGAACAGCCCGACGAGCACCATCAGCGGCGCGAACAGGATCAGCAGGAGCGTCGCGCCCATCCGGTCGACGACTCCCTTGACCGCCCGCCGGCCCCCGGTGAAGGTCGGCATGCTGACCCGCAGCAATGGGATCCCGAGCACCGCGTCGACGTGCAGCCGCGGGCCGGCCACCTCCATCAGCACGGGGGCCACGACCATCTCGGCGTCGCTGCCTTCGAGGTTCCAGGCCAGCCGCTGCAGTCGGTCCGGTGACCAGTGCGGGTCCGGTGTGACGGCGACGACGCGGTAGCCGTCGCGGTGGACATGGCTTGCGACGTCCGTCAGTTGACCGACGACCGGCACTCCGTCCAGTTGGTCACCGTCGAGCCCCAGTCCGTCCACCGTGCACACCGCGTCCACCCGCCAGCCGAGATGCGGGAACTTGCGGGTTCGGGTGATCAGGTCGCGGACGGTGGCCGGGCTCCCGGCGGCGAGCACCGGTCGCAGGCACTGTCCTTCCTTGCGCTGCTTGTGCAGCCAGAGGCGGAGCACATACCGCTCGGTCATGGTCACGAACGCAATGGCGGGTATGGCGACGAAGATCCAGAGCTTGATGTTGCGCGAGGTGAGAGCGATCCCGCCGAGCGCCAGGACGACGGTCGCCGTGAACAGTGCGCGCCCGAGTCTGCGGAACTCCTCGGCGCCCTGGCCGAGTACGGCCGGAGCCCACGACCGGATCACCGCAAGCGCTCCGAGCACCAGCAGCTCGGTGCCGAATGCGAGGATTCCCCACTTCTCGTGCCAGTTGGCCGCGTCCCGGGCCCCGAAGAAGTTTCCGATCGAAGCCACCACCAAGGCGGTGGCCACGGTGTCGCTGGTGATCACGGTACGGCGATAGCGCTGCTCCCAGTCGCTCGCCGGCTGTCTCAAGGCCCCGTTCGCCAGATGACCCCGCGCCGACGGAAAAGGGCCGACCAATCCCCCCTGCCGCACAGAACCCCCCCGGTCCAGTGGTTCGACATGCTCGCCCAACACTTGTCCCTCCCCCCAGAAGGCCCCCGCCTCCTCACAGTTCTTCACCTCGGGAGGCCCCGCCCCCCGCGCCGCGCTGTTCGTCCCCCCGGGAGGCCCCCGCCTCCCGCGCATGGCATTCCTGCTGTTTCAGCGCTACTCGAACAACCCACCCCGGCGACAGCAGACCCACCTGGCCTGCCAGAAACCCGCCGAAACCTCCGATGCTGCCCGCATCCAAAGCCCCCCGCGGGCTCCAAAAGTTGATCACCCCCAGGTCCGACGCCGAAGGCACAGTCACTGCCGTCCGTAGCGCCAGGCCAATAGATCATCATTTGTCGCCTGGTGTCCCACCATGTGAAGCACGGTCAATCTAGACCATCGAGGCTCACCTGCAGAGAGGGATGTGTGGAATTGGTGGACAAGATTTGAAGGAGGGTCCACGAACCGGTCGCCACCTGCGGGTGCCTTGATGAAGACGACATTCCGCGTGACCTGTGATGACGGAAGTTTCCCGGGCTGCCGACACCGGCAACGCGGGTCCGTTCTGACACTGCCGACTGGCCGCGCTCAGGGCCTGCCCGGTGGATCGTGTTGGTGAGCATGGCGCGTTGGATGCTGGTGGGGCGGGCGATCGACGGCACCGCCCGCGGAAGCGGATCTTCACCGCTTTGCTCGCGCAAGAATGCCTCGAGGGAAATCCCCGCCTGTACTGGCGAGAAATAGGCCGTCAAGGCGAACCAGGAATGCCGAGCGGTCGAAGCGGCGGCCGGCTCATCGATCGGCCTGGAACCGCCCTTGACGGACCGTCACTGATCGGCGGAACCGACACAGCCAGACGTGCTCGCCGACGGTCAGCATCGTGGCGGGCCGCGAGTACCTCTCCCTCGTGGTGGGCGAGGTAGAGGCGCATGCGGTTGTTGTCCTCGGCCTGCAACGCGGTCCACATGCGCTGGAAGTAGGCCAGTGGGCGCGGGATGAACCGGTCCCGTTCGGCGGTCTCGACGTAGATTGCGTTGAAGGCGGGGCAGGTCGCCGTAGCCGCCTTGGACCACTTTGACGCCGGCCTTCTCTGCCTTTTTTGATGTTGCGTCGCCACTGCTGGTTGAGATCGCCCTCGATTTCTTCCAGCGACCGTCCCTTGAAAGGAACTTGGCATACGTAGCGTGGCTGGCCTGCGGCGAAGCCGTCCTCGCCTTCAGCCCCTGCGTGGCGAGAACCCCAGCGGGGACGGCTACGGCCAAGCGGTCTGACCCCACCCCTCCCGAAGGCCCCAGGATGCACCACACCGCTTCGTTGACAGGGCTGCGTCTCTTCAGCCGCCCGTGCACGTACGTCGACGGTGCACGGCATCGTGCACCCGTACGCCGCTGGGCACACCGCCTCCGGTGTGCCCAGCGGAAGCTCTTGGTCCCACGAGGTCACCGACGACCGAGAGGGCGTCGGCGTTGCCGCCGGTGGTCTTCGTCACGCCACCGCTGACGGAGCGCGCCGTGAACAGGATGGACGGGGAGCTGTAGTCGGTCCACATGACCATGTTGCCGTCGGTGTCGGCGTGCCGGGTGTAGTCGCCGTGGACGTAAGTGGTTCAAAGCGCGAGGCCAGGACCACTCGCCGGGCCGGCCCTGGGCACCCCGTACCGCCGACGCAGAGGCCGACCGTCCTCCGGGAGTTGCATGACCCGTCCCGGCTCGCGCTCCCGCCTCAGCGTGCAGCGGGAACTGCCGACCGACCGTCCAGCAGGCTTCCGGCTCCCGGTGCGACCGGGGGCAGGCCGAGCTCCTGCAGGATGCGGTACGCCGTTGCCGTCGCCGCGGAGAGCACAGGTAGTCCGGCTTCGTCCTCGACTGCCTGGATGGAGTCGAGCGACGGCATCTGCACGCACGCCGACAGCACCAGCGCGTCGGCCCTGCTCAGGTCGAGCCGGCGCCGGTGCTCACGCAGATCCGCGGGGTCCAGGCGGGCAACGGCCAGGTTGTCGGGAACCTCGAGGCTCAGGGCATCCACGACCTCGATCCCGGCGTCCTCGAGGTAGGCCACGACCTGGGCGGTGAGCGGCTTCATGTACGGCGTGATGATCGCGACCCGCTTGGCTCCGAGTGCCTCGACGCCGCTCAGCAGAGCGCCCGCGCTGGAGACGACGGGCGCCTTGGCTCCTTCGGCACGCAGCGCGTTCGTGATCTCCGCTTCGGCGGTGCAGTGATACCCGGGCCCCTGGGCCATGATGGCGACCAGGCAGGCGGTGGCGACGACGTCGGGCCTGGCGTCGGCGAGCTCGCCGGCGGCCCGCTCGGTCTGCGCGTTCATCCCGCGCAGTTCCTCGGGGGTGACGTGCTTCATCCGCATCCTGCTGCTGTGGAACACGAACCGGTCGCCAGGTTCGACAACCTCCCGGGCGTTGAGCATCCGGGGCAGTTCGGTCTCCATGGTCAGGTTGGAACTGGGCACGATGAGACCGATGTGATGGTCCGTCATGGGTTTGTCTCCTCCGGTTGCGGGGCTCTCGCCTCCCCGCCCGGAGCACAGAGGGACCGGCTATCGGGAGGGAGTCGTGTTCGGCCCCTCGGCCAGTCCCACCCAGTGATCGGCGAGGGACGTGAGCATGTGCAGATAAGTGGTGCGCTCGGCTTCGCTCAACGCCTCCAGCAGGAGCTCGTCCAGCGCCCGTGCGCGTTGTTCGGCCTCGCGGAGGACGTTCTCGCCGTCCTCGGTGAGGTAGAGCAGTTTGCGTCGCCCGTCGTCAACCGCGGTCTGACGCATGATCAGCCGACGGTTTTCCAGGCGCTTGGCGACGTCGGCCATCGTCGAGGTGTCCAGCGCCACCGCCGAGGCGAGGGAACGCTGATCACGCCCGGGGTATGCCTGGACCGTCTGGAGCACCGCGAACTGTGGTCCCGTCAGGACGGGGTCCACCTCCCGCAACCACACGGCGAGGTAGGCCTGGTACAGACGGCGTACCTGGTAGCCAGGAGCGGCAGTCAGCGCGGCGGGGGGCCTGGGGGCGGTCTCGGCAGCTGGGGTCTCATCAGGCATGTCCACACTTAACCACGGCGTCAGAGCCGGGTTCGACGCCGGTGAGTATTCCGCGCAGGGCCGTGCGCAGCGCGGCGACGGCGGTCTCCGGCTCGTCCCAGAAGATCATGTGCCCGGCACCGGGAATCCTCGCCATGGAGGCCGCGGGGTTCGTTTCAGCGGCCTCGGCCGCTCCGGCGGACGTCACGACCGGGCTGTCGGCGCCGTAGAGCAGGGCGACCGGGGCGGACACCTGCGGCCACCAGGTGAAGAAGTCCTCGTGCTCGAAGCCGTGATGGGTGCCCGCGATCGCGTCCCGTGTGCAGCTGGACAGCCAGTGCGCCCGCAGTTCCCGCTCGCGGCGCGGCCACGTGGGCCAGTGGCCGGCGACTTCGTCGGCGTCCGTGCCGCGGTGCGCCTCGGCAAGTTGTTGGAGGAAGGCGTCGAGGCTCGTGGGATAGGTGCCTCGGCCTGGGCCGCTCATCGGCGGGTCGGCCAGGACGGCGCCTTCCACGGGCACCTTGGCTCGTGCAGCGGTGGCGGCTGCGATACGAGCCCCCATGGAGTGCCCGAACAACAGCGGGCGTTGAAGTCCGAGCCCGGTGATGAGCGCCTCGACGTCCTCGGCATAGGCCTCCAGGGTGTGTCCGGGAGCGTCGTCGGACAGTCCACGGCCGCGTACGTCGAGGACCACCGGCCGGACCAGGTCCGTCAGTTCACGGGCGATGAAGTCCATGGTGATCGCTGGGCTGGTGATGCCGGGGAGAACGACGAGTGGGGGCAAGTCTCCGCCGTAGTCCAGGGCATGCAGGCGTACGGGGCCGGAGTGGACCCAGCGGCTGGTGGCGGGCACGTCGGCGAGTTCGGCGAGCGCGGATTGCGGGATCGATCGCTGCGACATGGGGTTCATCCTCAAAGGCTCAGGTCTCTGGTGTGGTCTCGCCGGGACGCCGGCAGGGAGGCGAGATAGCCCACCGCGTCATCGACATCGACGACGTCGCCGTACTTCGCCTGGAGGTCGAAGAGCGCGGCCTGCGCCGGGCCGTCGGCCCGGTCGCCGACGCAGTCGCGCGGCACAAGGACCGGGAAACCGGACTGGACGGCGTCCACGGCGCTGGCCCGGACACAGCCACTGGTCGTCGCTCCGCACACGAGGACGGTGTCGCAGCCCAGGCCGGTCAGGGTGGCAGCGAGGCTGGTTCCGAAGAAGGCGGAGGCGCCCTTCTTGACGACGAGGTGGTCCTGGTCCGGATGCCAGGGCAGGCGCGGGTCCAGGGCCACTGCCTCACTGCCGTCCACCAGTGAGCGCAGTCCGGGGGCCTTGCGCAGCCAGGTGACCGCATCGCCGGCCGCTTCCGCCTGCGTGTAGGAGATAGCGGTGAAGACGACCGGGACGTCAGCGGGGCGACCGGCCTCGATCAGCCGCGTGGTCGACTTGACCACGTCGGTGAGGTCGGCGCCCGTGGGGTAGGTGCTCTCGGTGAAGCCGCGGGTGAGGTCGACCACGAGGATCGCGGGGCGTGTGCCGCGCCGGACCGCGGCGCCGAAGCCGGCCTGCTGGTAGGTGTCGTCGGTCGTACGGCCGTACAGTCCGTTGCTCATGAGGGCCTCCGCAGGTCGCGCAGCTGCACGGACTGGGCCCTCAACTTGCCCAGTAGCCAGCCCTGGAGGAGGCCGGCCGCGAAAACGGCAGCGACCGGGCCGTATTTGTTCAGGAGCGGTCCCGCGACCAGGGACAGGCCGTCGAGTTCCGCAGCGGCGGTCGGGGAAGCCGACTGGTTGGGGGTCGGCGTCGCGGGGATGGCGGAAGCCACCGGCGCTGTTACGGCGACGGCGTCGGCCGCGGGGGCGTCCAGCAGGTTCCCCAGGTTCAGCGCGAACTGCTGCAGGATGCGCTCCGACACGGTGGCGATGGCGCCCTTGCCGAACTGAGCGATCTTGCCGCGGATGACGAGGTCGGTGGCGAGGTTGAGTTGTGCGCCTCCGGGGGACTCGACGACCTCCAGGGCGACCTCGGCCTCCGCGTCGCCGCTGCCGTGGGTGTCGGCGCCGGTGGCGTGAACCCGCAGTCGCCGTTTGTCGCTGTCGACCTCCAGGAAGCGGACGGTGCCGGCGTAGGCGGCGGTGATCGGGCCCACCTTCACCTTGACCGCACCGCGCCACAGGTCGCCGTCCTGGCCTTCCAGCGCGGCGCCGGGCATGCACGAGGCGACCCGCTGGATGTCGCTGATCAGGGCGAACACCTCGTCGGGCGGCGCCTTCACGGGAACGGTGTTGGTCAGTTGCATCCGGTCGTCTCCTTGCAGCCCTGGGCGCACTCGGTGCGGCGGGCGGTTGCGCAGGCGTCGATGGCCTCGACGATGGTCTGGTAGCCGGTGCATCGGCAGAGGTTGGCGGCGACCACATCCCTGATCTCTTCCTTGGTCGCCTCGGGGCGTTCGGTGAGGAACCCTTCGGCGAGCATCAGGAAGCCGGGTGTGCAGAAACCGCACTGCAGG
This sequence comes from Streptomyces sp. NPDC055140, assembly GCF_053607285.1. Classification (NCBI taxonomy): domain Bacteria; kingdom Bacillati; phylum Actinomycetota; class Actinomycetes; order Kitasatosporales; family Streptomycetaceae; genus Streptomyces; species Streptomyces sp. NPDC055140. Next base: position 21,193 of record NZ_JBSGTG010000027.1, on the reverse strand, counting down.
GCGTGGTGATCCCGGAATGCCTCTTGCAGGTCCGTGAGGTTGCCGCCACTGCCCAGCGACTCCACGGTCCGGATCTGCGCGGTCTCCGCCTGGGCCGCGAACATCAGGCAGGCGCGGGCCGGACGGCCGTCGACCAGGACAGTGCAGGCCCCGCAGATGCCGTGCTCGCAACCCACGTGTGTGCCGGTGAGGTGCAGGTCGTGGCGGAGCACATCGACGAGGGTGCGGCGGGACTCGGTGATCACCTCGTGCCGTTCGCCGTTGACGTCCAGGGTCAGCAACTGCAGGTCCCGGGTGCTGGGTTCGGTCATGCGGGGATCTCCTGGTTCAGGGCACGGTGGACCGTCTGGGGCGTGATCGGGGTGTTGTCGAGTTCCACACCGGTGGGGCGCAGGGCGTCGTTGACTGCGTTGAGGACAGCGGCGGGGGCGCCGATGGTGCCGCCTTCGCCCGCTCCCTTGGCTCCGGTCTCGGTGAACGCGCAGGGGGTTTCGAGGTGGTGGATGGCCACGTCGGGGATCTCATGGGCGGTGGGCACCTTGTAGTCCATGAACCCGGTTGCCGACGGCTCGCCCTGGGCGTCGTAGGTGATCTGCTCGAAGAGCGCGCCCGCGATGCCCTGGGCGATGCCGCCGCGGCACTGTCCCTCGACGACCTGGGGGTTGATGGCGACACCGCAGTCCTCGACACACACGTAGCGCAGAATCTCCACCTGTCCGGTGCCCTGGTGGAGTTCGACGACGACGCCGTGGGTGGCATTGGAGAAGGTGCCGTCGTTGAAGACGTCGAACGTGGCGGTCGCGCTCAGCCCGGGCTCGATGTCCTTGGGCAGCAGGTGTGCCTTCAGGTACGCGATGTCGGCGAGTTCCGTGTACGGCAGGAAGTCCCGGTCCGGGCCACAACGCTGGGCTCCCCCGCCGGTCAGCCCGACGTCGTCGGGGTCGATGTTCCAGTGGGCGGCTGCGATGCGGCGCAGTTTGTCGCCGAGGCGGCCGGCCGCGATCCGAACCGCGCTGCCACCTATGGCGATCGAGCGACTGGCGAACGTGCCCCAGCCGTAGGTGATGCGGTCGGTATCGCCCTGGTGGAGCTTGACCTTGGCGAGGTCGAGGCCGAGTTCGTCGGCGACGATCTGGGCCATGGTCGTCTCGTGGCTCTGTCCATGGCTGAGCGTGCCGGTGGTCACGGTGACGGCTCCGCTGGTGTCCATGCGCACTTCGGAGATGTCGAAGCCGGGTACGACCTGCATCTTGCGCTGGGCGAAGGCGGCGGAGCCGTAGCCGGTGCGTTCGCTGAAGCAGGAGTAGCCGATGCCGATGTGACGGCCCTGCTGTGCCGCCTCGGCCTGCTTCTCGTACCAGCCCTCGTTCACGAGCTGCTGCTCGCACAGGTTGAGGGATTCCAGGTAGGAGCCGGGGTCGTAGGTGATGTTGTTGACTCCGGTGTACGGGAATTCGGTGATCACGTTTCGGCGTCTCACCTCGACCGCGTCCAGGCCGAGTTCGCGGGCGGCACGCTCAAAGAGACGCTCGACGACCATGACGTACTGCGGGCGGCTCACTCCACGATACGGGCCGGTGGGCGCCTTGTTCGTGGTGATTGCGCGGCCGCGTACCCGGTAGGCGGGGACCCGGTAGACGCCGGGCATCTCGGCGGAGGCCATGAGCGGCTCGATGCCCGCGGTGAACGGGTAGCAGGAGTAGGCGCCCATGTCGCACACGACGTCGGCGTCGAGGGCCAGGATGTGGCCGTCGGCGTCGAAGGCGGCACGGGCCCGGTAGTGCTGCTCGCGAGCCAGGAACGAGGCGGTCAGAGCGTCCCTTCGGTCCTCGGTCCACTTCACGGGGCGGCGCAGACGCAGCGCCGCGGCTGCCGCGGCAATCTCCTCACGGCCCACGACACACTTCTGGCCGAAGCCTCCGCCCATGTCGGGGACGATCACACGGACAGCCCGCTCGTCCAGGCGCAGACAGCGTGAGGCCACCGTCCTTACCTGGTGCGGGACTTGGGTACAGGTGTGCAGGACGAGCTGCTCCTCGCGCTCGTCCCAGTGAGCGACAGCGCCGCGGGTCTCCAGGGGCAGCGCGTTCTGCCGGCCGGTGCGGGTCTCGACGTCCACGACGCAATGGGCGCCGGCGAAAATGTCGTCGATGCCGTCCGTGGCGAAGAGCGATACGTCGACGAGTGTGTTGTTCAACGCCTCCTCGTGCAACCGCGTGGCGTCCGGGGCAAGGGCCTGCTCCTCGCTGGTAATGGCCGGCAGAGTGGAGTATCTGACCTTGGCGGCCTCCAGACCGTCCTCCGCCGCGTAGGGATCACGGGCCACCACCACGGCAACGGGTTCGCCGACGTAGCGGACGCGGTCACGGGCGAGGACGGGCATCGCGGTGGGCACGTACTCGCTCCGCGGGCGCCCCAATTCGGCGACGATGTCGCCGAGCTGAAGGTCGTCGGCGGTGAACGCGGCAACGACGCCCGGGACTTGGAGCACCGGGGTCAGATCCACGGACGCGATCTCGCCATGCGCGACGGTGCTGCGCACGAACTGGGCGTGGAGCATCCCGGGCAGTGCGATGTCGTCGACGAAGCGTCCGCGCCCGGTCAGCAGCCGGGGGTCCTCGCGGCGCGGGACTGAACGCCCCACCAGTTTACGGGAGTTCGGTGTTGAGCTCATGCGGTGATGGCCTCCTCGCAGGCGCGCTGTACAAGGGTGCGGACAAGGCCCTTGCGGTATGCGGTGTCTTCGGGCGGGTCGACGGCTGCGGCCGCTGCCGCGGCGCAGTCGGCGAACGAGCCGCCCGTGGCCAGGACTTCTTCGGCCTCCGGTACACGGACGACGGAGGCTGCGACACCGCCGAGTCCGACCCGGCCCCCGCACACGGTCCCGTCGACCACGTCCAGGTCCACGGCAGTGGCGACCAGGGCGAAGTCTCCTCGTCGTTCTGCAAATTCGGTGAGCGCCGCGTGGGGTGCGGGGCGTGGGAAGACGACTTCGACGAGGAGTTCGTCCGGCGCCAGTGCGCTGGTGTAGTAGCCGTGGAAGAAGTCCGAGGCGGGGATGGTGCGCTCGGCGCGAGGGCCTCGGACCACGAACCGGGCGCGCAGCACCATCGCGAGCAGGCACCACTCAGCGGTGGCGTCGGCGTGCGCGAGGCTTCCGCCGACCGTGCCGCGGGTCCTGATGGGCAGGTGTCCCACCCACTCCATGGACCGGCTCAGCACGGCGAAGTCCCGCCCGAGCACACCCTGCGGATCGCGCTCCACGGTGTGGTGCGTGGTGAGGGCCCCGATCCGCAGGGCACCGCTGGAGTCCCGCTCCATCCGGTCAAGTTCCCGCAAGCGCGCGATGTCGACCAGATGGCGCGGGCGCGCCAGTCGGTAGTTCATCATCGCGACGAGACTCTGTCCGCCGGCGACAACCTTGGCGTCGTCACCTAGGTCGGCGAGCAGACGGAGTGCGCCGTCGACATCTCGCGCCCGGTGATAGGCGAACGGGGCGGGCTTCATCGGATTCCTCCGGTCTGGGTACGTAACGGGGCCTGGGGCAGGTCAGGTTGCGGCAGCTTCCGGCACGGCACGGGTCTCCGGCGCCGGTTCGTCGAAGGCGTCCAGTACCGCTCCCTTGGTCTCGGGTGCGGCGATCGCCATCCAGACCACGGCGGCCAGCACGGCCGCCCCGAGCACCGTGAACGTGACGGGCAGCCCCAGCAGCGGCCACATGACCGAGCCGAAGAGCAGCGGGGCGAAGCCGGTCAGCGCGCGGCTGACCGATGAGGCCCAGCCGAAGCCGCTGGCCCGCAGATGGGTGGGGTAGAGCTCGGCGGTGTAGGCGTACAGGGCGGGGATGGCCAGTTGGGCGAACAGGCCGAAAACGGCGATGGCGAAAACGGCCGGCGTCGCCATGTGCCGCACCACCGCGAAGGCGACCAGGGCTGCGGCGGCGAGCGGCGCCGAGACACCGATCAGCCACTTGCGGCCGACGATGTCGACGAGGGCGGTGGAGAGCAGGACACCGGCGATCCCGACGGCGCTCATGATCGTGGTGCTCATGAAGGCGGCGGTGTCGCCCTGGCCTTCCTCCTTGAGGATGGACGGCAGCCAGCTGAGCGCCGCGTAGTACACCAGCATGATCGTCGCGAAGAGCAGCCAGGCCACCGACGTGATCCGCGGATTGAACCGCCAGATACCGACGAGCTGTTGCACTGCGGCGGCGACGCCGCGCGGGCCGGTCTCGTGCTGCGGTGCGGGGATGCTGTAGGGCTCGACGGGTGCTCCCGTGCGGGCCACCAGGTCGTCGATGACCTCTCTGGCCTCCGTATCGCGGCCCTTCTTGGTGAGGTAGACGGGCGACTCCGGGATGCCGCGCCGCACCCAGAACAGCAGGAGTGCGGGCAGCACCATCGTGGCGAGCATCCACCGCCAGTCCCCCGCTACCCCGACGAAGCCGGTAGCCACCAGACCGCACAGGGTCACGCCGATCGGCCACCACAGGTCAAGCGCGGTGAGGACCCGGCCCCGGTACTTGCGGGGCGAGAACTCCCCTACCAGCGCGTAGTCGACGGGAATGCAGCCGCCGAGGCCGACGCCCGCGAGGAAGCGCAGGAGCAGGAAGACGGAGTAGATCGGAGCGAGGGCGCCGAGGACCGAGAACAAGGCGAAGATCAGCAGAGTGACGCTGAATGCCTGCTTGCGTCCGATCCGGTCGGCGACCGCTCCCCAGACGACGGCGCCGACGGCCATGCCGACCAGGTTCGCGGTCGCGACCAGACCGCGCTCAGCGAGGGTGAGATCGAAGTGGTCGCCGAGCAGCGGCATGAGGAAACCGTTGAGGGCGATGTCGTAGGCATCGAAGAGGTAGCCGAGGCCGCCGATGATGAAGATTCTTCCCTGGACTGACCATCTCCAGGGCAGGTCCTGCACGATCTGATCGCCTGTTTTCACGTTCGCTCCATAGGGGGCGTCGGGGAGGGTGAGTGGGCGGTGCGGCTGCGGCTCGGCGGTTGTGAGGGGACGGATTCGGCTGGGCGCCGGGCGTCCGGCGGTCAGCGTGCGAACGGGTAGGCGATCGCCTCCAGGTCAGGGTCGTTGAGGGGTGTCCCGCCCCAGAGCCACTGGTAGGAGACATCCGACTCTCCGTCGAAGGAGCGCCCCAACTCGGCGTCCCTGGCCCGCTGCAGAGGGCCGTCGGGGAAGTGGTAGAAGGTCTTGTTCTGCAGCGACGCGTCCTGGACCATCCCGGCGTGCTTGGCGCGGCGGTCGGTGTAGCGGTGCAGGGCTCCCGCAATGCCGTCGGCGTCGACCCGGCCCAACTCCTCGGCGAGCACGGCAGCGTCCTCCATCGCCTGCGAGGCACCCTGCGCCTGGTAGGGCAGCATGGCGTGGCAGGCGTCGCCGAGCAGTGACAGGTGACCATCGGTCCAGACCGGGTCGCGACGCCTCCGGTAGAGGGCGAAGCAGGAGACGTCCTCCTTCGCCTTGGACAGCATCGCGGCGACGCGGTCGTCCCAGCCGGGGAAAGCGTCCACGAGCGCGTTGGCGTCGGAGGAGACGTTCCACTTCTCGGCGACCTCGTCGGTGCACGGGACGCAGGCCACAATGTTGAGGTACTCGCCGCCACGGATCATGTAGTGCACGAGGTGGCGGTCGGGGCCGTACCAGATGGTGCTCTGGAAGCGGTCGAAGAGGAAGCGGGTGGCCGGGTCTGCGGCGATGAGGTCGCCGGGGATCAGCGCCCGGAAGGCCATCTCGCCTGAGAACTCAAGGGTGTCGGGCAGCCCCATGAGGTCACGGACCCGTGATCGTATGCCATCGGCGCCGATCACGACGTCACCCTCGAAGCGCCGACCGTCTTCGGTGATGGCCGCCGGACGGCGAGGGTTGCTCCGGTCCAGGCCGTCCACGCGGCTGTCGGTGTGCAGTTCGACGATGGGTCCGGGGCCGTTCGGGTCGACGCAGGCGTCCAGGATGACGCGGTGCAGATCGGCACGGTGATAGTGCCAGTACGGGGCGTTGAATTCCCGCTTGCAGCGCTCGCCGAGCTGGGTGAGCCCGATGACGCTGCCATCCTTCCACCTGCGCCGCACCTGATCCTGAGGCTCGGTGTGGATGGCTTCGAGCTGCTTGCGCAGGCCGAGGCCGAGCAGGACGCGACTGGCGTTGGGGGCCGTCTGGATGCCCGCCCCGATCTCGCCGAACTGCGCAGCCTGTTCCAGCACGGTGACCCTGATACCTCGGTGCCGCAGGGCCAGCGCTGCGGTGACCCCGCCGAGCCCGCCACCGGCGATGACGACTTCGAACGATTGGGAAGGTGCCATGAATTCTCCAGAAGAGGGTTGCGGCGGGTGGTGGCGGGGGCGGAGCGGAGTGTCAGGCCTCGACGAGCCGTCCGGCGGTGACGACGTCCATGCCGTCGACGGAGACGGTGCAGCCCCGCATGGCGACGTCGATGTGGGCGTACGACTCACGGCCGAGTACAGGGTGAGGGCCGGTGGACCACAGGAAGTTGCCGGCGAAGGCCCGGGCGTCCATGCCCATCAGCTCTTCCTTGCCGTACAGAGCTGTGGCGAACCAGTCGGCGGTCTTCATGAGGCCCCAGCCCATGTGGGAAAGGCTGCGGGCCCACTGGTCGTCGGCGTCCTCGAAGTAGGTGTTGAGCAGCTGTGCCTCGGCACCGCCGGACACCTTCTCGATGGTGCCGCCGGCGATCTCCAGAGTGACCGGCTGGCGCACGTACTCCTTGAACGGCAGGAGGATGTCGCCCTCCGTCAGCACGATCCGGCCGTCGGAAAGCTGCGGCCAGCACAGCACCATGGTGCTCGGCCAGTGGTCCCAGCGGCCCGGGTCGTCGGCGAAGCCCACCTGGAACTCCGGCTTGGAGCCCGGCAGTTCGACGGTGAGTTCAGTCCCTGCCTCGGACGTCACCCGCATCACCGAGGCGGACTTGAGCAGCTCGACGCCATTGAGGACGCGGACCTTGTCGTCCTCCTTCGGCAGGTTGCGAATGAGGACGTCAGGGGCGTCACAGACGAAGATGATGCGCGTGCCGGCGCGCAGGATCTCCTGCTGGAGGGGCGCGTGGATGAAGCCTTCACGGGTCAGGTCGACGACCAGGTCGGCAGCCTTGAGCATCTCCTGGGCGGTGGTGTCGTTCAGCACCGAGGTCAGCCCCGGACCCGCGCCGGTGCGAGTGCTGTCGGCGGGGGCCGGGTTGCCGCCGGGCACGGTTGCGGAGATGACGTGGGCGTCGCAGGCCTTCGCCGCTCCGAAGGCCGCCGCGATGTAGTCGCCGCGACTCGTCGGCTCGGACAGGACGACCACATGCTCGCCCGGCTGGAGCTTGCACAGCCTGAGTTCACGAGTGAACGCGTCGAGCAGGTCTACGGATGCGAGATCGTGCATGTCTCTGCTCCAAAGAAAGAGGGTGGTGGGAGACGTCCGCTCCTTGGTACGGCGATGAAGGAGGGCGCGCATCGGACCACGGCCCGAGACCACCGCGTCAGAACCGATGACGTGGAGCCCGGCCGGCGGAATTAATCCGAACACGTACTATCTCTGCCTGGCAAGAGACCGTCGTGAAATTATGAGAGGTTTACTTCCAGGAACCACGGTCGAAATCCGCACGACTCCGCACCGAAGGAAGGCGAGCCTGGCGGCGATCACGGCCTGACCAACCGCCTTGACCAGCCCAGGGGTTGCAACCACTGCGTGCAGCGACCAGGCGAAACTCCTGGCCGCCGACTGTGTGATCTTGGTCGTGAACCCGTCTACCAGGAACTTCGTCGATTCGTACAGCCCGCCAACGCCTCACGTCGTCATCGGGTTGGAAAAGACTCCCTACGCCTTCCTGCGGATGCGGTGAGCCCTTCGTATGGTTGACCCGCCCAGGGGTGCCGGGTGTGGTTCAAAAGGTTCTGCCGTTCGGGTACGCGGTCACACTGCTCCCCGTCGCCGTGCCCACGCAGGACGAGGTCCGCGGCGCCTTCTCCCGGCTCGGGAACTCGCCGTCGACGCCGTCGTGGAGGTCCACCTCCTCGACACGGCCCGCCTGCCGGCTACCGCGCCGGCCTCCGACTCGCCGAACAGGACGACTGCCCGCTTGACGGGCGCAGGACGCGAGGCGGTCGGCGAGGGCGGTGACGAGGTTGCGCAGTTCATCCGGGCGCTCGATGACGAACGGCCGGTCAAGTGAGGCGAGTACCGGCGGCAACCAGTCGAGCGTTTCCGCCCGCAGCTCGACTCGCAGCCAACGCTCGGTCCCCGGATCCACGCGTGCCGTGGGCGCAGTCTCCTCCACGCTCGCCACGCTGGCCGGAAGGCGGGCGCGGATCTGATCGACCGTCCCATGGATCCGCAAGGTCACCGCATACCGGTACTCAGCCGTGGCGAACCCTGACAACACGCGCTGCGCCGGATCAAGTCCGGCGGGGGCCTCGAACGAGCCGGGCAGGGTCCTCGCGGCCGCGATGCGATCGAGCCGGAACGTCCGGTCCTCGCCGATCTCGGGGTCCGTGCCCGTGACGTACCACCGGCCCGAATGGGCGACGATCCCGTACGCGTGCAGCGGGCGTTCGCTGCGTCGGCCGTCGCGGTCCGTGTATCTGATCGAAAGCGGTCGTCGGTGGCGTACCGCATCGGCGACGGTGAGCAGGACCTCGGCGTCCGGGATTGCGAACTGGCCGGGCGAAGCTGTGAATGCGAGGGATTCCAGGACCGTGTCGAGCCTGCGGGCCAAGCGCTCGGGGAGCACCCTGCGGATCTTGGCCGCTGCCGTCTCGTTCGCCGTATCCGCCGTCGTCAGCCCGCCTCGGCGCCCCGCGACCAAGCCGAGCAGGACGGCGAGTGCCTCGTCGTCGCTGAGCATGAGCGGAGGCAAGCGGTATCCGGGGGCGAGCCGGTACCCGCCGTAGCGGCCCCGCACCGCCTCCACCGGCACGTCGAGGTCGTTCAGCTGGTCCACATACCGCCGCACGGTCCGCCCGTCGACGCCGAGCCGGTCGGCGAGTTCAGCCACTGTCCGGACGCCGCCCGACTGCAGCAGTTCCAGGAGAGTCAGCACGCGCACGGTAGGTCGAGACATGGTTCAGAACCTAGCGCGAATACCGGGCCGATTCTGTCCTCTATTCGTCCTAGCCTGCGAAGGACAGCGGCTCCACCAACCTGGGAGAACACCATGGACTTCGTCTCGATCCGCATCATCACCAGCAACGTCGCGCGCCTCGTCGAGTTCTACGAGAAGGCCACAGGGGTGCCGGCGACCTGGGCCACCAAGGACTTCGCCGAACTCAAATCCCCCAGCGCCACCCTCGCGATCGCCGGAACCCGCACCGTCCCGCTGTTCGTTCCGGGTTCCGCCCGCCCGGCGGACAACCACAGCGTGATCATCGAGTTCCTCGTCGACGACGTGGACCGCGTGCACGGGAACCTGACCGGCCTTGTCTCCGACTTCGTCAACGAGCCCACCACGATGCCCTGGGGCAACCGCGCACTGCTCTTCCGCGACCCTGACGGCAACCTCGTCAACTTCTTCACCCCGGTCACCCCGGCCGCCATCGCGAAGTTCGCTCGTTGACGCCGGACACAGCTGCCGGCGTGGGAGCCCTGGGACCCCTGGAGCGACTGCACGGCATCACCATGGCGCCGTCCACCGAATCCTCGTCCGCCGCGGGCTCAACCGGCTGCGTGAGGTCATCCGCTACGAGCACGAGCACCCCGGGGGCCCGCGCCGGATCCCGGTTCCGGGCCGGCTTGAGACGTCGGGGGTGGAATCCGGTGTTCCCGGCACGTCGGAGGTACGGCGCGAGAGCAGGCGATTGTGGAGGACCGCGAAAGCCGTGCTCGCGAGGGGGAGGGTCACGGCCGCGGTGACCAGGGTGCCGACGATGACGGGGGCGAGGATGCCGGCGTAGTAGGCGGCGAAGAAGTTTCCCGTGGCCTGTTCGAGGACGTTTCGCACGAGGGGGCGCAGCGGCAGGGCGAGCTGCACCACGAGCCGGAGCGTCCCAGCAGCGAGCACGGCCAGCGGCAGCGCGAGGGCGAGGACGCGGGGCCCTCCGGCGCGCGTCCACGTCAGCGACCAGGAACGGCGCAGGGCCGCGCAGGGTCCGAGCCCGTCGGCCGCGGCGGCCGGGGCAAGGGTGAGGGCGAGGCGCAGCAGCACAGCGGCGAACGCCGCCGCCGTCGGGGAGCTGGCGACGAGTGTGTGGGGCCACGATCCGGGGGCCAGGGGCTGCGGGGTGTCGAGTTGACTGCCGGTGAGACTCTGTGCCGCGACGACTGCGAGTAGCGGCAGGGGCCATACGACCAGGCCGCGCAGCATGTACACGGCGAGCACCGGTCGCAGCCGCGTGGCGAGCGCGGCACGCGACCCGTCTCTCTCCGAGGGCACTTGAGTCCCCGCTTTGACGGCCCCGGAGCACACACTCTGCAGGGCCGCGCTGCCTGTGCCGAGGAGGAGCAGGAAGAGCGGGAACGTACCGAGGGCGACCAGTGCCAGATCGGTGTGGTCGTGCAGGTAGGGGTCCTCGACGTGGTGGTACCAGATGCGTTGGTTCCGCATCCGGGTGAAGACAGGCCAGGCGAGCGCGAATATCGCGGCCGTCGTCAGCAGCCCGGTCAGTCCGGACAGGCCGACGACGCGTGCCGTCGCACTCGCCAGAGTCCCCCGGTGCCGCCGCAGGACGGCGAACACCGTGGCGGTGACGCCGCGTTGTGCATCCGCGCTGGTCAGCGGCGGCGTGCGATCGTGCTCCGTGGTGCGCATCGTGGGGCGAGCCTTCTGTACGTTCCGGTCCGTTCCCGGTGGGGACGCGCGGCGGACGGGGCGCGGTTCTCCGGACCCGCGGCATCACGGCACCACAATGGCGCCCGGCCGGCGCAGAGGCCGTCCCGCTGGCGACCGGGACCGCTGAACGGCCTGTGACGGGCCCGCGAGGCGTCGCAGTCGACGGCTCCTCCGCCCCGGGCAGACGGCACCCGCACGGGAGCCGCGGTCCCGGGGCGGTTCGGAGGAAGCCGCCTGCTGGCAAAGGGGCGTGGCCCACGCCGCCACATGTCCGGCCCGGGCGACGGGGGCCCCGGCCGCAGCGGCGATGGAGACCTTGTACCGGCAGTCACGCGCGGCTCTGCTCATCGCCCTGGACATGGCCGCCAGGCGGACCGCCCTGCGGCTGAGTGGCTACCTCGTCCTGTGCCCCGTCACCTTGGCGATCCACGTGATGAAGTCGGCGGCGTCGATGTTCGCGCCGTGGCCCTCGTCCCCGAGGCGGATCCACCAGTGCCTGGCGCGGCCCGCGTTCTTCTTCGCGAGGTGGTACATCGGGTTCATCAGGTCGAGCTTCTCGGGGATGTCGCTCTCAAGCCGCTTGCTGGTGACGCCTGTTGTGTCGTTCTTGAGGCTGTACTCCGTGAAGTGGCGGGACTGGGTGGCGCCCGCGCCGAACTCGTTGTTCTCCCCCGCCGACAGGTCGAAGGCATCGAAAGCCGGGGCGGACTTCTTGCGTGCGCCGACGTGGGTGAGGAAGTCGTCCCAGGCGAAGGTGGCCTTGCCGGCGGACCAGGTGATGAACGTGTTGGCGGCCAGATACGTCGTACGGTCGGCGTCGGAGAGGTCCGCCAGGTAAGCGGTGGCGGACGGCTGGAGGTACTGCTTGAGCAGGTACTCGTCGTAGTTGCGCGCCGTGAGCCTGCCGAAGCCGTTCAGGCCGCGCAGCTTGAGTGAGGCCTGGTACTCCGCGTACTGGGCCTGGAGCGTCTTGGACACTGTCCGGTCGACCTGTGAGCCCGAGCTCGTGGCGTTGGTGCCCCAGTCCTCGGTCGGCAATCTCATTGCCAAGTCCACTGAACAACATCCACTGAACAACACAGCCCGGAAGCGTCGCTCTTCCTCGTCGGCCAGTCTGTGCATCCAGGTCACCGAATCAGTACCGGCCGATCCAGCGCCGTGACATCGTCCGACGGTGGCTGTCATCGCTACTTGGGGGGAATTTTGGAACGACCGGACGACCGCATTGCGTCAGCCCTGCGCTTTTCCACGGAGCTCATCGCCTGGGTGGCCACCCCATGGGCGCTGTGGGGACAGTCCTGGCTGCTCGCTGTCCTGGCTGTGACGATTCTGATCGGCCTTCCCACCGTCTTCTCAACCCCCGGCGACAAGGCGCAGGTACTCATCCCGGTGCCGGGCTCGGTCACGATCCTGCTGGTACTGCTTCAGTTTGGCGCGGCCGTAATTTCCGCATGGCTGGCATGGCCCGTCTGGGCAGCAGTCCTCGTTTCGCTGCTGGCCACGGCGAGCCTCGTCGCGGAACGTCTGCGCTGGCGGTGGCTGGTTTCGACGGATCACAAGGAATGAGGACCTGCTCGGCGTACGTCTGGCCACATCAAAAGAGCCCTGTGCAACACGAGGCCGCACCCGATACAGCGAGACTCGCGACTACTGCGATGAGCTGAGCGTCGACGAGCTCATCGGCGACGTCTCTCCGGCAACCTGCCGTCCGCTGCTCAGGCAGAGTTCTCCTCGGGGACCGGAAGCGGCTGCCGCCAGGGCGTGGATGTGTCGATCTCCGGTGCCTTTCCGCAGATCGCCTGTGCCGTGTTGGTGGCTTCCGCACGGGTGGGAACAGAGACGCCGAGGAGGCTGAAGGGGGAAGGGGAAGAGGTCCGCAGTTCGACGCACACGACAGGCCTGCCGGACCGTATGGCCACGAAATCCATCCCGCCTTGGTGGCTGCGCGTGCCGATGCACCAGGTCCCTGGAATCCAAACGCCTTTATGTGGGACACCGCGCAGGGCCCGCCACCAGTCGGGTTCGACCGTCACCCGGCTCACCGCGGTCAGCGGTGCGCGCACATTGCGGTGACGAGCGGCTGCCTTTTCCCGCCATGACAGACGCACAACCAAGTCATCGCCATCAACGAAGATCCGCGCCATCGTTTGAATCCACCTTCCCATCCGGGGCTCCGGAGGCCGCTCGATACTGCGCGGGCATTGCTCTCGTAGCCCGAGAGGCTGAGGCCGGACGCAATCGGGCCGGCCCAGCCGAGGAGATCACCCACCGCGATCACGGCAGACCGCCAACGACGGGGACAGGGACTGGGTTAAACGGTTGATCTCGGGGACGGCCTTCCTCACCGGAATCGAGGATCACCTTGTACGCCGCCGGGCGACCCTCTGCCTCACCACCATTAACGTGCACCCCGAGTACCCGGCCTTCATACCGCCAACCACTACACAGGCAGTGCCCATGATTCACCCTGCAGAACTGCAGAAACAGGGGCAACGACGCCGCCCGCTGCCGTGCGCTGACCTGGCTCATCCGGCGCTGCAAGCATCGACGGGTACCGCGGCTACGCCGTCACTGGCCGAACCCTCCCACCGCACGTGAGGTTCCGTCGGAGGTGTGGGCCACCGCCTGCCCGGCTGAGTCCAGCACCTTCTATGGCTCCGTCGGCTCCCGGAGCCGACCCGTCGGTCAGTGCCCCGAGAGCCGGCGCGCTGTGCCGTTCACCGCTCTGCTCGTCCTTTGGTCTCGCGCTCATCGCGGAGCGGACAGTGGGATCCGGCCCGGCGCTGCAGGAGCCGGATCTGTGGGCTGAGTGTGCGTGCGGAGGTGGAGGGCCGCCGCCCCGGCCTACTCCTGATCAAGCCATGCCTGCAGGACCTCGCACAGAGGGACGAGGTTCTCGTCGAGACTGCGCAGAAGTTCAGGAGCCGGCGTCGACGACGTCTTCCAGCTGCGCAGAACGGCGAGGAACCCCGCCTGGACCGCGCCTCCGATGCTGGCCGGTTTGAAGTCGGCGCCCTCCGCGCCCGTGCGCGCGGCCACATACTCGGCGATTGCCTCGGCCCAGCTGATCCACTGCGCCGACTCCTCGGCACGGAGTTCCGGTGATTCGTCGAGGATGACGAACCGCTTCATCCAGATTCCCCGCTCGTCGACCGAGGTGCGCAATGCCTCGACGACGCACGACCGGACCACCGTCATGGCCGGCGTATCGGGCTCCGCCTCCGTCAGCAGCCGGCGCAGGGCATGTGTGTGCTCGTCGAACGCGGACCAGATGATCTCCGACTTCGCCGCGAAGTAGCGGAAGAACGTCGTCTTGCTGACTCCGCACGCCTCGATGATCGCCGCGATGCTCGTACCGGCGTAGCCGTGCTCAAGGAACAGGGCGATGGCCACCTCTTCGACCTTCTGCCGCGACGACGCCGGTGGCCGCCCCCGCCCCCGCTTGACTGCACACATACGGGCTCGTCCTCCTCTGGCCGTATTTTCGGAACCGAGTACCATTATTGTGGACGCGGCTACCGCACCGCGACCGACCAGGCGCGGATTGCGCCACACGCAGCACCAAAGGAACGAAGCACTATGAAGGCATGGCAGTTCACCGAGGTCGGGAAGCCCCTCACCTGCAACGAGATCCCTGAACCGGACGTGGCCCCGGGCGAGATCCTCATCGACGTCAAGGCGGCGGGCCTCTGCCACAGTGACGTCGGTTTCCTGGACGGCACCCTGACGCCCCTGCTCCCCTTCCGGCCGATCACCCTGGGACACGAGATCGCGGGGGTCGTCACCACCACCGGCCCCGGCGTGACGCGCTTCTCCGTCGGCGACCGGGTCGCGATCCCGGCCGCGATCGAGGGCCCGGGCACCTCCTCGAACGGCGGGTTCCAACGGAAGGTCGCCGTCCGCGAGGACCTCGTGGTCCCCCTGCCCGACGGCATCGGCTGGGACCAGGCCGCCGCGGCCACCGACGCCGGCCTCACCTCGTACCACGCGGTGATCGTCCAGGGCGGCGTGACTGCCGGTACCAAGGTCGGCGTCATCGGTCTCGGCGGCCTCGGCTCGCTCGGCGCACAGGTAGCGCTCGGCGTGGGTGCCGAGGTGTACGTCGCGGAGAAGAACGAGAAGGTGCACGCCTTTGCCCAGGAGCTCGGGGTGACGGATGTCGCGACGGACATCTCCGCATTCGCCGACAAGAAGCTCGACGTCGTCGTGGACTTCGCCGGATTCGGCACCACGACCGCAGCGGCAGTGGAGACTGTGCGCCGTGACGGAAAGGTCGTCCAGGTAGGCCTCGGGGTCAGCGAGGGCACCATCAACCTCCAGACGCTCACCCTCAACCAGGTGACCCTCATCGGCTCGCAGGCGGGCACCGCCGAGGACTGTCAGGCCGTCCTCGACCTCATCGCCGCAGGCAAGGTCTCCTCCCGCATCACCCCCATCGGCTTCGACGAGATCGGCGAAGGCATCGGCAGGCTCGAACGCGGCGAAGTCATCGGCCGGCTGGTGGCCGTCTACGAGTGACAGTCGGACCGAGTGCATCAGGCGCGACGGCCGCTGCGCCGCCTGCGCCGTCCACACCTGGCTGACGTTGCCCATGTCGGTCGAACCGCCGCCCAGGCGGACACCCGAGGTGGTGTCCCGCCCGAACCTCTCCATGGCAGCAGTCCAGTTTGCGGCCAGTGCGTCGTCCTGCACGAGCGGCTCGTACGGGCGGCTCTGGGGCCTCGACGGTCAGTTCGGTGCCGGTGGCCAGCGCCGCTCCTTCGAAGCAGTGACGAACGCGTTCCAGCAGTGTCTACTACTCGGGCAGGGTCAACGCCCGGCACTCGAAGTCGACGACGGCCCGCTCCGGGATGATGTGGTGGGGAAGAAGGTGGCGAATCGCCTGCGCCGCAAAGGTGTTGGCGTGCTGCAGACGAAGAAGCTGATCATCATCGCCTCGTGGCATCTGGGAACTCCCGTGCCCTGAGCCAGTCTGACTGCATCTCATATCCAGAGGCAGAAGACGCCGCCCCCCGGAGAACACCTCCGGGGGGCGGGACAAAGGAAAACTCAGGCGTCTTCGTCGTCCACGAGCGCGATCAGCAGCCCCTGTTCGTCCTCGGGGACGTAGCCCGCGTAGTAGTCGTAGAGCGAGCGCCGTGAGAGGCGTGCCGCCGCCAGGCCGTCCCGTACGCGGATCGCCTCCAGCACCTCCTGATGGTGATGGAGCGACTCCCGCATGAGCGCCTTGCTGTTGCTCGCGTGAGAGACCTTGTCCGAGATCAGCGAGAGGACGGCGCCCCTGACGACCTGGTTGCACACCTCGATGAGAGAGTTGCGGCTGGCCACGGCCACCGCCTCGTGGAAGGCGACATCGGCCTTGCTGAACTCCTCGTAGCTTTCTTCGATCGCGTCCGACATGACGGCGAGCGTCCGCTCCATGGCGGACAGTTCCTCCTCGGACCGCAGCCGCGCCGCCAGCGAGCTCGCCGTTCCGTCGAGCATCATGCGGAAGGAGATCAACTCGGCCATCGACACGTTGTCGAACTGGACGAGCCGGGTCATCTCCTTGGTCAGGCCGGCCGGCGAGAACGGCAGGATCTCCGGGCCGTTCGGGTCACCCGGGCGCGAGCGGACGAGTCCGTTGCTCTCCAGCACCCGCAAGGCCTCCCGCACGGTGGGCCGGCTCGCCCCGAACTGTGTCACCAACTCGCGCTCGCTCGGCAGCCGTTGACCGGGTTTGAGGTCACCTTGGGTGATCGCCTGCTCGATCTGCTCAACGATGCGCTGGTAGAGCCGTACCGGCGCTACCTGCCGGAACTGTGCCCCGTTGCTCACGGCTGATTTCCCTTGAGCGTGGTTCATGTCGTCCTCTCCCCCGTGGGCGTCCCGGGGACGCTGTCCGGCCAGTGCGGAACCGCCCCGGCAGGACGGTTCCGTTCGTACCACGCCGCCGCCCTCAGAACTCCGAGATCGTCGAAGCGGCGACCCGAGATCTGCACCCCGATGGGCCGACGGTCCTTCGTGAAGCCGCAGTTGACGGTCGCGGCAGGCTGCCCCGACATGTTGTACGGCGCGGTGAATCCGATGTGGTGCATGGTCTTGCCGTCCCCCATGAACGGCATCGGCTGATCAGCGGGGAACGCCGCCACCGGAGCGGTCGGCGAGAGCACCAGATCGTACGGGAGCGTCGCCGCCACGGTCTGCTCCTGGATCCGCATGATCTGCTGGTAGCACCGAAGCACCTTCGTGCCCGGCACGTCCGCGCCTTCCTGGCACCACTGGACGATGTAGGGCAGGACACGCCGGCGGGCTGCGGGCGTCAGCGCACGGAAGTCGTTCCAGGACCGCACCCGCCAGAACAGATCCAGGTCGTCCAGGAGATCCTGGGTCATGAACGGCCCGAGCGGCTCCACGACGGCTCCCGCGGCCTCGAAGGCCTCGGCGGCACGCCGCACCGCGGCGACGGTCTCCGCGTCGGCCGGCTCCCCGCACCCGGCGTCGAGCTGCACCCCCACGCGCAGTCCGCGGACCTCGACGTCCAGGGCCGACCAGTCGATGTCCTGCGGCGGCAGGCTCGACCAGTCCCGGGGATCCGGTTGGCTCAGGACCCGCATGAGCAGGGCGGCGTCCGCCACGGTGCGCGTCAGGGGGCCTGCGCAGCGCCCCTGGTACGGGGCGTCCAGCGGGATGCGCCCGTAGCTGGGCTTGAGCGTGGCAAGGCCCAGCCAGGTGCCCGGCAGCCGGATCGATCCGCCGATGTCGGTGCCGACGTGCAGCGGCCCGTACCCCCCGGCGGCCGCGGCGCCCGCGCCGGAGCTCGAACCGCCCGTCGTCCAGCCGGAGTTCCAGGGGCTGCGGGTGATGCCGTGCCGGCTGGAGACTCCCGAGGAGAGCATGCCCCAGTCGGGCATCACGGTCGATCCGAGGACCACTCCGCCGGATTCGAGGACCCGAGCGGTGATGGGCGCGTCCGCATCGGGGACGACCGGCTCGGCCCCCGCGTTGCCCGCGGACATGGGTACGCCCCTACGCGCGACGTTCTCCTTCAGCGTCACGGGCACGCCATCGATCGGCCCGAACGGTTCGCCCGCCGCCCATCGGGCCTCGCTGGCCTGAGCCGCCTTGCGGGACTCGTCCGGGTCCCGCACCCAGAACGCGTTGAGCACACCCTCACGTGCCTCGATAACCGACTGGACGGCGTCGTGGACGTCGACCGGCGACAACGTGCGGTCTGCGAATCCGGCCACCATTTCGACGGCCGACATGGCGGCCAGGCTCTGTTCCATGAGCACCCGCACTCTCCTTCGCTCGCGATGCCTGAGGTAGGCGCCCCTTGACAGCGACAGTTTCAGTCGTCACGGTACCTGGCAAGTGAGCTTACTGGTCAGGCCAGTTACGGCGAAAGGGTGGCGTGCATGACCCCGAGTCGGGCTGCGGCAAGTCGGCCCTGCTGCGGATCCTGGCCTGGCTCGACCGTCCCTCCAGCGGCAGCGTCGAGATCGACGGCCGGGACATCACCAAGCTCCGGGGAGAGACAGCTCCGGTTCGTCCGCGAGCGGCTCCGACTCGTCCTCCAGGACCCGATGAGCGCGCTCGACCCACGGATGCGCGTGGGCGACATCGTGGCCGAGCCGCTCGTCGCGCAGGGGCACGAGAACCCCCGGGAGCGGGTGGCCGAACTCCTCGAGGCGGTCGGCCTGCGGGCAGACGCGACGAACCGGTATCCGCACCAGTTCTCCGGCGGCCGGCGCCAACGCATCTCGATCGCGCGCGCCCCCGCCCCCCACCCGAAGATCATCGTGGCCGACGAGCCCGTGAGCGCCCTCGACGTGTCTGTACGGGCACAGGTGCTCAACCTCATCGCCGACCTCGTCGACGAGCTGTCCCTGACGCTGGTCTTCGTCTCCCACGACCTGTCCGTGGTACGTCATGTGTGCGACCGGGTCGCACACATGCACGACGGGCAGATCGTGGAGTCCGGAGCCACGCAGGAGGTCTACGAGGATCCCCCACACACGCAGGCTGATCGCCGCCGTGCCGACTCTGGGCAAGGCACTGTCCGGAGTGACGGCGGCCGACCTCAACCGGGAGTACAGACTGTGACTACGCACGTCAAACCCACCAGCGACGAAGGCCCGTTGGTGAAGGAGTTCCCCGAGGGCCTTCCCATCGGCGACACCTGGGTGGCGGCCCCCGCCGCCGAGGACGTCCGCTTCCCCTACGACGGGACCCTCGTCGCCTCGGCGCCGGTCGGGGACACCGACCTCGCGCGCCAGGCCCTGGACGCGGCGGTCGCGGTCCGCCACCAGGTCGGCCGACTCCCCTCGCACACCCGCCGAGCGGCGCTGCTCGCGACGCACGAAGCGGTCACCGCCCGCCGCGACGACTTCGAGCAGCTCCTGGTCCTGGAGACCGGCAAGCCGCAGATCGACTGCCGTGTCGAGGTGGACCGCACCCTGCTGACCCTGCTGACCGCGGCCGAAGAAGTGGCCCGGCTGCACGGGGAGACGGTGCCGCTCGACCTGCTGCCGTCGGGCGAGGGGCTGCTCGGCTTCTGGACCCGCAAGCCGATCGGCGTCGTGGTGGGCATCGCGGGCTTCAACTACCCGCTGCTGCTCGCCACGCACAAGATCGCGCCCGCCCTTGCCGCGGGCTGCCCGATCATCGCAAAGCCCGCGCCGCAGACACCGCTGGCCACCCTTTGGCTGGTGCACCTCCTCCGCGAGGCCCTGCTCGCCTGCGGCGCGCCGCAGGCCGCGGTGCAGCTGGTGACCGGCGGCCCTGAGGTCGGCGCCGCGCTGACCACCGACCGCCGGATCGGAGCGGTGTCCTTCACCGGCTCAGCCGCCGTGGGTCACCGGATCGCCAAGGACGCGGCCCCCACCAAGGTGCTGCTCGAACTCGGCTCCAACGCCGCCCTGGTGGTGGCCGCCGACGCCGACCTCGACGCCGCCGCCGACGCGGTGGTGCGCGGCGGTTTCTACGCGTCGGGCCAGGCCTGCATCAGCGTGCAGCGGGTCGTCGTGGTGGACGCCGTGCGCGAGGAGTTCGTGGCCCGCGTGAAGGAGCGGGTGGCCGAGGTGACCGTGGGCGATCCCCGCGATCCGCAGACACGTGTCTCGGCCCTCATCGACGAACGGTCGACCGAGCGGGTGTGCGCGTGGCTGGAGGAGGCGGTGGCGGCGGGCGCGTCGCTGCTGGCCGGGGGCAAGGTCACCGACGGGGTGATCCAGCCCGCCGTGCTGCTCGACGTGGACCGCGGCCTCCCCCTGTGGGACGAGGAGGTCTTCGGCCCTGTCGTCGCGATCCGCTCGGTCCCCGATCTGGAGACGGCCTTCGACCTGGTCAACGACTCGCGCTACGGACTGCACGCGAGCGTCTACACCAGCGCCCTCGACACCGCGTTCGCCGCTCTCGACCGCCTGGAGGTGGGCGGAGTGGTCGTCAACGAAGTTCCCGGCTTCCGCTCCGACGTCATGCCGTACGGCGGTGTGAAGGACTCCGGGGCCGGACGGGAAGGCCCGAGGTTCGCCATCGAAGAGCTCACCGTGACCCGTATGGCAGTGATCCGCCCGACGACGAAGAAGCCGTGAGGACCATGCAAGAGAACGACCACACCGATGCGGTGGGCAGCTACTCTCGTCTGTTCCGGCTCGACGGCCGCAAGGCCGTCGTGGTGGGCGCCGGCAGCGGAATCGGCCGCGAGAGCGCCCTGGCGCTCGCCGCGCACGGCGCCACGGTGGTGTGCGCCGACCGTGACCTGAAGGCCGCCGCGGAGACGGCGTCGATGGGCAAGGAGATGTCGGCGTACGCCCTCGACGTGCTGGACGGCGAGGCGGTCGCGCGCGCCGCCGAGGAGCTCGGCGCCGTCGACGTGCTCGTCTTCACCGCCGCGACGAACGTGCGCAAGCATCTGCTCGACTACACGACGGACGAGTTCGACCGAGTCGTGTCGCTCAATCTGCGCGCCTCCTTCGACCTCGTGCGGGCGTTCGGCCGCGGCATGGCCGAACGCGGCCGCGGGAGCATCATCGGCTTCAGCTCGATCCGTTCGGTGGCGGTCGAGCCGGGCCAGGGCGTGTACGCGGCCACGAAGGCCGGCCTCGTCCAACTGCTGCGCACCGCGGCGGCCGAGCTGGGCCCGTCGGGCGTGCGGGTCAACGCCGTCGCTCCGGGGGTCGTGGACACACCGCTGACAGCGCAGATCAGGTCCGTGCCGGAGTGGTCGGATGCCTACGCGTCCAAGAGCGCCCTGGGCCGCTGGTCCCGGCCCGACGAACTGGCCGGCGCCGTCGTCTATCTGGCGTCGGACGCGTCGTCCTTCGTGACGGGGAGCCAGCTCTTCGTGGACGGAGGCTGGACGGCGATCGACGGACGCTATACGCCCCCCAGCTGACAGTTCGCCATGCGAAGGCCCGCCACCCATTCGGT
>NZ_JBSGTG010000026.1:0-123021 GCF_053607285.1 Streptomyces sp. NPDC055140 | reverse complement strand
ATCATCACCCCCCCCCCAACGAGGCTTCGTACGTCGCTCTAACCCCCCCCGGCCCCCCCCCCGCGCGCGACCCTCCAACCCCGCCGGCCGGCCCCCCACCCTAACCACCCCCCCCCCCCCCCGCTCCTCAGGTGCTTCAGACCTCTACGACGACCGGGAGGATCATCGGGCGCCGACGGTAGGTGTCGGAGACCCACTTGCCCAGTGTGCGGCGGATGAGCTGCTGCAGCTGGTGGGGTTCGACGACACCGTCCTGGGCCGACTTGTCCAGGACTTCCTGGATCCGCGGCATGACAGCGCTGAACGCCGAATCGTCGATGCCGGAGCCGCGCGCCTGGACGGTCGGGCCGCTGGTGATCTTGCCGGTGCTGGAGTCCACCACCACAAAGACCGAGATGATGCCCTCGTCACCGAGGATCTTGCGGTCCTTGAGCGCGGGTTCACCGACGTCGCCGACCGAGAGGCCGTCCACGTAGACGTAACCGGCCTGGACCTTGCCGACGATCTTGGCCTTGCCCTCGACGAGGTCGACGACGACGCCGTCCTCGGCGATCACGATGCGGTCGTGCGGGACGCCGGTGAGGGCGCCGAGCTCGGCGTTGGCGCGCAGGTGGCGCCATTCGCCGTGGACCGGCATCAGGTTCTTCGGCTTGCAGATGTTGTAGAAGTACAGCAGCTCGCCGGCCGAGGCGTGGCCCGAGACGTGGACCTTGGCGTTGCCCTTGTGGACGACGTTCGCGCCCCAGCGGGTCAGGCCGTTGATGACGCGGTAGACCGCGTTCTCGTTGCCCGGGATCAGGGACGACGCCAGGATCACCGTGTCGCCGGAGACGATCCGGATCTGGTGGTCGCGGTTGGCCATGCGGGACAGCGCGGCCATCGGCTCGCCCTGCGAGCCGGTGCAGACGAGGACGATCTCGTTGTCCGGGAGGTCGTCGAGCGTCTTGACGTCCACGACCAGGCCCGGCGGGACCTTCAGGTAGCCGAGATCACGGGCGATGCCCATGTTCCGCACCATCGAGCGGCCGACGAAGGCAACCCGGCGGCCGTACTCGTGGGCGGCGTCCAGGATCTGCTGGATGCGGTGCACGTGGCTGGCGAAGGAGGCGACGATGATGCGCTTCTGCGCGCCCGCGAAGACGCCGCGGATCACGTTCGAGATGTCGCGCTCGGGCGGGACGAAACCCGGGACCTCGGCGTTCGTCGAGTCGGTGAGGAGAAGGTCGATGCCTTCCTCGCCGAGCTTGGCGAACGTGGGGAGGTCGGTGAGGCGGCGGTCCAGCGGGAGCTGGTCCATCTTGAAGTCGCCCGTGTGGACCACCATGCCGGCCGGCGTGCGGATGGCTACCGCGAGCGCGTCCGGGATGGAGTGGTTGACCGCCACGAACTGGCAGTCGAAGGGGCCCAGACGTTCGCGGTCGCCCTCGGCGACCTCAAGCGTGTACGGGCGGATGCGGTGCTCCTGCAGCTTCGCCTCGATGAGGGCGAGCGTCAGCTTGGAGCCGATCAGCGGGATGTCCGGCTTCTCCCGCAGGAGGTACGGAACGCCGCCGATGTGGTCCTCGTGGCCGTGCGTGAGCACGATGCCGTCGATGTCGTCGAGGCGGTCCCTGATGGACGTGAAGTCCGGCAGGATCAGGTCGATGCCGGGCTGCTCCTCCTCGGGGAAGAGCACGCCGCAGTCGACGATGAGCAGGCGGCCGTCGTACTCGAAGACCGTCATGTTGCGGCCGATCTCACCGAGGCCGCCGAGCGGGGTGACGCGCAGGCCGCCCTTCGGGAGCTTCGGCGGGGCGCCGAGTTCAGGATGCGGATGACTCAAAAGACTCTCCTGACCACGCGCGCCACGTACCTGTAAGGCACGTGGCGCGCGTGACGTTCGTGCAGTAGCAGTTGTCTTGTGTGGGTGCAGGAGCTGTGTCCTGCGGTCGTGCGTATTCAGTTGTGAAGTCTGTGTTTAGAGCTGTACCCCGCCGGCGGCGAGATCGATCTTGAGCTGGGCGGTCTCGTCGGACGTCAGCTCCACGAGGGGCAGGCGCAGCGGTCCGGCGGGCTGGCCCTGGAGGGCGAGCGCCGCCTTGGTCGTGATGACGCCCTGTGTGCGGAACATGCCGGTGAAGACCGGGAGCAGCTTCTGGTGGATCTCGGTGGCCTTCTGCACGTCGCCGCTGACGAACGCGTCGAGCATGGCGCGCAGGTCGGGGGTGACGACGTGGCCGACGACGGAGACGAAGCCGACCGCGCCCACGGAGAGCAGCGGCAGGTTGAGCATGTCGTCGCCGGAGTACCAGGCGAGGCCGGAGCGGGCGATGGCCCAGCTGGCGCGGCCGAGGTCGCCCTTGGCGTCCTTGTTGGCGACGATGCGCGGGTGCTCGGCGAGGCGGACGATCGTCTCGGTGTTGATGGGTACGCCGCTGCGGCCCGGGATGTCGTACAGCATCACCGGCAGTTCGGTGGCGTCGGCGATCGCGGTGAAGTGCCGCAGGAGGCCTTCCTGCGGGGGCTTGTTGTAGTACGGCGTCACCGTGAGCAGGCCGTGCGCTCCGGCCTTTTCGGCGGCGCGGGCGAGCTCGATGCTGTGGTGGGTGTCGTTCGTACCGACGCCGGCAATGACGTGGGCACGGTCGCCGACCGCCTGTCGTACGGCTCGTACGAGATCCGATTTCTCCGCGTCGCTGGTGGTCGGGGACTCGCCGGTGGTGCCGTTGACGACGAGTCCGTCGTTGCCTGCGTCCACCAGATGGGCGGCGAGTCGCTGCGCGCCATCGAGGTCAAGTGCGCCGTCCGCCGTGAACGGCGTGACCATAGCGGTGAGGACCCGCCCGAAGGGGGTCTGCGGAGTGGAGGTCGGAGCCATGGGTAATACGCTACTCGCTGCTCAGCGCACGGTCCCCCCTCGGGGGATGCCAGGGGGTGTGGCGGGGATGGATCCCGGCACTGCCTGCTCGGGGGTTCAGGCAGTGCCGGGTCCGTTTGATCAGGCTAGATGAACTTTCCGAAATGCCGCAATCCGGACACTTCACACGGCTGAACCGTACATCTGTGCCGTATCCACGCTTCCTCGGCTACGGAGCGACCCGGCCGTTCCCGTTGAACGCGGCGTAGGTGAGCGGCATGAGCTTGGCCCACTCCGCCTCCATTTTCTCGCCGACCATCTCGATCTCCCGCTGCGGGAAGGACGGGACCTTGGCCAGCTCGTGCTGGGTGCGCAGGCCGAGGAAGTGCATCAGGGAGCGCGCGTTGCACGTCGCGTACATCGAGGAGAAGAGGCCGACCGGGAGGACCGAACGGGCCACCTCGCGGGCGACGCCCGCGGCGAGCATCTCCTGGTACGCCTCGTACGCCTGGCGGTACGAGTCCTCCATCACGCGGCCGGTGAGCTCCTGCTGGCCTTGCGTGCCCTCGACGAACTGGTACTTGCCGGGGCGGCCCTGCTGGACCAGCTTGCGGGAGGCCTCCGGGACGTAGAAGACCGGCTGGAGCTCCCTGTAGCGGCCCGACTCCTCGTTGTACGACCAGCCCGCGCGGTGTCGCATGAACTCGCGGAACACGAAGATCGGGGCGTTGATGAAGAACGTCATCGAGTTGTGCTCGAAGGGGCTGCCGTGACGGTCCCGCATCAGGAAGTTGATCAGGCCCTTGGAGCGCTCCGGGTCCTTGGTCAGCTCGTCGAGGGACTGCTCTCCCGCGGTGGAGACGCGGGCGGCGAACAGCACGTCGGTGTCGCTCGCGGTGTGCTTGACCAGCTCGACCGTCACGTCGCCGCGGAAGGTCGGCTTGAGGTCGTCAGCAGGGGTTTCGGTCACGGTTCGAGGGGTCCTTCCATCACTTCACTCGGGCGGCGCCCACTCTACGGGCAGGCACTGACAACGGGGCATTCGGTCGTGCCTCGCGACATTCCGATCCGAACAACGCCGAACTTCTGTGAATTCGGCGAAACAGGGCACCTTTTGATGCATCCGTGCGTCTGTATGGGTAACGGGCGGTTCGTTCGCCGCTCTCCGCGCTCTCGGCGCTTCGATGACCTGAACGTTTCGATCTTGACGAGGAGAAGCAGCACCCATGTTCCGTCGGCGCGAGCCAGTTCCGTTCGCCTTCATCGCCGAAGCCGACAAGTTCCGCAGTAACGTCACTCCACCCCCGCGCGAACGCGCTTCGGCCGGCCAGATCGCCGGTCGCTCGCTCGTCGGCCTCACCGTCGTCGCCGGGCTCGTGGGCGCTCTGCTCCTGGGGATGCCCGCCCTGTCGTCCGGTCAGGCACCGGCGCACACGCAGCAGTCCGAAGCGTCCGACGGCCGCTGACGGCCTGCCCCCGTCCGGCCCCCCAGGGGTGGAAGGCAGGCGCACGCCTAGGTAGCCTCACCGGGCACAGCCCGAATACAGCGTGGATTGAGTGAGGACCAGTCGTGCCCCTGCCCTTCCTGACGGCCGACCGCGCTTTTGACGAGGTGGCCGACGATGTCGCGCTGCCTTTCGACGATCGCGACCAATGGCGGCGTCCCTACCGGCCGGGGCCGTGGCGCGTGGGATTCGCCGCGCTGCTCCTGCTGCTCGCCTCGTACGTCATGTTCGCCGCGGTGATCATCGCCTTCACGGGTGGCCTCGGCGGCGGCGCGGTGTGCGGCGTCATCGCCCTGCTCATCATCGGGGCGGCCCTGCGCCTGCTGCGGGTGGGTACGTGGGTGAGCGCGCACGGCCTGCGCCGTGTGGCCTTCTTCCAGACCCAGACGGTCCCGTGGGCCCAGGTCGTGACGGTCCGTACCGTCCAGCAGCCGGTCCGCTGGCTCGGACTCCCCCGCACGGTGCAGGGGCAGGCGCTGCTCCTCGTACGGCGGGACAAGGCCGATGAGATGTCCGCCCTGGTCACCAGTCACGGTGCGGACTTCCTTGCGCGGACCGAGGCCTTCGACCGGGCGTCGGACGCCATCGAGGTGTGGGCCGACGAGTACCGGCCGCACCAGGCCTGAACCAGGCATACGTGAAGGGCCGCGCCGGATCACCGGCGCGGCCCTTCACGCGTACTCGGGACGCACACGTCCTCAGACGCTGACCGTCCGGCCCTCCTGGAGGGCGATGGCGCGCTGCATCGCCTTGCGGGCGCGCGGCGTGTCCCGGGCGTCGCGGTAGGCCACGGCGAGGCGGAACCAGCAGCGCCAGTCCCCCGGCGTGTCCTCGGTCTCCGCCTTGCGCCGGACGAAGACCTCGTCGGCGGAGTCGCGGTCGATGCGGCCGTACTGGTCACGGCGCAGCTCGTCCACGGGCAGGCCGCCCTCGGCCTCCAGGCGCTCGGCGAGACGGTTCGCCTTGCGGACGAACTGGGTGTTGGCCCAGAGGAACCAGAGGCCGATCACCGGCAGGATCAGCACGGCCACGCCGAACGTGACGGTGAGCAGGGTGCCCTGCTCGATGAGGAGCAGGCCGCGGCTGCCGACCAGGACGAAGTAGAAGACCAGGACGAGGGCGGTGACGAGGTAGGTGAGCTTTGCGCGCATGAGGTCCGTCAGACGTTCAGGTCGAGGAAGTGTTCCAGGCCGAAGGTGAGGCCGGGAGTGGTCACGACACGGCGGGCGCCGAGCAGGATGCCCGGCATGAAACTGCTGTGGTGCAGCGAGTCGTGGCGGATGGTCAGCGTCTCGCCCTCGCCGCCCAGGAGGACCTCCTGGTGGGCGAGGAGGCCGCGCATGCGCACGGAGTGAACCGGGACGCCGTCGACGTCCGCGCCGCGGGCGCCGTCGAGAGCGGTGGCCGTGGCGTCCGGCTGCGGGGCGCTGCCGGCCTTCTCGCGGGCCGCCGCGATGAGCTGCGCCGTACGGGCGGCCGTGCCACTGGGCGCGTCCACCTTCTTCGGGTGGTGCAGCTCGATGACCTCGACGGACTCGAAGTACGGCGCCGCCGCCTCGGCGAACTTCATGGTGAGGACGGCCCCGATGGAGAAGTTCGGGGCGATGAGCACACCGGTCCGCGGGGAGTCCGCGAGCCAGGTGGTGAGCTTGGCGAGGCGGTCGTCGGTCCAGCCGGTGGTGCCGACGACGGCGTGGATGCCGTGGCGTACGCAGAAGTCGAGGTTGTCCATCACCGAGTCGGGCGTGGTCAGTTCGACCGCGACCTGGGCGCCGGACTCCGCGAGGGTCTCCAGCTTGTCGCCCCGGCCGAGGGCCGCGACCAGTTCCATGTCTTCGGCGGCCTCGACGGCCCGTACGGCCTCGGAGCCGATGCGGCCCCCGGCGCCGAGGACCGCCACGCGCAGCTTGCTCATCTTCTTCGTTCCTTACGCGAGTTGCGAACGGGTGGGCTATGCCACCGCTTCGTGCAGGCGCGCCGCCTGCTTGTCCTTGAGCGGGCCGATGACCGACAGCGAGGGGCGCTGTCCCAGGATGTCGCGGGCCACCGCGCGCACCTCGTCGGGGGTGACCGAGGCGATCTCCTCCAGCATGTCGCTGACGGACATCTGCTCGCCCCAGCAGAGCTCGCTCTTGCCGATGCGGTTCATGAGCGCGCCGGTGTCCTCGAGGCCGAGGACCGTGGAGCCGGAGAGCTGGCCGATGGCGCGGCTGATCTCGTCGTCGGACAGACCGTGCTCCGCGACGTGGGCGAGCTCGTCGCGGCAGATCTTGAGCACGTCGTGCACCTGGCTCGGCCGGCAGCCCGCGTAGACCCCGAAGAGGCCGCAGTCCGAGAAGCCCGAGGTGTACGAGTACACGCTGTAGGCGAGGCCGCGCTTCTCCCTGACCTCCTGGAAGAGGCGGGACGACATGCCGCCGCCCAGGGCGGTGTTGAGGACGCCCATGGACCAGCGGCGCTCGTCGGTGCGGGCGAGGCCCGGCATGCCGAGGATGACGTGAGCCTGCTCGGTCTTGCGGCCGAGGAGTTCCATGCGGCCCGCTGCGCGCACGGGCTTGCGGCCGTCGCGCGGGGCCGTGGGGACGGCGTCGGTGCGGGTGAGGGCGCCGGCCTTCTCGAAGGCGGCACGCACCTGGCGTACGACCTTGTTGTGGTCGACGTTCCCCGCGGCCGCGACGACGAGGTGCGTCGGGTCGTAGTGCTTCTTGTAGAAGCGGGCGATCTGGCCGCGGTTGAGCGCGTTGATCGTGTCGACCGTGCCGAGGACCGGGCGGCCGAGCGGGGTGTCGCCGAGCATGGTGTGCGCGAACAGGTCGTGCACGCAGTCGCCCGGGTCGTCCTCCGTCATGGCGATCTCTTCGAGGATCACGCCGCGCTCGGCGTCGACGTCCGCCTCCTCGATGAGGGAGCCGGTCAGCATGTCGCAGACGACATCGATCGCGAGGGGGAGGTCGGTGTCGAGCACGCGCGCGTAGTAGCACGTGTACTCCTTCGCCGTGAAGGCGTTCATCTCGCCGCCGACCGCGTCGATCGTCGAGGAGATGTCGAGGGCGCTCCGGCGGGAGGTGCCCTTGAAGAGGAGGTGCTCGAGGTAATGCGTCGCGCCGTTCAGCGTGGGTGTCTCGTCGCGGGAGCCGACGTTCGCCCAGATCCCGAAGGTCGCGGAGCGTACGGAGGGCAGCGTCTCGGTGACGATCCGCAGGCCGCCGGGGAGGGTGGTCCTGCGGACCGTACCGATGCCGTTCTCGCCCTTGATCAGGGTTTGGGTACGGGCGACGGCCCGCGCCTCCGAGGAGGTGCGGGCCGTCGCCTTGGAGCTACGGGACGTCACTTGTCGGTGTCGTCCTTCGTCTCGTCGCCCTCTTCGCCCTCGACGACGGGGATGAGGGAGAGCTTGCCGCGGGAGTCGATCTCGGCGATCTCGACCTGGACCTTGGCGCCCACGCCGAGAACGTCCTCGACGTTCTCCACGCGCTTGCCGCCGGCCAGCTTGCGGATCTGCGAGATGTGCAGCAGGCCGTCCTTGCCCGGGAGCAGGGACACGAACGCACCGAAGGTCGTCGTCTTCACGACGGTGCCCAGGTAGCGCTCGCCGACCTCCGGCATGGTCGGGTTGGCGATCGAGTTGATCGTGGCGCGCGCGGCCTCGGCCTGCGAGCCCTGCTGGGCACCGATGTAGATGGTGCCGTCGTCCTCGATCGTGATGTCGGCGCCGGTGTCCTCCTGGATCTGGTTGATCATCTTGCCCTTCGGGCCGATGACCTCACCGATCTTGTCCACGGGGATCTTGACCGTGATGATCCGCGGGGCGTTCGGGGACATCTCGTCCGGCGTGTCGATCGCTTCCATCATCACGTCGAGGATGTGGAGGCGGGCGTCGCGGGCCTGCTTGAGGGCCGCGGCCAGGACGGAGGCCGGGATGCCGTCCAGCTTGGTGTCGAGCTGGAGAGCGGTGACGAACTCCTTGGTGCCGGCGACCTTGAAGTCCATGTCACCGAAGGCGTCCTCCGCACCGAGGATGTCGGTGAGGGCGACGTAGTGCGTCTCGCCCTTGATCTCCTGGGAGATCAGGCCCATGGCGATACCGGCGACGGGGGCCTTCAGCGGCACACCGGCGTTCAGCAGCGACATGGTGGAGGCGCAGACCGAGCCCATGGACGTCGAGCCGTTGGAACCGAGGGCCTCGGAGACCTGACGGATCGCGTACGGGAACTCCTCGCGCGTCGGCAGGACCGGCACGATGGCGCGCTCGGCGAGCGCGCCGTGGCCGATCTCGCGGCGCTTCGGGGAGCCGACGCGGCCCGTCTCGCCGACCGAGTAGGGCGGGAAGTTGTAGTTGTGCATGTAGCGCTTGCGGGTCACCGGGGAAAGGGTGTCCAGCTGCTGCTCCATACGGAGCATGTTGAGGGTGGTGACGCCCAGGATCTGGGTCTCGCCACGCTCGAAGAGCGCCGAGCCGTGCACGCGCGGGATGGCCTCGACCTCGGCGGCGAGCGTACGGATGTCCGTGACGCCACGGCCGTCGATGCGGACCTTGTCCTTGATGACGCGCTCGCGGACCAGCTTCTTGGTCAGCGCGCGGTACGCAGCGGAGATCTCCTTCTCGCGGCCCTCGAACTGCGGGAGCAGCTTCTCGGCGGCGATCTCCTTGACGCGGTCCAGCTCGGCCTCGCGGTCCTGCTTGCCGGCGATGGTGAGCGCCTGGGCGAGCTCGCTCGTGACCGCGGCGGTCAGGGCCTCGAAGACGTCGTCCTGGTAGTCCAGGAAGATCGGGAACTCGCCGGTCGGCTTGGCGGCCTTGGCGGCCAGCTCCGACTGGGCCTTGCAAAGCACCTTGATGAAGGGCTTCGCGGCCTCGAGACCGGCGGCGACGACCTCCTCGGTCGGCGCCTGGGCGCCGCCCTTGACGAGCTCGATGGTCTTCTCGGTGGCCTCGGCCTCGACCATCATGATCGCGACGTCGCCGTCCTCGAGAACGCGACCGGCGACGACCATGTCGAAGACGGCGTCCTCGAGCTCGGTGTGCGTCGGGAACGCGACCCACTGGCCCTTGATCAGCGCGACACGGGTGCCGCCGACCGGGCCGGAGAAGGGCAGGCCGGCCAGCTGCGTGGAGCAGGAGGCGGCGTTGATGGCGACCACGTCGTACAGGTGGTCGGGGTTGAGCGCCATGATGGTCTCGACGACCTGGATCTCGTTGCGAAGGCCCTTCTTGAAGGACGGACGCAGCGGGCGGTCGATGAGGCGGCAGGTTAGGACCGCGTCCTCGGAGGGACGGCCCTCACGGCGGAAGAAGGAGCCGGGGATCTTGCCGGCCGAGTACATCCGCTCCTCGACGTCCACCGTCAGGGGGAAGAAGTCGAGCTGGTCCTTGGGCTTCTTCGAAGCGGTCGTGGCCGACAGCACCATGGTGTCGTCGTCCAGGTACGCCACGGCGGAGCCGGCGGCCTGACGGGCCAGACGGCCCGTCTCGAAGCGGATGGTGCGGGTGCCGAAGGTGCCGTTGTCAATGACGGCCTCGGCGTAGTGGGTCTCGTTCTCCACTAGCGTTTTCTCCGTTACTTTTCGTCTTTTGTCCCGTTCCGCCCGTGTGGCGGAGGGACGGGGCCGGAGAAGCGCGCCTTGTGTGCGGGCCGGTCTTCGATCGAAGCACCCGGGGTGGACGGGATCCGTCTCCCGGGGGCCACTACCGAGGACCGGCGGCGGCGAGGGTGCGCTTCTCCTCGTGCGGTGATGCGTCGCGGTGATGCGGTGCAACTGGGTGCGGTGCATCGAAGCGGTGCATGCATGTGGTGATGCGTGCGTGGTGCGTGCGGTGGTGCTTTTGTCGTGCGTCCAGACTACAAAGCGTCTATGACACTTCGCACGTACAGCAAAGGGAGCGGCCCCCTGTCAGTGGGAACCGCTCCCTTCACGGCGTCTTAGCGGGCGCCGGCCGCACCGCGGCGGATGCCGAGGCGCTCGACCAGCGCACGGAAGCGCTGAATGTCCTTCTTGGCCAGGTACTGCAGAAGGCGGCGACGCTGGCCGACCAGGATCAGCAGACCACGACGGGAGTGGTGGTCGTGCTTGTGCGTCTTGAGGTGCTCGGTCAGGTCCGAGATCCGGCGGGACAGCATGGCGACCTGGACCTCGGGGGAGCCGGTGTCGCCCTCCTTCTGGCCGAACTCGGTGATGATCTGCTTCTTCGTAGCGGCGTCGAGCGACACGCGTACTCCTCGTAGTCTTTTCGTGGCCACCGAGTGCCCCTGGTCCACATCTCAGGGGAGCTTCCGTTACTCGGGAGGCGAGGTCCGCTGGGCGCAGTCTTCAGATTCCGGGGAAACCGGAGACCTGAGGGCGCGTACACAAACGGCCGTCACACAGCGTACCAGCCACTCCGTGTGCATCCGACCGCCCGGTCAGCCGGTCATCGCGCGGGCCTGTGCGTACACGTCGAAGACGGCGAGCGTCAGCGGGACCAGCGTGAGCAGGACGAACGTCTCCGCGATCTCCATGAAGCGTCCCCAGAAGGGGCTGACTCCGCGGCGGGGCGTGATCAGTCCGATCGACGTGATCAGTGCCGTGGCCACCGCGATCACCGCGACGAGCCAGACCGTGCGGATGTCGAGGGCGGTGCTGTCGCCCTTCCTGAAGAAGTCGTCCAGGTAGTCCAGCGGCGGGTGGAGGGAGAGGCCGAGGCCCAGCAGGACGAGAGAGGCGAGGCCGGCGGCGAGGAGGGAGGCGACCTGCGCGGTGTAGCGGAAGAGCTGGGCGCGCATCAGCATCGCGACGCCGGTGGCGAAGGCGAGGAGCTGGCCCCACACGTCGTGCGAGAAGCCGAGGACGGCCGCGGCGCCGACGGACACCAGGGCGCAGCCGCCGACCAGGCCGACGAGCAGCTCATGGCCGCGGCGGGCCTGGGCCGCGATGCGGTCGGCCTCGACGGGCTCCTGGGTCGCGGGGTCGTTGCCGTACTCGCCGCGGGCCATGCTCGGGGGTTCGAAACCGATGGGGAGGCGGGCGAAGCGCATGGAGAGGCCCGGCAGGAAGGCGAGGGCCCCTACGGAGAGCGGCGCGCACAGGCCGGCGGTCTCCACGGCCGTCAGGTCCGTGAGGATGGCGATGAACGTCGTGAGCACCCCGACGGCCGATGCGAAGACGAAGGCCACGAAGGGACCGTCGCCGCCCGGCGAGACCAGGGTGAGGACCACGGAGGCGAGCAGTACGGCCGTGCAGGCCAGCAGGAACTGGAGCCGTCCGATCCCCTGGTGGTCGGCGAGGGGCAGCAGACCGGAGCCCGCCACCGCCACGTTCGGCAGGGCGCCGAGTCCCAGGGCGACGGCCGAGCCGCGGTCGTCGTAGACCCTGGCGCGCACGCAGGCGAGGACGACGAGGAGAAGGCCGGCCACCGCGGCGAGGACGCCCTGGAGGCTGTTCATGTCGTGGTGCGGCTCGGCCGTCCACGTGACGAAGGCCAGGAGGGCGGGCAGGACGCCGCCGCCGATGAGTCCGGCGCCGCGGGTCAGGTCGCCGTTCCACAGGGTGCGGTCGCGGGTGACGGCCGAGGCGACCGCTTCGGAGACGTCGTCGAAGACGGCCGGCGGCAGCGACTCGGAGAACGGGCGCAGGGTGAGCAGCTCGCCGTCGAGGATGCGCTGCGCGGCGAAGGACCGGGCGCTGTCGAGGACGGTGCCGTCGCGGCGTACGAGGTGGTAGCCGACCGGCGCGCCCTCGGCGGGGCCCTGCTGGGAGAGCCGCAGGATCTCCGGGTTGAGGTCGGCGACCGGGACGTCGTCGGGCAGTGCGACATCGATCCGGCTGTCGGGCGCGACGATGGTGACGCGGCAGAAGCCGAGGCCCGTGCCGGCCCCCGAAGGGGCTCCGGTGCCCGCTCCGCCGGTCGCGCCGGCCGTCGCGGAAGCGGAAGCCGTCATGCTCACCTGCTGTTCCCCCTCAGTTGGTGTGTCCGGTGATGCAGCCGGATGTGGAGGTGTTGTGTACGTCGCTCGCGCGCGTCCCCGCCGCCTGTCAACGAGGCTTCCAGGACCGGCGTTAGCGGGCCCGCTCGCTCCCGACCGCGTGAAATGCCCTGTTTCCCGGGCGGATCCGCGGTCCTCGACTGCACCTCCGGCACCCTACCGCCCACCGTTGTCAGTGGCCGTCAGTAGGATCGCAAATCACGATCGACGTCCGCCTGACACGGGGCGGCGGACGGAACACCTCGGTCCGGCAAGGGAATTGGTGCGAAGTGAGTCACATCGTCGTGAAGCGCCCGCCTCGGGCGCTGCCGTCCGAAGTGCCCACGGAAGAGGTGGTCCTGCAGCCTCCGCCCGAGCTGCCACGTGGGCAGCAGGAAGGCGCGATGATGCAGCTCCTGCCGATGCTCGGCATGGGCGGATCCGTTGTCTTCTTCTTCAACGGCCAGGGTGGGCCGTTCATGAAGATCATGGGCATGGTGATGATCGCGTCGACCCTGGCCATGGGCATCGCGATGCTGGTGCGCTACCGGCGCGGCTCGCAGGGCCAGATGTCGGACATGCGCCGCGACTATCTGCGTTATCTGTCGCAAACCCGGCGCGATGCCACGAAGACCGCGAGGAAGCAGCGCGACGCGCAGTACTACCTGCACCCCTCCCCCGAGCAGTTGTGGGCGCTCGTCGCCGAGGGCAGCCGCGTCTGGGAGCGGCGCACGGGCGACGAGGACTTCGGGCAGGTGCGTGTCGGCCTCGGCCCGCAAGGGCTCGCCACTCCGCTGGTGCCCCCGCAAACCGCGCCCGTGGACGAGTTGGAGCCTCTGACGGCGGGCGCCATGCAGCGCTTCCTCGCCGCGCACGGCACGCTCGAGGACCTGCCGATGGCGGTCTCGCTGCGGGCCTTCTACCACGTGACGGTCAGCGGCGAGCCGCAGACGGTGCGCGGCACGGCCCGCGCCGTCGTCGCCTCGCTCGCGTCGCTGCACTCCCCCGAGGACCTGGTGATCGCCGTGGCGACGGGCCGGGCGGCCGCGCCGCAGTGGGAGTGGGCCAAGTGGCTGCCGCACAGCCAGGCCGCGGGCCAGACGGACGGCGCCGGCAGCCGCCGCCTGATCGCCACCGACCCGATGGAGCTGGAGGCGATGCTGACCACGCGCCTCCAGGGCCGTCCGCGCTTCCACCCCGGTGGGGCGCCCGTCCCCGAGCAGCCGCATCTCGTCGTCGTGCTCGACGGCGTGTCCCTGCCGCCGGTGTCGATGCTGGCCAGCCCCGAAGGCCTGCAGGGTGTGTCCGTCGTCGAGGTCGTGCCCGGCGAGCTGACGACGGGTCGCGGCGACCTCTCGATCGTCGTGCAGCCCCACTCCCTGACGCTGGAGTCGGCGCACGGCGTGGTCTACGAGGGCACGCCCGACCTGCTCTCCTACGAGGCCGCGGACGCGCTGGCACGGCAGTTGGCGCCGCTGCGCATGGCCTCGGGCGGCGACGACGACGAACCGCTCCTGGCGAACCTGGACTTCACGGATCTGCTGAGTCTCGGCGACGCCGCCTCCGTGGACACCAAGCGCACCTGGCGCCCGCGCTCCCAGGCGGAGCGGCTGCGTGTGCCGATCGGCGTCGGCGAGGACGGCCGGCCCGTCATGCTCGACCTCAAGGAAGCGGCTCAGGAGGGCATGGGCCCGCACGGCCTGTGTGTCGGTGCGACGGGTTCCGGAAAGTCGGAGCTCCTGCGCACCCTCGTCCTCGGCCTCGCGGTCACGCACTCCTCCGAGACACTGAACTTCGTGCTCGCCGACTTCAAGGGTGGTGCGACGTTCGCGGGCATGGCCCAGATGCCGCACGTCGCGGCTGTCATCACGAACCTCGCGGACGACCTGACGCTCGTCGACCGCATGGGTGACTCCATCCGCGGTGAGCTCAACCGCCGCCAGGAGATGCTCCGCGACGCGGGCAACTACGCGAACATCCACGACTACGAGAAGGCGCGCGCGGCCGGCGCCCCGCTCCAGCCGATCCCGTCGCTCGTCCTGGTGATCGACGAGTTCAGCGAGCTGTTGACGGCCAAGCCCGACTTCATCGAGATGTTCGTGCAGATCGGCCGCATCGGCCGTTCGCTGGGCGTGCATCTGCTTCTCGCCTCGCAGCGCCTCGAAGAGGGCCGGCTGCGCGGCCTGGAGACCTACCTCTCGTACCGGATCGGACTGCGGACGTTCTCCGCCGCCGAGTCCCGCGCGGCGCTCGGCGTACCCGACGCGTACGAGCTGCCGAACGTGCCGGGTTCCGGCTTCCTGAAGTACGGCACGGACGAGATGGTCCGCTTCAAGGCGGCGTATGTGTCCGGGACCTACCGCTCCGGTTCCGCGCAGACGGCGGTGGCGGGCGGGCCGCTTCCGATGGACCGGCGGCCGGTGCTGTTCACGGCGGCCGAGGTGCCGGTGCAGTACGTCGCCGTGCCCCAGCAGCGCCCCGAGACCGCGCCCACGACCGACGACGCGCTCTCGGACACCGTGCTCGACGTGATCGTGCGCCGCCTCGAGGCCCAGGGTCCGGCGGCCCACCAGGTGTGGCTGCCGCCCCTGGACAGCCCGCCGTCGCTCGACAGTCTCCTTCCCGGCCTCGCCGCAGTGCAGGGCCGCGGTCTCACACAGCCCGGCTACGAGGGCGCGGGACGCCTCATCGTCCCGGCGGGCCTCGTCGACAAGCCGTACGAGCAGCGGCGCGACCCCCTGTGGTGCGACTTCTCGGGTGCGGCCGGCCATATGCAGATCCTGGGCGGCCCACAGTCCGGCAAGTCGACGCTGCTGCGTTCGCTCATCGCCTCGTTCGCCCTGACGCACACCCCGTACGAAGTGCAGTTCTACGGGCTCGACTTCGGTGGTGGCGGTCTGTCGGCCGTCGCCGGGCTGCCGCATGTCGGCGGGGTGGCCTCGCGCCTCGACCCCGAGAAGGTGCGACGCACGGTCGCCGAGGTCTACGGCGTGATGATGCGCCGCGAGGAGTACTTCCGCTCCTCCGGCATCGCCTCGATCGGCGACTTCCGCGCACGCAGGGCGCGCGGCGACATCTCGGTCACCGACCAGCCGTGGGGTGACGTCTTCCTCGTCATCGACGGCTGGGGCAACTTCCGTACGGACTACGAGGGTCTGGAGCCGGCGGTGCTCGACATCGCGGCCCGCGGCCTGGGCTACGGCATCCACCTGGTGCTCACCGCCTCGCGGTCCATGGAGGTCAGGGCGAACATGAAGGACCACCTCATGAACCGCCTCGAGCTGCGGCTCGGCGACACGATGGACTCCGAGTTCGACCGCAAGGTCGCGGCGAACGTGCCGACGGGCGTGCCCGGCCGCGGCCAGTCGCCGCAGAAGCAGCACTTCATGGCGGCGGTCCCGCGGATCGACGGCCTGACATCGGACACGGACCTGGCCGAGGCCACGGCGGCGCTGACCGCCGAGGTGACCCGGCACTGGACGGCGCCCGGCGCCCCCGAAGTGCGGTTGCTTCCACGCGAGTTCGCGGCGGACCGGCTGCCCCCGGGGAACCTGTTCCCGGACCGCGGTGTGTCCTTCGCGCTCGACGAGGACAACCTGGAGCCGGTGTTCCTCGACTTCGAATCGGACCCGTTCTTCCTCATCTTCGGAGAGAGCGAGTCCGGCAAGTCGAACCTGCTGCGCCTGCTCATCAAGCGTCTCACCGAGCGCTACGACGGCGACTCGTGCAAGCTCTTCGTGGTCGACAACCGCCGCGCCCTGCTGGACGTGACCCCGCCGTCGCACCTGGCGGAGTACATCCCCATGTCGAACTCCATGGGGCACCACATGGACGCGCTCGCCGACCTGATGCAGCGGCGTACGCCGACAGCGGAGGTGACAGCGCAGCAGCTGCGGGACCGCAGCTGGTGGCGCGGTCCGAACGTCTTCGTGATCATCGACGACTACGACCTGGTGTCCACGTCGAGCGGGAACCCGCTCTCGGGCCTCACCGAACTACTCCCGTTCGCGCGGGACGTCGGCGTCCGCTTCATCATCGCCCGCTCCTCGGCGGGCGGCGGCCGGGCCGCGTACGAGCCGTTCATCCAGCGGATGAAGGAGCTCGGCGCCCAGGGCCTCGTCCTCGCGGGCGACCCCGGCGAGGGCGACCTCATGGGCGGCGTGCGGCCACGGCCGATGCCGGCGGGCCGTGGCGTCTTCGTCTCGCGCAAGCGGGGGAAGCCGTTGGTCCAGACGGGACTGGTCCCTTCCGACCACTGACGTATAGGGATCGTCATGATTCGGCAAGGTCGCTTGAACTGGCCGAATCTCTCTGGTGAGTTGGATGCGCTGTGTAGTGCCCGTCGCCCTCTTTGAGGGCGACGGGCACTACGGGAGCACATCAGTCACACGGGGGAAGGCGTCATTCGGTGGCCTGGGACGAGTGGGAACAGCTCAAGGCGGAAGCCCTGCACAGGGGGAACGCCAAGATGCAGTTGAACCAGCTTGCCGACCCGGGTGGCGGTGGCGGTGGCGATCCTCAGGGCGATCTGACGGTCAACTTCCCTGATCTGGCCGCAATCGGAGATGCGGCGTTCCGGCTGCGCACCCGCATGGACCGGGAGAGCGACCATGCCCGGATCTCCTCGATGAAGGCCGCCGGGGGTCTCAAGTCGGAGTTCGCCGTCGGCAAGGCCCTGGACCATGTGGCCGAGCGCTGGGTGGACCAGGTCCAGTCCCTCCTCGACGCCTGCGCCCACATCTCGAACCACCTGGATTACACCAAGGGGGCGCACAAAGGCGACGAGGAGCACATCTACGGCGTCATCAGCAGCATCTCCACGCTGGACAAGGGCTTTGACGAGAAGCGAGGTAACTGATGGACCTCGACGCGCTGCGTTACGGCA
Source organism: Streptomyces sp. NPDC055140 (assembly GCF_053607285.1). NCBI lineage: Bacteria > Bacillati > Actinomycetota > Actinomycetes > Kitasatosporales > Streptomycetaceae > Streptomyces > Streptomyces sp. NPDC055140. Next base: position 105,855 of record NZ_JBSGTG010000026.1, on the reverse strand, counting down.
ACTTTTCCGCGCTGGGAGAGGCCGTCGGCGACTGGGAGGAGATGGTCGTCAACCTCAAGTCCCTCCAGGACGACGCGGAGCGTGATCTCAAGGTCAAGGCCGACAGGGCGAACTGGCACGGAGCCAACGCCACGGTCTCGCGTGAGTTCGTGGACAAGACCGCCGGGGAGTTCGCCGATGCGCATACGCAGGCCAACTCCATAGCCAAAATACTCGGCGACACCCGTAGCGAACTGATCGACTATCGGCAGCAGCTGAACGACGCGATCGACCGAGGGCTCAAGAAGAACCTCACGGTGATGGACACCGGGAGTGGCGGGTTCACCGTCACGATGAACATCCACCCCGACCGCGCCGCCAAAGGCACGGAGGTTCCTGATCACAGCCCGCAGGACGTCACCGGCCTCCGCGACGAGGTGCAGCGGATCCTGAGCGGGGCCACCGAGAGCGACACGACGGCCGCCAAGGCGCTCAATCTCATCGTGGACCAGGCCACATACGGTTTCTCAGGGGCTGACTACAGCGACCGGGACGAAGCCGCGAAGGCCATCAAGGAGGCCGATGACCTGGCCAACCTGATGAAGAGCAAGGGGGACGACATGACCCCCGAGGAGTTCGACCGGCTGAACAGCTCCATGGCCAGGTACAAGAACGACCCGCTGTTCCAGGAGGAGTTCGCCAAGACGCTTGGGCCCAAGGGCACTCTCGACTTCTGGGCCGACCTCTCCGACCCCTCGGACGGCGGTGACCTGCAGCGAGCCCGCCGCGACCAGCTCGGCGACTTCCAGAAGAATCTCGGCATGACGCTCGCCGGCGCGACGCAGTCCGACTCGGCCGACATGCAGTCCTGGAAGGACCGCATGGTCGACCTCGGGGGCCAGACGGTCCAGACGAGGGGCGGCAACGTCTACGGGTTCCAGTTGATGAGCAACATCATGCGGACCGGTGACTACGACGACGACTTCATGAACAAGTACGGCAACGCGCTGGTCGCGACCGAGAAGAAGATGAAGCTCCCCGACCACTACTGGCAGGGAGCCGGCGGGCCGCCGACGCCGAAGATGAACTTCATCGGTGAGGACTTCGGCCGTGATCCGATGACGGGCTTCATGACCGGTCTGTCCAACAGTCCGGACGCTGCGACCGAGTTCTTCAACGAGACGCATCCGCAGGACAACGCGGAATGGGTGCTGAAGGAGCGGCACACGTTCGACGACACCCCGCTCGACGACGGTGACGGGAATCAGTCACGGGACGCGACCGGCAAGGCTCTCCTCGCGGCCACGAGCGGCATGAATCCGAACGACCCCGCCGCCACGTACGTGGAGCACACTCCGGAGAACCGCCAGGCCCTCGACCGGTCACTCAAGTACCTGTCCGAGACCGGCGACGACTTCCCCCGCGAGATGCGCGACGACATGGCGAAGGTCCTGGTGAACTACGGGGACGAAACGCACAACACGATGAGTTCCCAGGCCGACCATCCCGACGACCCCAGGCAGCTCGACCGGCACCAGCTCCTCGAAGTGACCAAGCAGATCTCCCGTGACCAGGACTCTTACGGACTGCTGAACGACGGGCTGAACCGCGAGATCGTCCACGACATCAACACCGATCACCCGGGCGATCCCAAAGAAACGCTGCAGCGGGCCGGTGCGACCGTCGGTTTCCTGGAGGAGGCCCGCTATCAAGCGCTGGACACGGACAAGGAAGACCCGTCCTGGAAGGCGAAGTGGGCCTACCACGGCATCGGCGGCGCGGTGAACTTCATTCCGGTGGTCGGCGACGCCGCACAGCGCGGCGTCGACGCACTGACCTACCAGTGGCAGCAGGACGAGCAAGGGCGCATCGACGATCAGAATCACCAGCAGAACGGGAAGACGTTCACGGGCCGAGAAGGACAGCTGGAATCTCTGGCGAAGATCTGGGCCACCGCCAACCCTGGCCAGACGGAGAACAACTCCTACACGCTGACGAACGAGATCAACGCAGCTGCCTTTGACGGCAACGCACGGGCTCGAGGACTGGCAGGCGATCAGTGAGGCAGAGCACATTGTCGAAGCCGTTGGCTGCCGCAGCGATCTTGGCGATGTTGACAGCCGCAGCCTGCACCAGCTCATCGGGGAGAGGCTATGCCGTACCGAAGGCGGCATGCGGAGTCCAGGTGGGATCCAAACTGCTGTCCCCCCTCCTCCCCGACGGCGGGAAGCTGACTCAGCGCGACTACAACTTCGGCCCCACGCAGCCCCGTTGCGAACTGAAGGTCGATGGGAATCTTGTCATCCACTTCTCCGGCGACGTGGTTCCGGCCAGCACCGATGTCATCGCGGTGAACGAACGCGGAATGCAGGGGCTGGGCCATCCGGCAGCTGCGAATATCGGTCAGGATGCCCGCATCGCAGACCGCGGAGCCCTGGCTGTGGACAGGTGTACGTACGGCGGGAAGCAGCAGAAGTTCGTCGCGGACATCGAGTTGAAACAACAGGCAATCCAGGATGTGTCCGAGCGGCGCGATGCGCTGCGCTCACTTCTGAAGGCCTATCTTCCTGCGGCGATGAAGGACGTGGGCTGCCGTTGAGCTCTCCGGTGCAGCTGTAGCGCGCCCGGCGCCGGGCTGCACCGGGGTACCTCGCCGGATCAGGCGGGTGCAAGTCGTCCGACGCCCCGCGCACCTTCGGCTGTCCCAAGTACGCTGGCCACACTGCATGTACGTACATCGGGAAGGGGCCCGGATCATGGCCGAGGCAGCACAGGGCGCCGCACAGGGCGTGGGAAGCGATGCCGCCGGGGAGTCCCCCGAGGAGATCAAGGCGCGCAAGGAGCGGGAGAAGAACGAGCTCTACGCGCTCGACATCTCCGGCGCCGAATGGCACAGCGCCCCCGGCACCGAGGACCACGAGGAGCGCGTCGAGATCGCGTACCTGCCGGCCGGTGCCGTGGCGATGCGCTCCTCGATGGAACCCGAGACCGTGCTCCGCTACACGGAGGCGGAGTGGACGGCGTTCGTGCTGGGGGCTCGGGACGGGGAGTTCGATCTGGAGGATGCGGCGGGGGACGGGGCTCCTGGGAGGCAGTAGGTGCCGCGTCGCGCCGGCCGCGCAAAGTGAAGGCGACGCGGAGTGGGTGCGGCGCGGAGTGGGTGCGTCAGAACACCGGGAGCACCGTCAGGGAGCTGTCGTTCATGACGAACACCCTGTTGGCGTAGGCCGAGAGCCGGTGGTAGTCGGCGTTCGGGAGCGAGTAGGTCCACATGTCCTTGCCGTCACTCTGACGGATGGCGTGCACCTCGACGAGGGGCGAAGGGGCGTTTGAGTCACTGTAGATGACCCACACGCCGGTGCCCTGGGGGAGCAACGGGCTCGCGTTGGTGGCGACTTCGGGCGCGATCCAGAGCTCTTCGCCGTTGCGTCTGTCCAACCGAGTGGGCGTGTCGTCCTCGGAGGAGTAGACCGAGTCCTCCGTGACCGACGGCGGGCCCCACCAGCTCGGTTTGTCGTCCCATTCGGTGTTCTTGGCCTTCCAGATCACCTCTCCGTCGGTGATCCGGCTGGCGCTCAGCGACTTGCCGTTGATGTACACGGTGTCGCCGTCGGCCACAGGTCGGAGCGTGTTCGGCGCGCCCGCGAGCCGGGCCCACGCCTGACGGCCGTTGGCGGTGTTCACGGCGAGGATGTTGCCGTCCGTCGTTGTCAGGACGAGGCGTCCGTGTCCGACCGCGCTGGGCCAGTCGATCTTCTTGCGGAAGTCCGCCGAAACGCGCGCGGTCCAGCGGATCCTGGCATCTGAGCGGCCGATGCTGCGCAGCCGGTCGTCCTTCGTCAGGACGTATACCGCCTCGTCGTCCGCGCACAGCAGCTTCTCGGCCTCCGCGTCGGCGGTCCACTTGGGCTGCCCGGTGGATGGCACATACGTATGCAGCTTTCCGTCAGCGTCAGCGGTGACGACCAGCCGGTCCGACAGCGAGAGGTAGCCGCTCTTGACCCGGGCGTGCGGAGCGGTCCAGCGCTCTTCGCCCCTCAGTACGCCGTACGCCGCGATGCCCCCGCTCATCGCTCCGAAGATGATGACGTCCCGGACGGGGAGCAGGGTCGGGGAATCGATGTCGACCACGTCGGCCAGTTCCCACAGACTCGACGGGGACTCGTTGCCGTGGAAGTCCTTGTCGACCTTGACCGACACCGGCTGAGCGATGGGCGGCCGCACAGCGACGGGGATGTCGAACGGGTCTTCCTTCGCCTTCCCGCTCCCCTGGCGCGAACCGAGCCACCAGGCAGCCGTACCACCACCCGCCGCGAGAACCGTGCCCCCGGCGGCGAGACCGGTGATGAGGCGGCGGCGCGTCACCGGCCGCCGGCCATCCGGCGTGATCTGCGTGGTCAGTTGCCGGAGCGCGCTCTCGCGCTCCTTGATGGCGCCCGCCACCGGGCCGCGCCGCCAGACGCGCTCAGCGCCCCGGGGCGCCGCGAACGCCGTGACGATCTGTGCCGGGACAGGTCTCGTGGTCGCGTCCTTGGCGAGGCAGGGAGCGATGAGCACCTGCAACTGCGGTGCCAGGTCTCCCAGTTGAGGCTCGCCGTGGACGACCTCGTACTGCACGGCCGCCACGTGCGCACCGTCGAAGGCGCGTCGGCCGCTTGCCGCGTACACCAGAAGCGCCCCCAGCGAGAACACATCGGCTGACGGCGCGACGCGCTGCCCCAGGACCTGCTCGGGTGCGCCGTAGCCCGGGGTCACCGGGGTCTGCCCGGTGGTCGTGAGGGTGAGCCCGTGTTCGGGGCGGGCGATACCGAAGTCGATGACGCGCGGCCCGCTCGACGTCAGGACGATGTTCGGGGGCTTGAGGTCACGGTGGATGAACCCGGCCGCGTGAATGTCCGCCAGGGTGCGCGCGACGGAGTCGGCGATGGCGCGAACGGCGGCTTCGTCGAAGGGCCCGTACGCGTCCACGGCCTGGTCGAGTGTCGGTCCGGCAAGGAATTCGGTGGCGATCCATGGCCGGCCGCCTTCGGTGTGCGCGCCGAGGACGGCGGCAACTCCTTTGCTGCGTACGGCCTGTGCGGCCTGAGCCTCGCGGATGAAGCGCTGGGCGAGGTTCGCGTCGTGGGCGAGTTCGGGCCGCAGCACCTTGACCGCGGCGATGGTGCCGGCGCTGTCCTGACCGACGTACACCTTGCCCATGCCGCCTTCACCGAGGACGCCGAGCAGGCGGTAGGGGCCCAGGCGGAGGGGGTCGCCGGTGGCTAGGGGGGTCATGGCGGGGCTTTCTGTTGATGGGGCGGGGCTTGCCGTGCCCGGGAGACGTCAGGGGAGCCGGTTCGACCGCGGACGGAAGACGGGAGACGGAGGACGGAGGACGGGAGACGGGAGAGGCGGGGAGTCAGCGCAGGGGGAACGCCGACGCATTGTCGTCGTCGACAGCGATGATCACCTTGCGTCGTTCGTGGGCGAAGAAGCGGTCCCCCGTGGTCGTGTAGGTCAGGCCGGTCCTGTGCGTCGCGATGTCGATGGCACGCAGCACCACGCCGTTCTTGTAGTACGCGTACTTGGTGCCGATGACAGGCGCCCAGTCGACGCTCGCGTGATCCTCACTGTCACCCTTCTCGGACCACGTCACGTCGCCGCCCGCCGCATCGACCGCGGTCATGCCCACGCCTTCCGCCACGGCGTACAGCACGCCCGCCTTGAGGGACGGCGGCCCGTAGTACGTGCCGCTCTTCGTCTTCCACATCTGCTTGCCGTCACTCAGCCGCAGGCACTGGAGCGGTCCGGCCCCCAGATAGAGGTGCCGCCCGTCCGTCGCGAGGGCCGAGCGCAGGCCGCCGGGAGACTCGACCTCGTACGGCTTGTCCCAGCTGATCTGCCCGGTGCGGACGTCACGTACGACGACGCGGATCTTCCACTCCTGGGTCTCCTGGAGTGTCACCAGACGGTTGCCGACGACCTCGGCGGCGAGGAAGTGCATGCGCCGGCTCTTGTCGGGTCGCTTGGGCAGATCCTTGCGCCACAGGGTCCTTCCGGTGTCGGCGTCGACGGCCCGAAGTGACCAGCTCTGACTGGCAAGCATGCCGTCGTAGTAGTACTTCCCTCGCCCGACGGCCATGTAGAGAACTCCGTCGCTCACGCACAGAAGCTGGTTCGCGCCAAGTGCGCTGTTCACGTCGGACAGCCGGGTGACGGTCTCCTTCGTCGTGCCGTCGGCGAGATCGATGGTCTCGACCGGGAGCGGCGGCGGGGTCTGCGTCTCGGGGTCCCCGGCACCCCATTTCGCCAGCCGGTACGCCCTGCTTCCGTCGACAGCGATCTGCCAGCTCAACTCCCCTGTCCGCGATTGCCACTTGCTCCCGCCGCCCTTGGCCTCGCAGGCGTCGACGCCGAGCAGGACGAGATCATCGACGGCGTGCGGCTGGACAGGGGCGAGGTCCATGGGGTCGTACCCCGAGGCGCGCTGCCACAGTGAGTCGAGGTTCCGCGTCGCGCCGGCCGTCTCCTCGGCGGGCTCGTCATCACCGGCCTGTTGACCGCGCCACCACCACGCGCCCGCTCCGGCCGCCGCGACGGCCGCGAGGCCGCCGCCGGCCAGCAGCAGCCGACGGCGGGACGGGCCGGCGTTCGGTACGGGTACGGCCGCCTCCGGGGTCGCACCGAACGGCGCGGGAAGGCGAGCGGGCGCGAACTGCCACACCTCGGTGGCCCGGCGGCCGACGTCGGCGAGCAGCGCGGTGGGGAGATGATCGGCGAACTCCCCTCCCCTGTCGTACAGTTCGGCCGCCAGCCGGTCGGTCGTGGGCCGTTGCGCCGGATCCTTCGCCAGGCATCGCCCCAGAATCTCCGCCAGCGCGGGCGGTACGTTCGTGAGGTCCGGGTCGCCGTATCGGACCCGGTAGAGCAGGTCGGCGGGCTGGCCGTGGCCGAAGGGGCCCTGGCCGGTGGCGGCGAAGACGAGCACGCCCGCGAGCGCGAAGACGTCGCCCGCCGGCGTGTGCTCCTGCCCGGTCGCCTGTTCCGGGGACATGAACGCGGGCGTGCCGACCGCGGCTCCGGTGCTCGTGAGCCGGTCGTCGCCGATGGCCCGGGCGATCCCGAAGTCGATGACCTTGGGCCCGTACGCGGTGACCATGATGTTCGACGGCTTGAGGTCCCGGTGGACGACGTCGGACCGGTGGAGCTGGCCGAGCGCCGTGCAGAGTGCCGCCCCCAGGACCCGTACGGATGCCTCCGGCAGGGGGCCCGCCAGTTCGACCGCCTCGTCGAGCGGCGGCCCGAGTACGTACTCGGTGGCGAGCCACGGAGTCTCGGCGAGCGGGTCGGCGTCCACGACCGCGGCGCCGAACTGTCCGCCGATGACCCGGGCCGCGTCCACCTCCAGCCGGAACCTCGTCCGGAAGGCGTGATCGGAGGCGATCCGGGCGTGCATCGTCTTCACGGCCACCGTGCGCCCGCCCGCCGAGCGGGCCAGGTACACGGTGCCCATTCCGCCGCTGCCGAGACGTGCGATGAGCCGGTACGCGCCGAACGCGACAGGGTCGTCGTGGGTGAGGGGCGAAGGCATGGGTGCGTCAGTCCTGGCGGTGGGCGGAAACGGGGAGGGGCGGCGCCCACACCGGGCGCTCCTGCGGCACGATCTCCGCGGCGAGGACGGCGGCCGACTGGTGCGCGACGGCCGCGATGACACGGGCTGGGAGCCAGCCCGGGATGAGCAGGGCGGAGGCGCGGCTCGCGGTCTGGAACCCCGACGGGTGGGCTTGACTGTCCGGAGCGAACTCATCAAGAAGTTCGGCCAGTTGGGGACGTGCTCCGGGGTCCCGGGAAAGGCACCGTCCGATGAGGGAGCGTACGGACGATGGCAGTTCGTCCCGCTCGGGCGCGGTGTGCCCGGCGGCCGCGTAGGCGAGGGTCGCGCCCAGCGCGTAGACGTCGCCCAGCGGTCTCGGTCTGCCGCCGGCCGCCTGCTCGGGCGGGAGGCTGCCGGCGTCGAGCCCGGGCAGCCCGGAGCGCGAGGTCCCGTCCGGTGCGGCGGCGCGCACCGCGCCGAAGCAGGTGAGGCGTGGCCCGTCGGCGGCGAGCAGTACGGCGGCCGGGGAGACGCCGGCGTGCGTGAGGTTCTGCCCGTGCGCGACGACGAGCGTCTCGGCGAGGGCGGCACCGAGGGCGCGGACGGTGTGCTCGGGCAGGGGGCCTCGGTGGACGACGAGGGCCGTGGGGAGCGGGAGAGCCGGCAGGTAGGGGCGGGCGTGCCAGGGGGAATCGCCGGGTGCGGCGAGTTCGGTGGCCGGGGAGGCCCAGGGCCCGAGGAGGTACCGGGAGGCGTCGGCCTCGGTCATGTAGCGCTGCGGGTCGCTACCGGGCAGCGGCACACTCACGAGGACGGTGCGGTCACCGTCGGGGGAACGGGCGATGTAGCGGTTCTCGGGGACGGGAGAACGGGATGTGCGGTCGTCGAGGCGTGTGATGGGGGTGTACGGGCCGATACGACGAGGCGCTCTGGCCGCGGATTCCGCATCTGACGTGAGCATGCTGGGGAGGGGTCCCTCTGGTGTAACGGATGTGGGAAAACAGCCGACGGCGATGGCGGCGCTACTTCGGAGGGCGGGCGGCCGCGACGCTTTCGATGCCGACCGCACCCCACGTCCGGACCGGCTTGCCCCCCGGCCCCTCTGCTTGCAGCTCCCTGGAAGCGAAGAAGACTCTGCCCTTTTCGAAGACGATGTCATCGGTCTTCGGGTCCATGAATTTCGCTTCGGGTGGCACATTGAAGTAGTAGTACGGCGTTTCCGTACCCGTCGCAGGGTTGAGGCTCACCACTGATGCAGGGGCGAAGTTGTCAGTGCTTTCCTTGAACGCAAGGAGCTGATCGCCGCTCATGCGAATGGGGTACACCATCTGATCCGCACCCGAATCAAATTTCTCTACGCTTTTCCCCGTAGCGAGGTCGAACGAGACGATCCAGTTGGACCTGTGGTTGATTCCTTCGGTCTGCTCACCACCGGTGATGAATGCCTGCTTGCGCCCGACCACCACCTGACCGCATTTGTCCACAGCGGTCTCCACACCGGTAGTGCTGCAGTCGAGGTCGTAGTGGCCACCCTCAAGACGGATTGTCGACCGGTACTTTCCCTTTGCGTCCAGGGAGATCAGGTCGGAGAGGCCATCCTCGCCGGCCGTGACAGCCAGTACCGGCGGCTCTGCCGACACGAGGTAGACGAGATCGATGCCGCTGGAGACCTTGTACGTCCACAGTGTCTTACCCGTCCGGGGATCGCGTTTTTGCACCCGGTACTCAGGATCGTAGGAACCGGAAGCCCTGTCCGTACAGTCGAGCCGGACGACCAGCGCCCGGCCGCCGGCGTATCCGCCCTCCCGGCAATCAGATGTGCGCTTGCGCTCCCAGAGCTGTTTCCCGCCGGACATGTCGTAGGCCGCCGAACCAGCACTCCATGCCGCGGCGACGACGCCTTGCGTCATGGAAACGTTCGGCACGTCCTCGCCCATGGTGGTCTTCGACGTGGGAATGCTTACCTGCCAGAGCTTCTTTCCCGTGTCGAGATCGAAGAGCGCCAGCTGATTGCAAAGCCCCTTGCTCTTGTCGTTCCTGAAGAGCACAGCGGTACGCCCGTCGACCGTCACGTGCCGCGTCGTGCCGCAGATCTCGCCGGACAAGCCGTAATGCCAGGCTTCTTCGTCGGTGCCGATCCCGATCCCTTCAAGGGTGGAATTCATGCCCTTGACGAGAACCTTGTCGGTCGCCCATGTGCCCGGCATGTTCAGCGTTTTGCCCGGCTTCAGATCGTCGGCCAGCGAGGCCGCCAAGTGCCCTGACCGATCCTTAGGACGATCTTCGACCGTTTCCCGAACCTCGTCCGGTGCCTGCCTCCGCGCCGTGGACACCCCGGCCGAGTCGTCTTTGCCGCCACCGGGGAGACCTGCCCACATCAGCCAACCACCGGCGCACGCCACCACAACCAGAACCACGATCACCGAGACCCACAGCCTCGTACGCCGCTGCCTGCGTTCATCCGCCGCGCGTTGCGACTGGGTGAACGGTGAAGGCGGTGGTCCGTAGGTCATCTCTGATTGTCCAATTCAAAATGCGGCAGCGCTGGAACGCTTCTGTGGCGACACAACATCGGGGTGGGCGCCTCCCGCGCGCGCCCACCCCGCAGTTCTTGCTCTTCGCTTTACAGGAAGAAGCTGGCGGCCTTCTTGTCGCCACCCATGTAGTCACCGCCGGCCTGGTGCACCACGTGGCCGATGCCCTGGAGAGCGACGTGGATGTCGTGGGCTTCCTTGTCCCACTTCCGCTGCTCGTCGCCGTACGCGTTCTGCGCCTCGCCCTCCCAGTAGGCGACGGTGCCGGCGACCAGGTGCTTGATCTCCTGCAGGTCGGTCTCAAGCTGCTTGGCCATGGTCCCGATTTCGGTGGCCGCGGTGTCGAGGGCGCCGTACTTGACGATCATCTCGTCGTGGTTCATATCTACTCCATCTCCCCTGGGTTTCAGACGTACTACTGACGCGTGGGTCGTTCGCTCAGTAGCCGCTGAGCGTGGACTTCGGGGCGCCGTCGTACACGTTGATCTTGTTGACCGCCTGGCGCACCTGGTCCTCGGAGTCGTCCTTGATCTTCCGCGTACCGCTCATCGCGTCGAGGAACTTCACGAGGATGTTGCCGATGTTCTTCATCGACTCGTTGATCTCGTACTGCTTCGTGTTGAACGCGTTGGCGCCGATGCCCTTCCAGTTACCTTCCAGGCTGTCGATCGTCCCCTGGAGGCGGTGCACCGTCGACTTGATGTTGTCGAACTTCTCCGCGATCTTGCGCTCGAGCGCAACCATCTCGGAATCTGAGAGCCGCTGACCCTGTGCCATGTTCGGCCTTCCTCTCCTGAATTACTGATGGAACTTTCCGGATTCCCGTCTGGCCGGGGCGAGGATCTGGCCCCCTGCTCGACGGGCGTTGAACGATGAAGCGGGCTCAGCCGGAGCGCCGAGCTCGCAGCACCGCGAACGCCCCGCCCCCGATCACCACCACCGCGGCAGCGGCTCCGAGGACAATCCACAACTGGTCATTGCCGTCCGAGGACTTCGCACTAGATCCTGCCGCCGAGGTCTCGCCACCTGAAGTGGATTTCGGGGGCTGTGACGAGGCTGGTACGGAAGCGGAGGGGGTAGCGCCGGTAGTGGAACCGGCAACTGACGTCTTTTCGTTGGTGATCGGATCGACATCGGGGGCGCCCGGGTTCCCCTTGCCGGCGATCAAGTTCTGGGCGGGCCTGATCAGTCCGTAGCCGAGATACTTGCTCGGCTGGTTCTTGGGCCAGTCACGACCGGCAGTATCGATCATTACCCGGAGGACCTGGCTGGCCGTCCACTTGGGATGCGCCGACCAGATGAGGGCGGCGGACGCGGAGGCGACAGCGGTCGCCTGACTCGTTCCCTTGCCCGGGCAGTACTGCTTGAAGGTCGCGTCGCACCAGGTGGGGACGTTCACACCCGGCGCCGCCAAGTCGATGTAGTCACCGGACTGGGAGAACTTGCCAACCGTGCCCGTCTTGTCCGCGGCCCCGACTCCCACCACCTCCGGGTACGCGGCAGGGAAACCGATGAAGTTGTCCTTGTCACCGGCGTTCCCCACTGCCGCAAACATCAGTTTGCCCTTCTTGGCAGCGTATTTGACGGCCTTCTCCATTGCGTCATCGGTGAATTCGCGGCCGATCGACATGCTGATGATCTGAGCGTCGCTATCAGCCGCGGCCCTGATCGCCGTAGGCACTGAGGCCGTCTTCTTGAGCTCGGCCTTGTCCGTCAGCGTGGTGAGTGCCGTCCGCACCGGAATGATCCTGGCTCCCGGAGCGAGCCCCTGGAGCCCACCTCCGGCCCCGGACCCGGCGATCAGCTCCGCCATGGTTGTGCCATGACCGTCGTAGTCACGTGTCGCTCCGTACGAGGCTGCGGCGGGAACGTCGTCCGTCAGGACCTTGCCCTTCAGTGAAGGGGTCGCAGGATTAACGCCCGTGTCGACAACCGCGACCTTGATGCCCTTGCCCGTACTCACCTTCCACAACCGCTCGGCCAGCATGTCGTCCAAGTACCACTGCTTGGCGTGCACGTCGTCGGCAACGGCGCTCGGGGCCAGCCCGGTGGACATGACGGCAAGAGCGCCAACCACTGCGCCCACCGCGGACACGCGTCTTCCGACCCGCCTCAGGAGGGGCACAGTCCATCTGCCGCGTCGGCTGGTCCCTGACTTCATGCTTCGTACGTCCTCGCTCATGCTTGGTCGATCACCCGCGCTGCGGCTTCTTGGGGAGATGGGTCTGTTCGTCCTCGACGAGGTAGTCGGGCCGCTGTACGCCATCGCCCTCCTCCTGGTCGGAACTCTGGTTGCCCTCGGGACCTCGTACGAGGCCGGAGCCGCCGGCGGTAAAGCCGTTCCTGCCCGCGCGGGAGGCGGAGTTGCGTCCTGCGGGAGCACCCGTCACGCCATCGGAGTTACCCATAGAACCGCGCGGCATCTGGTTCCTGGCAGCGCCGTTCGTCGCGCTCGGCGCCCCCATGACTCCCCGCTGGCTGATCCCGCCGCTCGAGGTCCGCGAACCGGCGGCTCCCTCGCCGCCGATGACCGTGCCTCTCGGCACCTTGGGACCCGACTTTGCGGACGCACCGGTCGAGGTGGGCCTTCCCCCTACGACGCCACCGTTACTCCGGCCCGCGCCCCTCGGTCCCAGGCCCTGGCGACCGGCCGACGTGCCTGCCTGCTTGGGCGTGCCTCCGGTTACACCGTGGCCCATGGAGGCCGGGCGGCCGCCCGGCATACCGCCCTTGACGCCCGGCTGGCCGGTCGCGTTCGGGCGCCCCATCGGGTTCGTGCCGCCCTGCCCCAGGCCTCGAGCCGACGCGGGTCCGGGGGTTCCGGCTCGCCCCTGTGCGGTCGCGGGATTCCTCGGCACGCCGGTCGTACCGAGCGCCCGTCCCACAGGACCCTTGCCCATGGGATTCGGAACACCCTGGGCATAGGACGGAAGCGGGAGTCCTTGCGGGCCGGTCGTCGGCGTCACGGTCGGGTTGGTGGTGCTTGTCACGGGGGTCGTCGGCGTCTGCTGAGGAAGCGTGTCGACGCTGTCGATCGTCGTGCCGACAGGCCGGTCGGGGAGGGTGAGATCGCCGTGGACGTCCTTGACGGGCGTCGTAGTGACGTCCGTGTGCGGGGCGATCGTGCGATCGTGTGCGACCACGCCTTCGGTCACTGCCGCATGCCGCTGCGTCGTGCCGGACGTCTCGTTTCCGGAGCCCGTCTCCGGCGCGAACGAGCGCCCAGCAGGCTTCGGCACACCCACATTGGGCATCGCCTCGAAAGTGGGAGGCTCGAGCCCCTTGAGCGACTCCTCGGAGACGACGTAGTACGACGACAGCCGGTTCATCTGGTTGATGGCCTCTTGGCGATGGCCCTCAACCTTCGTAGCGGCGGTGTACTCGTCGTTGGTCTCGACCCGCGCAACCACCGGGATGTCGCCGACCGACTTCCGCACGAGACGGCTGTCCCGGGGCGGCATGGCGCTGCGAACGGATGCCAGGCCCGTGCCGGCGGACGTGATCTGAACGCCTGCGGCCTTCGCGTAGTCGGCGAGAGCGTCCGCGTGTCCGGCGAGTCCCTTGCCCCAGATCTGGAAGGCCTTGCCCGCCTCGCCCTGCCAGTCGTCCTCGGCTGCCGTCAGGTGACCGCGGAGTTCGGTCGCCGCATCCGAGATGGCCTTCTGTGCCTTCCACAGGGCATCACCGGCGCCCTCGAGGTCCGCCGGGTTCGTGTTCTCAACGATGTCAATCATGTCGTTGAGGTCGTGGTCCTCGAAGTTCGACTTCTGACCGGGCGCACGAACCCTGCCGAAGCCGAACGCGTCGTGCATGACCTCGGAGATCCGATTGGTCATGTCGGTGACGCCGACCTGGACGTTGCTCTGTTCCTGGCCGGACAGCTTGTCCCAGTCGTCCTTCCCCGTCACAGCCCGAATCCCTTCTTCGACTGCTTCTTGTCGTTCCGCGGCTGCTCAGGCGCGCCCGCCTTCTCGCGCTCCGCAGCCTGCTGGTCATGCTCGATCTTCGACTGGATGGCCCAGAACCGGCGTCGCTGTTCGTCCTCGAGGTTGCCGTAGCCGACCTCCGCGCCATGCGCGGCGATGCCCATCGCCTCGATCTGGAGACTGAGCGTCTTCGACAGCGAGGTGAGTCGTTCGTGAACGATGTTGTACTGCTCGTAGAGACCGTCGGCTTCCGGGAACTTCGTACCCGCACCACGCAAGGAGGTCTGCGCGATCCGCTGGCCACCGGCCTTGGACGGCGCTCCGTCCGAGCCCTCGAACTCGCTCAACAGCGTGTCGACGCGCTGTTTGAACGTCTTGAGCACTCCCGCGCCGACCTTCAGGTCGGCAGCAGCCGCAGCCGAGACCCCGCCCATCGCCATGTCCGCAGGAAGCATGACGTGCCCCCTTCCCCGTTCCCCGTCGGTCCTTCAGTCCGCGCCCGGAGCGCGGTGGCGCGAGCGTCCCTCATCGCGCCTTTACCACTGTAGTCACGCTGTACAACCGAACCAACTGGCCTATGTGTTAAGTCAGTTACGAAACGCTCCGGCCGTATCGCGCTTTCGGGTGCAATCTTCTCATCTCGCCGACACGCGCTCGACGCCCGGCCGGAGGTCGTGGCTCTGATGCGCAGGCACTGCCCGCACGGGGGCCCGGCGCACTCTCCGGCAGGCGAACATTCCTCCATGAAATCTTCACTGTCGTGACTCCCGGGAAGACAAGGGAAGCGGCGTTCAACAATTCAGCCTGATTTCACTTCGCAAGGCGAAGACTTCTTCAGCGCCGCCGTGTATTCCGTGATCAAGTTCCTGAGCGCCGATTCATCCTTGTGTCCCGGTTCGAAGACCCTGATGACCGTGGAGATGTCCTCCTTGACCACGTCCTGGGCCGTGCACCGGGTGACGGATGCGGCGGCCGAGTCCGTGTACGCGATCGTGCGGGCCGCCGCGGATTTGGGGTCGTGGGCGGAGAGTTGGTCCACGGCGATGTCGCGCGCCGCCGCGCCCGGTTCGCGTCGCTCGCGTTCGACGGACAGCACGACCTTCTTGTCCACGGCGACCTCGCAGGTCGTGACGGCCTCGGGGACGGGGTTGTCCGGCTTGACCGACACCTGCTTACCGGGCGGCAGCAACGGCGTCAGTGTTGCCGCCCTGACATGAATGCCGCACAGCGAGGACGGCACGGTGTACTCGCGCTCGGCCGAGTCGCCGCACCCCGCTGCCGCCGCCACCATCACGGCGGTGACGGCGGCCAGAGGCAGGAACCCCACCCCGCGGGCCGGCGTGCGTGATGGCTTTCCGAGTTCCACTGTGCTCCGTCCGAATGGCTGATGCCGGCTGCGGTCCGTGCGGCGCGTTGCAGGTCGTCGGCCGTCTGCATGTCGACTTTCGGGTTGTGGCGCACGGCGTGAACCGCATCCTGGGGATGGGCGTCGACGTGGCACAGGTGTTTGCGGACGGCCACAAGGATGCGCCGGCGATGAGGCGGCTGATCACGGAATACACCAAGTCGGTCGAGCGCTCCAGCGTGTGCCGGTGGCACGAGCTGGGAACTGTTGATGCGGGCAGCGACATCGGGACGACCGGCGAGCGGGATCGCGCCTGTGCCGGACTCAGCACCATTCCCACCGTCGCATCCGCCCGCAAGCGAGTCATTGGAAGACATCATGCAAGGACTCCCGCACGGCAGAGCCCGTTCGGCCTGGGTGGCACTCGGTGCGGCGTTGCTCGTCGCTTCGGTGGCCGGCTGTTCGTCGTCCGAGCCCGAGCGTGAATACGTCACTCCCAAGGAGCTGTGCGGCATCAAGGTGTCCGCCGGTTCCCTGGAGTCGCTGCTGCCGCCGGGGAAGAAGATCGCGGTTCGGCCCGCTTCGGCGGTCGGCGTCAAACGCTGCCGGCTTGAGGTCGATGGGAAGGTCGTGTTCTCCAGCAGTGTGGAGAAGCTGGGCGGCGACACCTCGGCGCGTGATGTCGCCACGTCCGCGCTGGGGGTCGATCCGAACGACACCAGCGCTGACAACGGCCGGTTCATCTACTCGAAGACCGGAGCCGTCGGTCGGGTGGAGTGCCCGAAGTCGGCCGGTGCGGACAGCTCGTTCTGGGTGACGGCACGTGTTTCGGACGATGCGGATGCGGCGGACATGCTCCGGTTCATCAAGGAGTACGCGACGGCGGCCGCCGGTTCAGGGGCCTGCGCCGATGGGTGAGTGCCCTCAGCGGGCCCCCTTGTGGCTCGTCGCCACGAGCTCGTACAGGGCTTGCGGGAGCAAACTTCCCATCTCTCCGCCTTGAAGGGGGCGCGGCAGACGGGGCAGCGCAGGTGTAACTGGACCTCGACGATTCGGCAACTCAGTACGAGACGGCGCCCATCTGAGACCGTGTGCAGGCGCGAGGACTGAGCGGCCGCGCCAGGCCCTCCCGAGCACCCGGCAGCGGCTCTCCCATCTCGCTTCGCGAGAGGCGTGGTGGCTCCGAAAGGGTCAGCTCGCAGCCGGGGAAGGCGTCTCGTCGGCCTTGATGTCGAAGTTGACGTTGTCTCCGTTGACCGAGGAAACCTTGACCGTCACGCCCAGCGTGCTGCCGTCACTCGCCGTCAGCGTGCAGCGGCCGGTGTTGCCGACCTTCCCGACGAGGTCCTTGGGGCAGGTGACGTCCGGCTTCGGCTGGCCTGTGGTGGCGGCGAGCTTTTCGGCGACCGTATCGGCCAACTTGCTCTTGGACACCTTCGGGTCGGACTTCCCCGCACTCACCGACGCCGAGCAGCCGATGAGCAGCGCGCCCGCGGCTACGGCCGACAGGGCCCACGTTGCGGCGGAGAGGCGGGACTTGATCATGGGGTGGAGTCCGTTCCGGTGTTGAGAGAAGCAGGTGACAGAAAGCCGGAGGGGCTGGCCGCCCCTTCGGCGCGCCCAGCATATGGCGCACAGGAGACACCCACTTGGCACACTTCTGTGAAATCCGGGCGAATCGGAACACTTCACGAACTCTTCGCCCTGCCAGCAAACGGTCTTCACTCGCACAATCGCAGGTTGCGGTCACGAGGCCAACCTCGGTTCACAGAAGCACACAGCGTCCGCGATAATCTCGAGCCATGGAACAGCTGGCTGGGATCCTGTTGAAGCTCCTCGTGTACGCGATCATTTTGGGATTGGTCGCGCTCGCCATCAGGGCGATGATGCGCGGTAACCGAGAAGACAAGCGGATCCGGAAGGAATGGGCGGAACTCGAAGGCGTTGCCGCTACGCATGGCTGGAGCTATGAGCGGCGCGCGCGCGGACGGGCCACCGAGTATTGCGGCGTGGGCCCGATGCCGGGCAAAGGCTCGAACCTGACCGCGTGGCACTACATCACAGGGGAGTTCCGCGGCCGCGCCTTCAAATGCTTCGAGTACCGGTACTCGAATCCCTTGTCGGGCGGTAGTCAGGCCGGTGACAGCAGGACGCTCACGTTCGAGTCGATGTTCCTCGTCTCGGCGCCAGGCTCGGGGCCGTTCATGCAGGTGGGGCGACCGAGCAAGCTGGATACGGCGATGGGACGAAGGCCCAGGACACTGCTCGATGTACCGGAATTCGACAAGAAGTTCCGAGTTGCCACGGATGACGAAGCTTTCGTCCGGAATGTTCTCACTGACGACGTGAGGGCCTTCCTCCTCTCCGATCAACGTGCCGAGACGAACCCTCTTCGAGTACGCGACGACGAACTGTTCACGTGGTACACCGGTTATCTGTCTCAGCAGGCGATCGAGGATCGATTGAACTACCTGTGCGACGTCATTGACCGGATTCCCGCCCAGGCCTGGACATCCGCCTGAGAAAAAGCAAAGCGCCCCTTGCCCCGGATCAAGAATGCACCGGGCCAAGGGGCGCTTTGCGTGTGTCGACGGCTAGTTGGCCGCGCCGCCGGCGGAGTCATCGGCCTGCCGCACCGTTCGCAGGAATTCCTTGTAGTCCTCGATGACTTGACCGAGTTGCTGCTGCGTCGCGGTGAGGACGATTTCGATCACTGCGCGCTGAGCCGGGTTCCGCACATCCTCCATGCCGAGGTACACCTGGCTCTGGCACAGCTCGATGGGCTCCCCTCGCAGTGTGGTGGAGAGAACGAGGTTCTGCACGATTCCCGGAGAATCCGTGAGCCCGGGGAGGTCCGGCGTCCCGATCTCGGTCTTCTTGAGGACGCGCACGGGCCCGCCCTGCTCGAGCCGAGGTACCGACTCGTCGGCGATCTGCGAGATGGTGGCGCCATCGTTGCGCATCTCGCCGGAGATGGTGATATTCGCTGTGAACCCGCCGTCGATGGAGGCCGCATGGAGCGCGACGAACGCGACGTTCGGCGCGCCGACCTCGTCCGGCGGTGCCGCCTGCCAGCCGTCCGGCAGAGAAAAGGAAATCTTGACCGGCAACGTGGCCGCCATGGTGGATCCAATCCTTCAGTGAACTTCAGCGCGGGCTAGAACCAGCCGCCGACTGTGCTGTCCCAGGCATCGCCCACGGCGTCGGCACCATCGCTGACCGTGTCGGTCAACTTGCCGGTATCAACGGTGACATTGAAACCGACCTTGCCGCCGAGGCCCAAACCCACTCCGACGTCGCCGCCGATGGTGAACTTGCCGTCCTTCATGCCGAGATCGGCATGCGCTTCGGCTCCCACGCCGGCCCAGGCCTCGCCGTTCACACCAGCGCCGACACCGCCGACGTCGGCAGAGGCGGACCCTGTCGCCTTGGCTCCGGCGAACGCCTCCGCGCCGCCGTGCACTCCGTCTTTGCCGGCGGAGACGTTCGCCGACGCATCGGCACCCACGAAGGCCTTCGCTTCACCTTGGACTGCGGCGACGCCGTACTCCACGCTGCCATTCGCCGACGCCTGGGCGAGATAAGCGGTTCCCGAAACACCGGCCTTGAACCGTCCGTCGGTGACACTCAGGCCGGCCGAACCGTCCACGCCCAGGGCCTGGGCACCTGCAGCGTACTTGTACTTGGCGTCGCCCCATTTCCCGTCACCGTCGATGCCGTCCGACCACACGCTGGCCTTGTCCGACCACTCGGCGAGCTTGATGCTCACCTCGGCCTTCTTGCCGGGTCCGGCCTCATCGTCGGCGCCGGCCGCATCGGTCTTGTCCCGGAAGTACCACTTGCCGTCCTCGCCCTTACCCCACTCCTTTTCCCTGTGGCGTGGGTTGGTCTCGTCACCGAACCACGACACCTTCTCCTTCTTCCACGCGTCGGGCGCGATGGCGCTCTTGCCGACGCCGTGGTCCTCCAACCACTTCTTGGCATCCACACCACTGCGGATCGCGGTAAGCCAGTCAGGGCTGTCCTTGGAGTCGCCCGCGAGGTCGTGGAGCTTTTTGGTGAGCTTCTCGGCCTCTTCCTTGAGCTGCTTCTGAGCACCCTTCAGGAGGGTTTCGGCGCCCTCGTGGTCCCCGGCCTTCCACTTGTCGATCGCTGTTCCGGCCTGCCCCTGTGCCCAGGTCAACGTGGAGGAGTACAAGTGGACGGCCTTGGCGGCCCCCGACATCGCGTCACTCGCGAAGTACCAGTTGGTCTTCTCCTTGGCCAAGGTGGGCCAAAATGCGTCGCTGGCCTGACCGACCCAGCCCTTGATGCGCAGGTCGCGCAAGCCGTCGCCGATCTTCTCGAACTTGTCCGACCAGCTGTTGAAAGCGGTCTCGACGTCGCCGAGCTTGCCGGCTTCCCCCGGGATGAGATCCTTCGGGTCGTCAGTCGACCCGAGCGTCGCTGCCATGAGTGCGGAATCCCTGTTCTTGTTCTTGAGTTTGCGTCTACGCCGGGCTCAACGCCGTCAGGCAAGCGCGGTCTTGACCGACTTCACAGCGTCGCGGATGGCCTCATCCGTGTCCTGGTAGTTACCGTCGGCCTGATCCAGTCCGTCCGCCAAAGTCGCCGCACAGTCGGCCAGGAGCCCGCCCCCCGACTCCCATGTCGCGCAGAAAGTCACCAGCGACGCGGCCGCGTCATCGTTCCCCACTTTGGTGGCCACATCCGCCGCGTCCCCAAGGTCCACCTTCTTGACCGGTTTGAGGATTTCCACCATGTCTTTCGCGCCCTGTTTCAAGACGCCTGGGCCGACTCCGAGATCCGCAGCCACGGCAACTCCCCCTCTTACAACTTCACTTGCACGCACACCCGACAGCACCGGGCAAAGGCACGCTACCAGCGGAAACGCGCCTCAACGTGCCCCCTCACCGCCCCTTCACCACTCCACCCCACGCCCCCTTCCAGCACCGGAGAGCGTCCCGTACGCCCTACGCCGGAAGGCCAACCCCAGGGCGAACGCAAGGAGGGAATCCGCCAGTCTGCCCAACCTGACAAAAGCTAGGAAACAACCCTCTCTCGACAGCCGAGCGGTCAGCAACTCCCCCGGCATCGCACGCGGCCGGCACGGGAAGGCCGGACGCCCCCATCCCGTTCCCATCGCCGCCAACTACCCTGGTTTCATGGATTTGGCCGAATAGGGACGACCGAATCTGCAGGCTTCAGTCGACGCAGTTACACCTGAACCGCCCGCGGGACGACTCGACACCGAAATCCCCGACCGATGCCCCCGGTGGGCGCCGCACGGCGCCCTCGTCGGCCCGATCACCGACGGCACTGGCGGTCCCCCGGTGTCTCGGCGAGGGACGTGGCCATGTCGGCCGTCGGCGTCGGGCCCACCGATGCCGGCGCGGACAACGGCCGGTTCATCTACTCGGAGACCGGGGCCGTCGGTCGGGTGGAGTGCCCGAAGTCGGCCGGTGCGGACAGCTCGTTCTGGGTGACGGCACGTGTCTCGGACGATGCGGATGCGGCGGACATGCACCGCTTCATCAAGGAGTACGCAGCGGCCGCGGCCGGTTCAGGGGCCTGCGCCGAGGGGTGACGGCCGCGCCGGACTAGCAGGTCCCCTCGCGGCTCGTCGCCGCCAGTTCGTACAGGGGGACGGTCTCGGCCGTCCCCTCGCCGCCCGCGACGCCCGGCGCGTCGTAGCCGCCGTCCTTCGACCTCGTGCGCGTGACGGAGACGCAGAAGGACGCGTCGGCGCCGTCGGCCTGGACCATGAAGGCGCCGTGCGATGCCGTGCCTGTCCCGCTGGGTGTGGCGGAGACGCCGCTCTCGGGGGCTCCGCCGCCGCCCCGCCGGACGACCGCGTCCTCGATCATCGACTCGTAGTCGCTGTCTGAGGGGGCGTCCATGCCCAGGTAGGAGTGCGCGTCCAGATCGTCGGTCGCGTACTCGACCGCGTGGCTCAGCTCGTCGTCGCTCCACACCGAGTCGTGGGCGACGGCCCTCAGTTGGAATCCGGAGAGGGCCACGACTCCCGCCAGGACCACGAAGACGATGCGTCCGACAGTGAAGGCGGCGTCAGGGAGTTCGTCCGCCGAAGGGTTGAGGGCGTGCCGCCAGGCGCGTACGCGATCGGCGTTCACGCAGGCCGCCAGCAGGAGCACAGCGGCGAGCGCGAAGCTGATCACGCTCATCGCGTCCATGCCCCGCCGGCCAAGTTCCGGCGTCTGCGCCGCGCGTCCCGTACCGCCACGGCCGCGCCGCCCAGGCCCGCCACGAGCACGGCGGCTCCGACGACCGTGTACGTGGCGAGGCGGGTGTCGCGCTGCTGCGCCGTCTCGCCGAAGTGGAGTTTCGCCGCCGTAGGAGCCTTCTCCCGGGCGAGCCCCTCATGGGGCGACGGGGTCTCGATCGGGTGATCCGGGTCCTCCGTGACGGCGCGCAGCGGGTCGACGACGCCCCAGCCGACGAGGCGGTCGTGGCCGGCGGTCGAGCGTTCCGCGGTCTGTTCGATCTGGGCGACGACCTCGGCCGCCGTCCAGTCGGGGTGCTTCGCCTTGACGAGGGCGGCGACTCCGGCCACGTACGGGGCGGAGAAGCTGGTGCCGTTGTCCGAGCAGTGGCCGCCGCCGGGAACCGTGGAGACCATGTCCACACCCGGTGCCGCCACGCCCACGAAGTAGCCCTGCTGGGAGAACGAGGCGCGTTCGTTGTTGCGGTCGGAGGCCGCGACCGCCAGGACGCCGGGGAACGAGGCCGGGTAGGTCTTCTGCACCTTGCCGTCCAGGCCGTCGTTGCCGGCCGAGGCGACGACCACGATCTTGGCGGCGAGGGCCGAGTTGACCGCCGCCTCCAGCCTCGGGGCAGGCCTGACCGCGTTCGCCGTGTCCTGGGAGATGTTGATGACCTGGGCGCCGACGGACTTCGCGTACAGAATGGCGTCGGCAAGGGACTCGGCCGTGCCGTGGCCCTCCGCGTCGTTCTGTTGGATCGGGATGATCGTGGCCTCGGGGGCCAGGCCGACGAAGCCGGTGCCCTTGGCCGGGCGCGCGGCGATGATGCCGGCGACGCGCGTGCCGTGGCCCACGGTGTCGGTGGTGCCGTTCCCGTTGCCACGCTCGATCTTGTTGCCGTCGGCGTCCTTGAGGTTCGGGGGCAGCATGTTCTTGCCCTTGGACGTGTCGACGGCCCGGGTCAGCTGCGGGTTCTTGACGTCGACGCCCGTGTCGATGACGGCGACCTTGACGCCCTTGCCCTTGGTCTCGCTCCACAGGTCGTCCAGGAGGACGCGCTGGAGCGCCCAGGGGCGGCCCGCGTACTTCGGGTTCTTCGGGCCGAAGGTGCACTGCTCGCCGTCCGCCGCCGCCGGGCTCGCGGGCAGGATCACGGTGGTGGTCACCGTCACGGCCAGCGCGCCGACGAGCGCCGCCTTACGCGTCCACGTCGCCGCGGACTTCCCTGATGCGTACGCCATCGTGTCCCCCGCCCTAGGAGCCCTGCGGCTGGCTGGCCGCTGTCGTGGACAGGCGCGGGCCCGTGGGCAGGAACTGCGACCAGGCGAGCGGGATCGGCACCGGGTCGACCTTGTCGTAGCCGAGCTTGGTCACCGCCTGCTTGGCCTCCGCACGCCGTGCCTTGCGCTCCTTCGCGGTGGTGCCGATGCCCGCGTCGTCGGCGCCGCTGTCGCTGTTGGACTGCATCGCGTAGCGAAGGCCCGTGTCGGTGACCAGGAAGACGGGGCCCACGTTGGTCTCGGTGCCCGTGAACTGACGGTAGAGCTGGCCCGAACCGGCGGTGACGTAGGCGCTGGAGGAGCCGACGGGCAGGGGGGCGGGGAAGTTCTTGCCGGCCCAGGTGCTGAGGGTGGTGCGGCCGTTGTCGGGGTCGACCTTGTCGAGGACGTTGCAGACGGTGTTGCGGCTGCCGGCCGCGGTGGTGGCCTCGTTGACCGTCTTCGGCTCGTACTTCGGCCAGTTGGCGGGCCCGAAGCTCTGGCCGGCGACCACGGCGCCGGGGCTCACCTTGAGCGGCTCGCCGCCCTGGTCCAGGGGAACCAGGTCGGGGCTGTACAGGAGCAGGTGCGCGGTGAAGTCGCTGACAGGGGCGACCTTGCCCGGCAGGACGACGTAATACTGGTTCGGCGTCTTGAGGACCATGCCGACCCGGTTCGCGGAGTCGTCGAGCGTGCTGTTCGCGTTGGCGGAGTCACCGGGGCGGCCCTCCAGCGTCGGGAAGGTGATCGGCGCGCCCTTGCGGAGGGTGTCGAGCCAGTCCCTGGAGACGCGCTGCGGCTCCTGGTTCGCGGCGGCGATGTCGAGGGCGGTCAGGAGTTTCTGCTGGTTTTCCTTCGTGGTCTGCTTGGCGATGCGGTAGGCCGTGCCGGTCGCGTCGACGACGTACTCGGTCTTGGCCTTGTCCGGGCCGACGACGTACATCAGGTCGCCGCCGCTCAGCTTCGACTCGCGGCCCTCCGTCTTGCCCAGGTCCCGCTTCGCGAGGACGAACGCCGCCTTCTGGATGGCGCGGCCGCCCTCGCCCGGGCGCTCGCAGACGGCCCAGCGCTTGGCGGACTCCGCCTCGGAGTCCGGCGGCAGGCGGTCGGGGGCGTACGGGATGCCGATCGTGGCGCCGTGCGGGATCTTGCCGCTGTCGAGCACGTCCTCGGACACCGTCACCGGGGCGTTGTCGCTCGGGTCCACGAGGAGCTTGGCCGACGCCATGTTGAGGACGGGGTGCAGCTGTTTCTTGCCGTCCGTCACCAGGACCACGTACCGCGTCGTCGACTTGCTCGCGACGATCACGTTCTTGTGGAGTTCGTCCCATTGGGGCGGCGCTGTCGGCTTGAACATCCCCCACGCCCCGAACACGGCGAGGACGACGACGCCGACGATCACGCCAGGCAGTACCGCTCGCAGCGGTTTCGGTGCCCCTTCCTCCGATCCGGAGGGTGAGGGCTGAAGGAAGGACGCGAGCGTACGACGCTTCGCGAAGGTGTAGGCGTTGAGTTCGTCCCGCCGTGATGCCATCTGTGTCCGCTTCTCCCCGTGCAGCACTCGGGGGCACCTGCGTCCCCCGCCCTCCGTTGTCAGACCCGGCCCCTACTATGCCTGTTGCGTGGTTGTGCGTGTGGGACGGGTAGGGTGCTGGGGCCTTCAAAGGCCCTGTACGTCAGGGATTTTCGGGAGAGTTCGGGGGGTTTGGAGTGATGGCTTCCGCAACGCGGACCCGATCGCGGTCGCAATCCCGGTCGCGGTCGAGCGGTCGGCCGGGACCGGGAGACGGTGCGCCGGCGGCTCGGTCCGGCGGTGGGGCCGGCTCTCCGGCGGCGCCCGCCGGTCCGGTCTCGCTTCATCTGAAGTCGCGCTCCGGACGGGCCGGTTCGTTCCGGCTCCAGCAGATGGTGATGATCGAGGTCGCCGCCGCGCTGGTCGCCGGCGCCGCAGTCGTCGACAAGCTGGCACTGGTGCCCGCGGGCGTAGTCGCCGTGATCCTCGTCCTGTTCGCCGTCGTACGCCGTCGGGGGCGGTCGCTGCCCGAGTGGCTCGGCACCGTCCTGGCGCTGCGCGCGCGCAAGCGCCGTGCGGCGAGCACACCGGTCCCGCCCGGCACGGAGCCGGGCCTCGCGCCCGCCGTCGAGTGCGACCCCTCGCTGCGGACGTACAGCTACAGCCGGGGTGACGACCGCGATCAGCGACCCATCGGCATGGTCGGCGACGGCGGCTTCCTGACCGCCGTGCTCCAGGTCGAGTCGGACGCCACCGCCCTGCGGGCGGAGCGCTCCCGGCGGCCGCTGCCCATAGGGATCGTGCGGGATGCCCTGGATGTCGACGGGATCCAGCTCGAGTCGGCGCAGATCGTGCTGCACACGCAGCCCGCGCCCGCGCTGCACCTGCCGCAGCAGTCCGTGGCGGTGAGCAACTACGCGCCGCTGCAGGCCCAGACCGGCTCCCCCGCCGTCCGCATCACGTGGATCGCCCTGAAGCTCGACCCGGAGCTGTGCCCGGAGGCCGTGGCCGCGCGCGGTGGCGGCACCGCAGGAGCGCAGAAGTGCGTGGCCCGCGCGGCCCAGCATCTGGCGAGCCGGCTGACCGGCGCGGGCTTCCGCGCCAGTGTGCTGACGGAGGAGGAGCTCACGGCCGCCGTCGCCACGTCGGCGTGCGCCAACCCCATGGTGACGGCGCAGGCCGGGCGGAGCGAGCTGCCGCAGCGCAGGACCGAGGAGTCCGGCCGCAGCTGGCGCTGCGACAACCGCAGACACACCACGTACTGGGTGCGGCGCTGGCCGCAGCTCGGCGGATCCGGGCCCGCTCTGCACCAGTTGGTCGCACTCTTGACCACGGTGCCCGCGCTGGCCACGACGTTCAGCCTGACGCTGTCCCGCGGTGACCAGCGGGACATCCAGCTCTGCGGACACATGCGGATCACGGGACGCAGCGAGAGCGAGCTGACCACGGCCCGGCGGTCCCTGGAGACCGCCGCGCGGCAGGCCAAGACGGGTCTCGTCCGGCTCGACCGCGAACAACTGCCCGGAGTTCTCGCCACGTTGCCCCTCGGAGGTGCGCGCTGATGGCCATGACGTCATCTCCCCCGGCCGGGGCAAGATCCTGGGACGGAAACTCCTGGAACGGCAACGGGAACGGCAATGCGGGCGCGCCTCCCGCGCCGGCCACCGGCGACCGTCCCCGTACCGGGTTCGGGCTCTTCGGGCCGCGGCACCAGCGCCACACGCTCTCCGTAGAGCAGTTGGACTCGCTCGCGCTGCCCATCGGGGACGACGGTGTCGTCGTCGGCGTCGATGCCGACGGCCAGCCCGCTGTGCTCGGGGTGAACCGGCCGACGCCCTACGACATGGTGCTCATCGGTGGCCTGTGGACGGCTCAGGTGCTCGCGCTGCGGGCCGCCGCGACGGGCGCGCGGGTCGCGGTGGAGACCGGGCGGGCGCAGGCCTGGGCGCAGTTGGTGCAGGCGGTCGGTGGCGGCCAGTCCGGGATGACGGTGCACGACGTCGGGCGGGTGCCGCCGCAGGGCGCGTCCGCCGGTGGCCCGGTGCTCGTGGTGCGGGACTGCGGGATGCGGCCGCCGCGCGGGCGAGTGGCCTCCGCGCCGTGGCAGTCCGTGCTGACCCTGCTGCCCTATCTGAGCCCGGTGGCGCCCCGGTTGATGCGCCAGGCGCGGCTCGTCGGGGTCCAGCGGGTTTCGCCGGACGAGGCGGCGGAGATCGGTCGTGTCATCGGACTGCCGCGCGGCGAGTGGGAGTCCCTGCCGACGCTCGCGGACGGCGTCACTCTGTGGTGCACCGACCGCGACCGGCAGTACGTGATGACCCGGGCGACGGACGCCGAGACCGGATTGTTGGGTAACGCACGCCGGATGGACTGAGAGCGGTCGGGAGCCCGCCACAGAGGGTTCCGGCGATCGAACTCGTTCCCCTTTGCGGCTTATTCGGGCAGTTTGTGCGTGGCGGACTAGTGGGTGTTCGTCACTTCCGTATCGCTTGGGCATCACTTGTTGGCCGGGTGTGACCTCCTGGACGGCGTCGGCGGGACGGACGGGCCTGCCGTGCTCGTGGTTTTGGTGATTAGGCTGGGACCAGGACACGCGAGAACCCACGAGCGGCTCGTACGCGTCCCAGGGGAAGAGCGCGGCGGATCGGACGACAGGAACGGTCGCCCCCCACCACGGCACGAGGGTGCTCGACCACACCAGGAGGCATTGTGAACAGCGATCGGGACGAGATCCGCGGGGGCTGGGACACACCCGTCGATGATCACTCCGACGCGGAGTCCGCCACTGAGACGACGGGCGAGTTCACCATCGACTACGCCCCACCGGCCTGGTACACGCAGAACGCGTCGTCCGGCACGGGCGAGACCCCCTCGGCCACACCCGCCACGCCGCCGCCCCCGGTGCCGCCGGCTCCCACTCCTGCGCCCGCGCCCGTGACGCCCCCGGCGCCGCCCGCGCCCTACACGCCGTACACGCCCGCCGCTTCGGCCCCTGAGCCGGACGCGGGTTCGGGGAACGGGGACCTGGAGAGCGGCGCGACGATGCGGTTCTCCGCGGCCGCGCTGAAGCGGGAGTTCGCCGAGCTGGCCGCGCAGGGCGAGCAGAAGACCGAGCCGACGGCCGAGGAGCAGGGCGAGGACGCCGCGTCCGGCAGCTCCGACTCCGGTGACTTCGCTGTGGTCGCCGCGGCCGGGCCCGCCGGGGACGACGAGGTGGCGAGCGCCTCCGCGGAGTCCGCGGAGGACGGGGACACCGACACCGACACCGCTCAGGCCTCGGCCGACAGCGCCGACTCCGAAACCGCCACTGACGACGCGTCCCAGGCGGAGGGCTCGGAGAACACCGGCTCTGACACCGCCGAAGCCGCTGCTACGGACGCATCGGCCGACGCGGGCGCGGACACCGGTACGCCCGCCGCCACCGACACACCCGCAACTCCGGACGCACAGGACGCACCCGCCGCCTGGGCCCCGCCGCCCGTGCCTCAGGACGGTATCCCGCCGCTTCCCCCGGCGTTCCAGCCCGCCGCCCCCACGTCGGCCCCGCAGTGGCCCGCGCAGCAGCAGCCGCAGCCCGGCGCGCCGGTTCCGGCCCAGGCCGCGCCGCCGGCCTGGCCCGCGCAGAACACCCCGCCCGCGCCGCAGGGTGGTTACGGCTTCCCCCAGCAGTCGGCCCCCGGCGACCCGCAGCAGCCCGCACCTCCGGCACCACAGCAGCAGGGCTACGGGTTCCCACAGCCGACGCCGCCCGCACCCGCCGCACCGGGCCAGCCTGCCCCGCAGGGTGGTTACGGGTTCCCGCAGCAGCCCCAGCCCGGAACGCCCAACCAGCCCGCCCCGCAAGGCGGTTACGGATTCCCGCAGCAGCCCCAGCCCGGAACGCCCAACCAGCCCGCCCCGCAAGGCGGTTACGGATTCCCGCAGCAGCCCCAGCCCGGCGCGGGCTACGGGTTCCCGCCGCCGCAGCCCGGAGCACCCGCTCAGGGGCACCCGGCCGGGCCCAACACCCCGGCCCCGCCCGCCCCGCACCTCCCGGCGCAGCAGAACCCCCAGCAGCCGCCGGCGCCGCACACGCAGCAGCCCGGCCCCCAGCCCCCGGTCGCGCAGCAGCAGCCGCATCACCAGCAGCCGCCCGCGCCGCAGGCCCCGGCCCCCTACCCCGGCCAGCCCGATCAGCAGGTCCAGGGTCAGCCCGGCCAGTTCCAGGGCCAGCCCGGCCAGCCCTTCCCCGGGCAGGCGCCCCCCGCCGACCCCCGTGCCGGCGGCGCCTGGCCGCAGCCCATTCAGCACGACCAGCGCACGCCCACGAACGTCGGCGGTGCGCCGCTCGGCTACACTGCGGCCGTTGAGCTCTCGGCCGACCGCCTGCTCAACAACAAGAGGCAGAAGGCGAAGAGCGCCCGCCCCGGCGGCAACAACTCGCGCTTCAAACTCGGCGGCAAGAAGGAGGAGGCCGAGCGGCAGCGGAAGC
This sequence comes from Streptomyces sp. NPDC055140, assembly GCF_053607285.1. NCBI lineage: Bacteria > Bacillati > Actinomycetota > Actinomycetes > Kitasatosporales > Streptomycetaceae > Streptomyces > Streptomyces sp. NPDC055140. Next base: position 77,031 of record NZ_JBSGTG010000026.1, on the reverse strand, counting down.
TGGACCTGATCCGCACGCCGGTCCTGTCCTGCTACCGGATCGCCGTCATCAGCCTCAAGGGCGGCGTGGGCAAGACGACCACGACGACCGCGCTCGGTTCGACGCTCGCCACGGAGCGCCAGGACAAGATCCTCGCGATCGACGCCAACCCGGACGCCGGCACGCTCGGCCGCCGCGTGCGCCGTGAGACCGGGGCGACCATCCGAGACCTGGTGCAGGCGATCCCGCACCTCAACTCGTACATGGACATCCGGCGGTTCACCTCGCAGGCGCCGTCCGGCCTGGAGATCATCGCGAACGACGTGGACCCGGCGGTCTCGACGACGTTCAACGACACGGACTACCGCAGCGCGATCGACGTGCTCGGCAAGCAGTACCCGATCATCCTGACCGACTCCGGCACCGGCCTGCTGTACTCCGCGATGCGCGGAGTCCTCGACCTCGCCGACCAGTTGATCATCATCTCGACGCCGTCCGTGGACGGCGCGAGCAGCGCCAGTACGACGCTCGACTGGCTGTCGGCGCACGGGTACGCGGACCTGGTGTCGCGTTCCATCACGGTCATCTCCGGGGTCCGCGAGACCGGCAAGATGATCAAGGTCGACGACATCGTGTCGCACTTCGAGACGCGGTGCCGCGGCGTCGTGGTGGTGCCGTTCGACGAGCACCTGGCGGCCGGCGCCGAGGTCGACCTCGACATGATGCGGCCCAAGGTGCGCGAGGCGTACTTCAACCTCTCGGCGATGGTCGCGGAGGACTTCCCGCGGGCCCAGCAGCAGCAGGGCCTGTGGACGTCGGACGGCAATCCGCCGCCCACCATGGCTCCTCCGGTGCCGGGTCACCAGCAGCAGCCGTATCCCGTGCAGCAGCCCTACCCGGGCCAGCCGTATCCGGGGCAGCCGGGCGCGCCCCAGCCGCCCGCGCCGGGTCAACAGCCTGCTCCGGGGCAGCAGTTCCCGGGCCAGCCCTACCCCGGCCAGCCGTATCCGCAGCAGCCCGGCCAGGCCCAGGCCGGCGGCCCCGGTCAGCCCCCGCAGCCGGGTCAGCAGCCGGGTCAGCCCGGCCCCCCGCAGATGTGGCAGCAGCAGCCCTCCGCCCCGGTCCAGCCGGGCCAGCCCGCGCCCGGTCAGCCGCCCGCCCCCGGCCAGGCCGCCCCCGGTCAGCCCGGCCAGCCCCTTCCCCCGTACACCGCACAGCCCCAGCCGCCTCAGCAGTAACAACGCTGATATCCCGGCCCCCTGGGCACACGAAAGGCCCGCACCGACACAACGGTGCGGGCCTTTTCCGTGCCTATCGAAATTCCGTCAAACAGCCACCAGGCACCCATTGTTGAGCGCAACGGGCATCACGCCCTGGCCTGCCAAGCGTCAGAGGTCTCGACCAATGTGCGTGAAATGCAGGTCAACTCGTTATTTCCGCAGGCCACATGGGGTTCATGTGCCGTTGACGTGCGCAGACTGCCGCTGATAGACACACACATCAACCAGCTGGCGTCCCATGATCAACCTGCCACTCCTGCGCGAGCAACGACGCGAGGTCACCGACCCATGGACACAAAAGATCAGCCCAAGAGAGCACACGCTCCGCTCTTCTCCCGTTCCCCACGGCGCGCGCCCCGCCGGACCCTGCGGGTCCTCCTGGCGGCCGGCGCCGCGGCGTTCACCCTGACGGCCGGCCTCGCCACGCCGCTCAACCCCGCACCCCAAGAGGCCAAGGCGGCCGACGGCGGCAAGAAGGTCCTCACCGTCGCCCTCGCCCAGAGCGTCGACTCGCTGAGCCCGTTCCTCGCCCAGCGACTGGTCAGTACGAGCATCCACCGGATGATGTACGAGTACCTGATCAACTACGACCCCAAGGACAACCACGCCGTCCCGGGCTTCGCCACCGACTGGAAGCCGTCCGCGGACAAGCTCACCTGGACCTACACCATCAGGTCCGACTCGAAGTGGTCCGACGGCAAGCAGGCCACCGCCGCCGACGCCGCCTTCACCTTCAACAAGATCATGACGGACGAGGGCGCCGCCACCGCGAACGGCAGCTTCGTCTCCAACTTCAAGAAGGTCACCGCCCCCAGCGCCACCCAGCTGGTCATCGAGCTGAAGAAGCCGCAGGCCACGATGGCCGCGCTCGACGTCCCGATCGTGCCGGAGCACATCTGGAAGAACGTCAAGGACTTCTCGAAGTTCAACAACGACAAGACCTTCCCGGTCGTCGGCAACGGCCCGTTCGTGCTGACCGACTACAAGGTCGACCAGTACGTGAAGCTGAAGGCCAACAAGGACTTCTGGCGCGGCGCGCCCAAGTTCGACGAGGTCGTCTTCAAGACGTACAAGGACCAGGACGCCGCGGTCGCCGCCCTGCGCAAGGGCGAGGTCTCCTTCGTGGCCGGCTCCCCCGCCCTGACGCCCGCTCAGGCGGCGTCGCTCAAGGGCGAGCAGAACATCAAGGTCAACGAGGGCCCCGGCCGCCGCTTCTTCGCGCTCGCCACGAACCCGGGCGCGCAGACCAAGGACGGCAAGAAGTTCGGCAACGGTAACAAGGCCCTTCTCGACCAGAAGGTGCGCCAGGCGCTGTTCCTGTCGATCGACCGCAAGACGATCGTCGACAAGGTCTTCCAGGGCCACGCCGTCGAGGGCGAGGGCTACATCCCGCCGCGCTTCGGCGACTACTTCTGGAAGCCGTCCGGCAGCCAGGCCCTCGGGTACGACCCCGACAAGGCGGGCAAGCTGCTCGACGAGGCCGGCTACAAGATGAAGGGCAGCGAGCGCGTCGGCAAGGACGGCAAGCCGCTGAACCTCCGCATCCTGTGCCACGCCACGGACCCGAACGACAAGGCGATCGGCAAGTACCTCAAGGAGTGGTGGGGCAAGCTCGGCATCGGCCTGAAGGTCGACTGCCTCGACGACGTCTCGGTGCCCTGGTACGCAGGTGAGTACGACCTCGCGTTCGACGGCTGGTCGGTCAACCCCGACCCGGACTTCGTCCTCGGCATCCACACCTGCGCCGCACTGCCCGTCAAGGCCAAGGAGAGCGCCCAGACGGACAACTTCATCTGCGACAAGACGTACGACGACCTGTACAAGAAGCAGCTCGCCGAGTACGACCCGGCCAAGCGTGCGGACATCGTCAAGCAGATGGAGTCGTGGCTGTACGACTCCGGGTACATGAACGTCATCGCGTACCCGAACGCCGTCGAGGCCTACCGCACCGACCAGATCAAGTCGATCCAGACCATGCCCACCGCGGCCGGCAACATCTACGGCCAGGACGGGTACTGGAGCTGGTGGTCGGCCGTTCCGGCGGACGGCAAGAGCGACTCGAAGGGCAGTGGCGGCGGCGGTTCCGGCTCGACCGGCGTGATCATCGGTATCGTCGCGGCCGTCGTCGTCCTCGGCGGCGGCGGGCTGTTCCTCGCGCGGCGCCGCCGCAGCTCGGCGGACGACCGCGAGTAGCAGCACCCGGTCAGGAGAGAACGCGTCACGTCCGTCCGCAGGCGTCGCAAGTACCGCACGAGTAACGAGAGTTCCACATGACAGCAGAGAGCACTCCGGCGCTCGTGCAGAGTGCGGACACCGACGGCCCGGCACAAGCCGGGCCGTCGGCGGCCCGCGGTCCACGTGCGCGCAACACCAAGGCCTATCTCCAGTACGTGGCGGGCAAGATCGCGGGGGCGATCGTGTCGCTCTTCGCGGTCCTGGTCACCAGCTTCTTCCTGTTCCGCCTGATCCCCAGCGATCCGGTGAAGCAGATGACCGGCGGGCGCCGTGTCTCGGCGCAGCAGCTCGAATCGCTCCGCCACCAGTTCGGCCTCGACCTGCCGATGTGGCAGCAGTTCACCAACTACATCGGTGACGCGCTGACCGGCGACTTCGGCACGTCGTACCAGTTCCACACCCCGGTCATCGACAAGATCACCGAGGCGCTCCCGGCGACGCTGCTCCTGACCGGCACGGCGTACGTCCTCTACACCGCGCTCGGCATCTGGCTCGGCACACGCACCGCCTGGCGCAATGGATCGCGCAGCGACCGCTTCAACACCGCGTTCGCCCTCACGCTCTACTCGATCCCGTCGTTCTGGCTCGGTCTGCTGCTCATCATCGTCTTCTCGGTGGGGCTGGGCCCGATCCCGGGTCTGTTCCCGACGGGCGGTCTGGAGTCGGGCGGCGAGAGCGGGTTCGCGTACGTCTTGGACGTCGCGCACCATCTGGTCCTGCCGGTGGTCACGCTGGTGGCGGTCGGCTACGCGCAGACGCTCCTCGTGATGCGCTCCTCGCTGCTCGACGAGATGGGCAGCGACTATCTGACGACGGCGCGCGCGAAGGGTCTGCGCGACGACGTCGTACGCCGCAAGCACGCCGTCCCGAACGCGATGCTGCCCACGTTCACGCTGATGTTCGTGAACCTCGGGCACGTCGTGGCCGGTCAGATCCTCGTCGAGACGGTCTTCTCGTGGCCCGGCCTCGGCGGCCTCTTCTACTCGGCACTCAGCGTGCCCGACCTGCCGCTCGTCCAAGGGCTGTTCTTCGTCTTCGCCACCGCGGTGATCCTGGCGAACACCCTCGCCGACGTGCTGTATCCGCTGCTCGATCCCCGGGTGGGCCGATGACTGCCGACACGAACGACCTCGACTCCGCGCAGCTCCCGCCGCCGGCCGAGAAGAGCGCGCGGGCCTTGGCGCGCGCCCGCAAGCGCCGCTCCGTCGCCCGCTTCTGGCGCGAGTACCGCACCCATCGAAGCGGGCTGTGGGGTCTCGCCGGGCTGATCCTGATCGCCCTCATCGCGATCTGCGCGCCCCTGCTCGTCGGCGCGGACTCGCAGAGCGTCACCGACGCGCCCGGCGGCGCCCTTGAGGCGCCCAGCGGTGAATTCCCGCTCGGCACCGACCAGTTCGGCCGCAGCGTGCTCGCCCTCCTGGTGTGGGGCGCGCGCGTGTCCCTCACCGTGGGCCTGCTGGCCGCGTTCCTGTGCGTGGCGATCGGCACGGTCGTCGGCATCGTCGCCGGCCACTTCCGCGGCTGGTACTCGACGGTCCTGATGCGGGTCACCGACTGGTTCCTGGTGATGCCGACGCTGGTCCTCGCGATCGCCCTCGCCACCGTGATGTCCCGCTCCATCTGGACGGTCATCCTGGCGATCGGCGTGACGACGTGGCCGACGACGGCCCGCCTGGTCCGTGCCCAGACCCTCGCCGTGGAGTCGCGGCCGTACATCGAGCGCGCCCGCGCACTCGGCGGCGGACACAGGCACATCATGCTCCGCCACGTCCTGCCGAACGTGATGCCGCTCGTCCTCGCGCAGACCACGCTCGTGATCTCCAGCGCGATCCTCACCGAGGCCACCCTCGCCTTCCTCGGCCTCGGCGACCCGACGATCACGTCGTGGGGCGGCATGCTCCAGGACGCGCGCGAGGCGGGCGCGGTCAGCGCGGGCGACTGGTGGTATCTCGCGCCTCCCGGACTCGCCATCGCGCTGGTCGCGCTCGCGTTCACGCTGTGCGGCCGCGCCATCGAAGCCGTCCTCAATCCGAAGCTGGGGGTGGCCAGGTGAGCCTTCTCGACGTCAGAAACCTCGAAGTGACGTACGCGGGCGGGGCACGGGCCGTCCGCGGTGTGAACCTCAGCGTCGGCGCGGGCCAGAAGCTCGGCATCGCCGGCGAGTCCGGCTGCGGCAAGTCGACACTCGCCCTCGCGCTGCTGCGTCTTCTGCCGGCCGGCACGAAGGTCTCCGGCGAGATCCTGCTCAACGGCGAGGACGTCCTCACGATGAAGTGGGGCCAGGTCAGGGCCGTGCGCTGGGCCGGCGCCTCGATCGTGTTCCAGGGCGCGATGCACTCGCTCAACGCGGTGCACCGCATCGGCGACCAGATCGCCGAGCCGATCCTGCTGCACAAGAAGGCGACGCCCGCGGGCGCGAAGAAGAAGGTCGCGGAGCTCCTGGAGCACGTCGGCCTGCCCGCCGCGCGCGCGGACGCGTATCCGCACGAGCTGTCCGGTGGCCAGCGCCAGCGCGTGATGATCGCGATGGCGCTCGCCTGCGACCCGGGCCTGATCATCGCGGACGAGCCGACGACGGCGCTCGACGTGATGATCCAGGCGCAGATCCTGCGCCTGATCGAGCAGCTCGTGTCCGATCAGGACCTCGGCCTCATCATGATCAGCCACGACCTCGCGGTCCTCTCGGACACCTGCGACCGGCTCGCGGTGATGTACGCGGGCCGCGTCGTCGAGGAGGGCCCCGCCTCCGAGGTCTACGAGAACGCGCAACACCCGTACGGGAAGGCCCTGTCGGCGGCGTTCCCACGGATCGGCGATGCCGCGTCCCGGTTCGCGCCGCGCGGTCTGCCCGGCGACCCGCCCGACCCGTCGGCGCTGCCCACGGGCTGCACGTTCCACCCGCGCTGCCCGGTGGCGCTCGACAGCTGCATCACCGAGGACCCGGTACTACGGGCCGCGGCCACGGGCCGGCGGGCGGCCTGTGTGCACGTGGGCGGCGCCACCGATCCGGACGACGCCGCCGGCGCCGAGGCAAGGAGCACCACAGCATGACCAGTACGTCCCCCCTGCTCACGGCCGGCGCGCTGCACGTCACCTTCCCCGGCCGCCGTGGCGCGGACCCCGCGCGCGCCGTGGACGGCGTCGACCTCGACATCGCGCCCGGCGAGATCGTGGCGCTGGTGGGCGAGTCGGGCTGCGGCAAGACGACGCTCGCCCGCTCCCTGCTCGGCCTGGTACCGCCGACGTCCGGCAGGGTCACGTTCGACGGGAAGCCCCTCGACTACTCCTCGCGCGCCCTCAAGGCGTACCGCAAGCGTGTGCAACTGGTCCTCCAGGACCCCAGCGGTTCGCTGAACCCCCGGCACACGGTGTACGACGCGGTGGCCGAGGGCCTGCGCATCCACGGGTACGCGGGCGACGAGCGCGAGGCGGTGGCGAACGCCTTGTCACGAGCGGGACTTCGCCCACCGGACCGCTTCTTCCTGCGCTACCCGCACGAGCTGTCCGGTGGCCAGCGGCAGCGCGTGGTGATCGCGGGCGCGCTCGTCCTCGACCCCGAACTGATCGTCGCGGACGAGCCGGTGGCGTCCCTCGACGCGTCGGTGCGTGGCGAGATCCTCGCGCTGCTGCTCAGGCTGCGCGACGAACTGGGCCTGTCCGCCCTCGTGGTGACGCACGACCTGGGTCTCGCCTGGAACATCGCGGACCGGGTCGCGGTGATGTACCTGGGCCGGATCGTGGAGACGGGAACGGTGGAGGAAGTCCTGACGGCACCTCAACACCCGTACACGCAGGCTCTGTTGTCGGTTCTGCCGGAGGCGCCGGGTGATCCGGTCGTCCTCACGGGTGAGCCGCCGGACCCGTCGCGCATCCCGTCCGGCTGCCGTTTCCACGCCCGCTGCCAGATCCTGGCGTCGGGCGAGGCGCAACGGTCCGGTGTCGCGGACCGCTGCCGCGGGGAGGACCTGCCGGTGCTGTCGGGCGCGAGCACGACCCAGGTGGCCTGCCACTGGGCGTCGGCCCGAGCCGGCCGGTCCGGCATGTGAGGTTCGGGGGTCCGGGGGCAGAGCCCCCGCGACCTCTGCCGATCCCGCCTACTCCCCCTCGTACGCCTCGACCAGTTCCCGGGACCGCTTCACGTCGTCCGCGATGGCGACCAGGAGCGCCTCGATCGAGTCGAACTTCGCCATGCCGCGCACATAGGCGAGGAAGTCGACGGCGACGTGCAGCCCGTACAGGTCGAGGTCCACGCGGTCGATGGCGTAGGCCTCGACCGTGCGCTCGGTGCCGTCGAACTGCGGGTTGGTGCCCACGGAGATCGCGGCGGGCATCGCCTCGTCCCCGACGTGCAGCCAGCCCGCGTAGACGCCGTCCGCCGGGATCGCGGTGTGCGGGAGCGTCTCGACGTTGGCGGTCGGGAAGCCCAGCTCACGGCCGCGCTGGGCGCCGCGCACGACCACGCCCTCGACGCGGTGCGGGCGGCCGAGGATCTCGCGCGCGCCCTCCATGTCGCCTTCGGCGACCAGCCGCCGGGTCAGCGTGGACGAGAAGGGCTCGCCGCCGCCCGCCGAGCCGCTCACGTACAGGTCGACGACCTCGACCTCGAAGTCGTACGTCGTGCCCTGCTCGGCGAGGAACGCGACATTGCCCGCGGCGCGGTGGCCGAAGCGGAAGTTCGGCCCCTCGACGACGAGGCGGGCGTGCAGCTTGTCGACCAGGACCTTCGCGACGAACTCGGCCGGCGACAGCTTCGAGAACTCGGTGGTGAACGGCAGGATCAGCAGGGCGTCGACGCCGAGCTCGGCCATCAGTTCCGCGCGCCGGTGGTGCGGGGCGAGCAGCGGAGGGTGGCTGCCGGGGCGCACGACCTCGCTGGGGTGCGGGTCGAAGGTGACCACGACGGCGGGCACACCGAGCTCGCGGGCCCGTTCGACGGCCCGGCCGATGATCAACTGATGGCCGCGGTGCACTCCGTCGTAGGAGCCGATGGTGACGACGCTGCGCCCCCAGTCCTGGGGGATGTCCTCCAAGCCACGCCAGCGCTGCACGGTGATTGCTCCTCGCGAACCTGTGTACGACTGTTACGTCTCTTTGCCGAATACGCAGGTCTAAGAGTGCCATGCCAAGCACCCACGCCCCGCATCGGGAGGCGCCGTACCGGCCCGGGCAGGTCAGGCGGGTACGCCTACCCCGGCCAGACCCCCGATCACGCGGCGGGCGCTCGGCCCGACGAGGGCGGCCCACTCGCGCGGCGCCCCCGCCAGCCACTGGACGAGAAGGGCGGCGAACCCGGGCACCGAGTCGGCGAACTCGACGAGGGCGCGGTCGAAGCGGGCAGCTCCCTCCGGGGTGCGGACGAGCCGTTGTCCGGTGCGCCGCACCAGGTCGCGGGTGCGGGTCGCTCCGGCGCCCCCGGCGCTGCGGACTGCGGTCCGCAGAACGGCGTCGAGCACATCCGGGTCGTCCTCGTGGGCGAGCAGTACGTCGAGGAGTTCGCCGCGCAGGGCCCGTGAGGCGCCGGTGCCGGGTGCGGCGAGGACGGGCGCGAGCGCGGCCCGTCCGGCGACCGGACAGGTCCGGAGCAGCCCCGTGACGAGGGGAAAGAGCACCGCCCGCCCGGCCGGCCCGTGCTCCAGGCACCGGTCGACGTACGCGGCGACGTCCTGAGCGGCGTCGGGCCGGTCCGCCGAGAGGTCCTCGACGAGGGCGGCCGCCCGCCGCGCGAGCGCGGGCGCGGTCACGCCGGCGAGTGCCCCCAGCACGTCGGCCGCACCGCCCGGCTCCCGCACACGGGCCCGGAAAGCGCGGAGCACCGGCTCCGGGTGTGTGGCAAGGGCGGCGGCGAGCGCGCTCACGGGCAACTGGGCATCGCCCTCCGCGAACCGCTCCAGGGCGCGCTCCAGATAGGTGTCGCGGCTCTGCGGATCGCGCACGAGGAGGGCGAGCGCGGCGCCGTGCCGGGCGCCGTCGGTGGTGCGGGCCAGCAGGGCGAGCGCGGCGTAGCGCAGCAGGCCGCGATCGGCGTCGGTGGTGACGTGCGGGGCGACCCGCAGCGCGTAGGTGAGGGCGGACGCGCGGCGGGCGGGACGCTCGTCGTGGGCCCAGCGGTCGACGGCGCGGCACAGCGCGGACGGCTCCTCGTCGGCGAGCACGGCGAGGAGTTCGTCGGCGTGCGGGTGCGCGCAGTCGGCGAGGGCCTCGGTGAGGTCGTCGACGGCGCGGTGCCGGTGGGTGTGCAGGAGCGCCTGGGCCGCGGTGCCGACGGTCGCGTCGGGCAGGGCGGGCAGCGGCCGCGCGTCGTCGAACCAGCGGGTGAGGTGGACCTGGACGCCGGCCGGGTCCGCGGTGAGCAGCTCGGCGACGGTGTCCAGGTGGCGGTCGTGGCTCCCGGGCGGCGGATCGTGCACGACGAGGCGGCGCAGAAGGCCGAGGCGGTCGGCGTCCGCGACGGGGATCCGGCGCCAGAACGAGGGGGCGAGGCGTCCGCGGTCGGCGAGCGGTTCGAGCACCCCGAGATAGGGAGTGGCGTCGGGCACACGCAGGAGCGCCTCCTCGACGAGGTGGGCCGCCCACCAGGAGGCGTCGGCGTCGCCGGGCGTGAGGGACCTGAGCGCCAACTCGGCCAGATGCGCGCCCAGTTGGGCCGGTCCCTGCTGGCGCTCGACGAGGAGCAAGGCCTGGACGACGGGGCCCGCGCGGTGCCGGGGCACGGGCACCGTGGGCGCGGCCCGGCCGGCGTCCCGCTCGCGGTACACGAGCGCCCGCAGCGCCTCGTCCAGGTCCAGGTGCATGCCCTGGATCCAGTCGGCGACCTCCTCGTGCGCGAACCGGTAGCCGCGCCCCGCGGGGACGAGTACGCCTTCGGTGAGGACGGCCGGGGCCCACGCCGTGACACCCCCACCTCGGCGTCCCGGCAGCGCACCCCAGGGGAACACCTCCTCGAACGCCTCCCGGTCCAGCTCGCCCTGCCCCGGCCCCAGGCAGCGCCGCGCCGCCTCGTGGACCTGACCGGACACCCGGGCGGCGAGCCTGCGCACGGCCGTGCCGCGCAGCCCGTTCACAGCGGCGAGGCGCACCGCCACCCGCAGGCACATGAGGTCGAGATACGCGGCGAAGACGGCGTCCCGGTCGGCGCTGCCCGGCACGGGCCCGGACAGCGCGGCCCGCACCTCGGCGAGGAGCCTCAGGGCGAGCGGATGCCGTGCGTCGCGGCCGGCGAGCGCGTCCTCGGGCAGCCCGTACCGCTCCCGCGCCACGCAGGCCTGGTCGCCGGTCAGCTCCCCCAGCAAGACGCAGGCGGGCAGCCGCCCGGTCCGTCCGTACAGCACACCAGGCGGGAACAGCTCGCCCGCGCGCTCCCAGTACTCCCCCCGGCACGCCACGACGAGCCGCACGCCGGTCTCCCGCAGCCAGCGCGCCGTGCCCTCGGTCCACTCCGCCAGCCGGTGCGCCAGGACGGGCGGCATCTCCTCGGGCCCGTCGAGCAGCAGCACCAGGGGCCGGCCGGCAGCGCGTGCGGGCGCCGCGATCCGCTCCGGCGACACATCGCCGACACCGCCGGACTCCGGGCCCCCGGGCTCGCCGGTCTGTCCGGGGACGGCCCCGGACAGTGACGCCGCGACGATGCGCCCGGCCCTGACCAGCGCCCGCCTCGCGGCGTCGGCCACGCTCCGGTCGTCGCCGTGCAGGTCCGCGCCGCGCAGCCAGAGGGTGGGGGCGGGGTGGGCACCGCGGCCGCGTCGCGCGGCACAGGCGGCGAGCTCCGTCGTACGGCCGCTGCCCGGCGCCCCCACGAGGGCCAGGACCGCCGCGCCGGACGCCTCGAACGCGGCGAACTCCCTTGCCACTTCAGGCCGTTCGACCGGCTCCGGGTCGAGGACCGCACCCGGCCCGTCTGACCCGACCGACGTGGCCGTCAGCTGGAGCGCGCCCGCCAGATTGAGGTCCTCCCCGTACACCGGCACGGTGGCCGCGTTCCGCGCGAGGAGCGCGGCGAGCGGCCCCTCCGGGTCGGCGGCAGCGGCCTCCCGCAGCGGCACGGCGAATCCGGCGGCGCGATGCCCGGCCTCGAGCGCGGTGCCGAGAACGGCGAGGACGGTGCCCGAAGCGGCGTCGACGACAGGTCCCCCGGCCGCCCCTCCTCCGAGCCGCAGCGCGTCTCGGCCGTCCGTGCCGATGGCCAGCTCCATGGCCCCGGGAACGATATGGAAGCGGTCGGTCGCGGTGTACGTGACGTCGGCATGACCGAGGACGCGCGCCTCCCGCCAGCCCCCGGCGGCGATCCGCACATAGGCCCCCGCTCCGGCCGGGCCCCGGACGGCCACCGGCAACGGCCGCATCCCAAGGCCCTCCGTCGCGTCGGTGCGAATGAGCGCGAGGGCCGATTCGGGCAGCAGGACGACGTCGGCGGCGCCCACGACGCAGGTGATCCCGCCGGGTGCGCGCAGCACGACGCGGCCGAGTCCGTCGACCACTTCATGGCTGGTGACGACGGTGCCGTGGTCGTCGGCGACGAAGCCGGCGCCGCGCGGGCGTCCGGCCAGATCGAAGACATGGACGAGGGGCGGCCCGGTCCCGGGACCCGTCGCGTCCCGGTCGCCGGCCCGGGGGCCACGTCCCGCCATCGTCGAACCTCCCGCCACGCCCCGTAGGACCGACGGTAGGCGCGCGGTGATCAGCGGAACAGGCGCCGGAGCGAACGCGCCCCCTTCCACTCCCTCGGTTCACTCCGAGCGCCCACCCGAAGGGGTGAACAGATCGGGGGTGATGGATAGACCCTTGGAGGGGGGATCGTGGAGCGGCACGCGGCTGACTGAGCGCGCCGCTCCACGGCGGGGGCCGGCGAAGAGATCAGCCGAAGACGGCGAGGCTCTTCGCCTTGCCCTTCGACTCCTCCACGAGCGCGAGGAACACGCCCTCGGGGTCGAACACGGCGACGGGCCCGGCGCCCGCGTACTCGCCGGGCACCTCCAGACGGACCCCGTTGAGCAACAGCTTGGCGCGCTTGGTGTCCACGTCCCAGCGGGGGAACGCGGCGGTAGCGGCGTCCGCGACGGGCATCACGGTCAGCTCCTCCTGGAGCTGGTCGAGGGTGCGCGCGGAGTCGAGCTTGTAGGGGCCGACCCGCGTGCGCCGCAGCGCCGTGAGGTGACCGCCGACGCCCAGGTCCGCGCCGAGGTCCCTGGCGAGGGCCCGGATGTACGTCCCGGACGAGCAGACCACCGAGACGACCAGGTCGAGGACCGGGGTACCGTCCTCGGCGACCGCGTCCCTTATGTCATAGACGGTGAAGGACGAGACGGTGACCGGCCGCGCCGGGATCTCGAACTCCTCGCCCTCACGGGCCCGCTTGTAGGAACGCACACCGTTGATCTTGATGGCGCTGACCTTGGACGGCACCTGCATGATGGCGCCGGTCAGCTTGGCGACCCCGGCGTCGATCGCGTCGCGGCGCACGCCGGACGCGTCCGTGGACGACGTGAGGTCGCCCTCGGCGTCGTCGGTCAGCGTGTTCTGGCCGAGCCGGATCGTGCCCAGGTACTCCTTCTCGGTCAGCGCGAGATGGCCGAGCAGCTTGGTCGCCCGCTCCACGCCGAGGACCAGGACACCGGTCGCCATGGGGTCGAGCGTGCCCGCGTGGCCGACGCGGCGGGTCTTCGCGATCCCGCGCATCTTGGCCACCACGTCGTGCGAAGTGAAGCCCGACGGCTTGTCGACAATGACAAGACCGTCGGGCGTCGGGGTGTTCTTCTGCGTCATTCCGAGGCTTCGCCGTCCTCGTCCGCGCCGTCCTCGTCCTCGGGCTTGCGGTACGGGTCCGCACCCCCGGCGAACTCGGCGCCTGCGGACGCCTCCCGGACCTTCTCGTCCGAGATCCTGGCCTTGTCGAGGAGGTCATCGATGGCCTTGGCGTTGTCCGGCAGGGCGTCCGCCACGAAGGCCAGGGTCGGCGTGAACTTCACACCGGCCGCCTGGCCCACCGCCGAACGGAGTACGCCCTTGGCGCTCTCGAGGCCGGCCGCGGCAGCGGCACGCTCCTCGTCGTCGCCGTAGACCGTGTAGAAGACGGTCGCCTCCCGAAGGTCACCCGTCACCCGGGTGTCCGTGATGGTCACATGCGTACCGAGCCGCGGGTCCTTGATCCCGCGCTGGAGCTTCTTGGCCACCACCTCTCGGATGAGGTCCGCCAGCCTTTTCGCCCGCGCGTTGTCGGCCACTGCGCCGTCTCCTTCTTCGCCTTGCTCTTAAAGTTCAGTCTTCGTCGCCGTGGAGCCTGCGTCGAACGGAGAGCAGCTCCACCTCGGGACGGGCGGCGATCAGACGCTCGCACCGGTCCAGTACGTCGGTGAGGTGCCCCGTGTCCCCGGAGACCAACGCCAGGCCGATCTCGGCCCTGCGGTGTAGTTCCTGATTCCCGGTCTCCGCCGCACTCACCGCGTACTTGCGCTGGAGTTCGGCGACGATCGGGCGGATCACGGAGCGTTTCTCCTTCAGCGAGTGGACGTCGCCGAGGAGCAGATCAAAGGACAGAGTCCCCACATACATGTGTGTCCGGATGTCCCGCCGGTTCGGGTTCGTGGCCCCGCCAACCACTTGGCAGGGACACCAGAACCGTACACGCAACGGCCGGGGCCGATCGACGGGATTTCATCCCGCCGACCGGCCCCGACCTTCACCGTGCGCGGATCAGGCGCGCGGCTTCTCGCGCATCTCGTACGTCGCGATGACGTCGTCGATCTTGATGTCGTTGAAGTTTCCGAGGTTGATACCGCCCTCGAAGCCTTCGCGGATCTCGGTGACGTCGTCCTTGAAACGACGCAGACCGGAGATGTTGAGGTTCTCCGCGATGACCTTGCCATCGCGCAGCAGGCGCGCCTTGGTGTTGCGCTTGACCTCGCCGGACCGGACGAGCACACCGGCGATGTTGCCCAGCTTGGACGAGCGGAAGATCTCGCGGATCTCCGCCGTGCCGAGCTCGACCTCTTCGTACTCCGGCTTGAGCATGCCCTTGAGGGCCGCCTCGATCTCCTCGATGGCCTGGTAGATCACCGAGTAGTAGCGGACGTCGACGCCCTCGCGGTCCGCCATCTGGGCCGCGCGGCCCGCAGCGCGGACGTTGAAGCCGATGACGATCGCGTCGGAGCCGGTCGCCAGGTCGATGTCCGACTCGGTGACCGCACCCACGCCGCGGTGCAGGACGCGGATGTCGACCTCTTCGCCGACGTCGAGCTGGAGCAGCGAGGACTCGAGAGCCTCCACCGAACCGGACGCGTCGCCCTTGATGATGAGGTTGAGTTCCTGCACCAGGCCGGCCTTGAGGGCCTCGTCCAGGTTCTCCAGGGAGAACCTGACGCCACGCCGCGCGAAGTTGGCGTTGCGCTCGCGAGCGGCACGCTTCTCGGCGATCTGACGGGCCGTACGGTCCTCGTCGACCACCAGGAAGTTGTCGCCGGCACCCGGGACGTTGGTGAGACCCAGGACCAGGACGGGGGTCGACGGACCCGCTTCCTCGACGTTGTTGCCGTTGTCGTCGAGCATCGCCCGGACACGGCCGTACGCGTCGCCGACCACCATCGTGTCGCCGATGCGCAGCGTGCCGCGCTGGACCAGGACCGTCGAGACGGCACCGCGGCCACGGTCGAGGTGGGACTCGATCGCAATACCCTGCGCGTCCTGCTCCGGGTTGGCCCGCAGGTCGAGCGAGGCGTCCGCGGTCAGGACCACGGCCTCGAGCAGGGAGTCGATGTTCAGACCCTGCTTGGCGGAGATGTCGACGAACATCGTGTCGCCGCCGTACTCCTCGGCCACCAGACCGAACTCGGTGAGCTGACCGCGCACCTTGGTCGGGTCGGCACCCTCGACGTCGATCTTGTTGACCGCGACGACGATCGGCACGTTGGCCGCCTTCGCGTGGTTGAGCGCCTCGATCGTCTGCGGCATGACACCGTCGTTGGCCGCCACCACGAGGATCGCGATGTCGGTCGACTTCGCACCACGGGCACGCATGGCGGTGAACGCCTCGTGACCCGGGGTGTCGATGAAGGTGATGCGGCGCTCTTCGTCGTTGACCTCGGTGGAGACCTGGTACGCACCGATGTGCTGCGTGATACCGCCGGCCTCGCCCGCGACGACGTTCGTCTTGCGGATGGTGTCGAGCAGTCGGGTCTTACCGTGGTCGACGTGACCCATGACGGTCACGACCGGCGGACGCGCGACGAGGAACTCCTCGCCACCCTCGTCCTCACCGAACTCGATGTCGAAGGACTCGAGCAGCTCGCGGTCCTCCTCCTCGGGGCTGACGATCTCGAGGATGTAGTTCATCTCATCCGCGAGGAGCTTCAGCGTCTCGTCGGAGACGGACTGCGTGGCAGTGACCATCTCGCCGAGGTTCATCATCACGGCGACGAGCGACGCCGGGTTGGCGTTGATCTTCTCCGCGAAGTCGGTGAGGGAGGCACCGCGCGACAGACGGACGGACTGTCCGTTGCCGCGAGGCAGCATGACGCCGCCGACCGACGGGGCCTGCATGGCCTCGTACTCCTGGCGCCTCTGCCGCTTCGACTTGCGGCCACGACGGGCGGGCCCGCCGGGACGGCCGAACGCACCCTGTGTGCCACCACGGGCACCGGGACCGCCGGGACGGCCACCACCGGGACGACCGGCGAAACCGCCACCGCCACCGGGACGACCGGCGAAACCGCCACCGCCGCCACCGGGACCTGCCGGACGGCCGGCGAAGCCGCCGCCGCCACCACCGGGACGACCGGCGAAGCCGCCGCCGCCACCGGGACGACCGCCGCCGCCGCCACCCGGACGACCGCCGCCGCCACCGGGACCACGGCCACCGCCGGGGCCACCACCGGGACGCGGGGTGCCCGCGGCGGGACGCTGCGGCATCATGCCCGGGTTCGGACGGTTACCGCCGGGGGCACCACCCGGACGCGGAGCGCCGGCCTGCGGACGGGGCATGCCGCCCGGAGTCGGACGGGCGCCGCCCTGACCCTGCGGACGCGGGGCGCCACCGGGGCCACCCTGCGGACGCGGGCCGCCGGGGCCACCCTGGCCGCCACCGGGACGCGGGGCACCGCCGGGACGGGGCGCCTGGGGGCGCGCCATGCCGGTGGAGCCACCAGAGGTGAACGGGTTGTTACCGGGACGCGGACCGGCGGGACGACCGCCGGGACGCTGGCCCTGACCCTGACCCTGACCGCCGGGGCGCGGGGCACCCTGACGCTCGCCACGGTCGCCACGGTCGCCACGACCCTGACCCTGAGCACCCTGGCCGGGACCGGCCGGACGGGCGCCACCGGGCTTGGGGGCACCGGGACGGGCACCCGGACGCGGACCGGCTGCCGGGGAGGCCGCGGGGGCCTGGGCAGCGGGAGCGGCCGGAGCCGCGGGCGGCGCCGTGAACTCGGGCGCGGCCGGGGCCGGAGCCGCGGGACGCGGAGCCGGCTTCGGGCCGGGCGTCGGACGCTGACCGGCGGCCGGGGTCACCGGGGCGGCGGCAGCGGGCTTCTCCGCGGCGGCAGGCTTGGGAGCCGGCGGGCGCGGAGCAGCAGGCTTTGCGGCCTGCGCCGGAGACGGGGCCGGGCGAGCCGGCGAGGGCTTCGCGGGCGCGGCCTTGCGGGCGGCGGGCTTGCCGCCGCCACTGCCCTGCTGGAGGGCGTCAGTCAGCTTGCGTACTACAGGCGCCTCGATCGTCGAGGACGCCGAACGGACAAATTCACCGAGTTCTTGGAGCTTGGCCATGACGACCTTGCTCTCCACCCCGAACTCCTTGGCGAGTTCGTATACCCGGACCTTAGCCACTTCGCTCCTTTTAGGTCCGGGTTACGCCGGACCGTCGCTACTTCATGGGCGTACTCATCGCGTGCTCATCGAGTGCTCATCGCAATCTCGACCTACTTCCAACTCGCGGGGGTACCAGGACCGCACGGGGTCCCGTACGGCACGTTCTACGGTGTTACCTGCTCGACGCGGTGGCGCAGTGCCTCCGTATCGAACGGTCCAGGGGCTTTGAACGCCCGCTGGAACGCCCGGCGGCGGACCGCCAGGTCGAGACAGACCAGGGCGGGGTGCACATACGCACCCCGGCCGGGCAGCGTACCGCGCCGATCGGGGACACATTCACCCTCGATCACCACGATGCGCAGCAGATCGCTCTTGGCCGTTCGCTCCCGGCATCCCACACACGTGCGCTCTGGGCATGCACCGGCATGCGTCCGGCCAGACACGCTTAAGTCTACCTCCCCGCACCGACCTCACCCCTTTGGGGCAAAAATCGAACGGTTGTTGTCGTGATCTTTGTGGTGGCTACTCCGCCGGCTGCTGCTCGGTGTCCGGACGGATGTCGATCCGCCAGCCCGTGAGCCGCGCGGCGAGGCGGGCGTTCTGGCCCTCCTTGCCGATGGCGAGCGACAGCTGGTAGTCCGGCACGATCACCCGTGCCGAGCGGGCAGCCATGTCCACGACCTCGACCTTGGACACGCGCGCCGGGGACAGTGCGTTGGCCACCATGTCGGCCGGGTCGTCGGACCAGTCGACGATGTCGATCTTCTCGCCGTTGAGCTCGGCCATGACATTGCGCACACGGCCGCCCATCGGGCCGATGCAGGCGCCCTTGGCGTTCAGGCCGGAGCGGGTCGAGCGGACCGCGATCTTCGTGCGGTGCCCGGCCTCGCGCGCGATGGCGCAGATCTCCACGGAACCGTCGGCGATCTCGGGGACCTCGAGCGCGAACAGCTTCTTCACCAGGTTCGGGTGCGTGCGCGACAGGGTCACGGAAGGACCGCGCACACCCTTCGCCACGCGCACCACGTACGAGCGAAGGCGCATGCCGTGCTGGTACTCCTCGCCCGGGACCTGCTCCTGCACCGGCAGGATGGCCTCGAGCTTGCCGATGTCGACGAGCACGTTCTTCGGGTCGCGGCCCTGCTGGACCACGCCTGTCACGATGTCGCCCTCGCGGCCGGCGTACTCGCCGAGCGTCGCGTCGTCCTCGGCGTCGCGCAGCCGCTGCAGGATGACCTGCTTCGCGGTCGTCGCGGCGATACGGCCGAAGTCGGACGGGGTGTCGTCGAACTCCCGGGCCTCCTGGCCCTCTTCGAGGTCCGCCGGGTCCTCCTTCGCCCACACCGTCACATGTCCGCTCTCACGGTCGAGGCGCACGCGCGCGTGGCGACGGCTTCCCTCGGTGCGGTGGTAGGCGATGAGGAGGGCCGACTCGATCGCTTCGACCAGCAGGTCGAAGGAGATCTCCTTCTCCCGCACCAGACCCCGCAGGGCACTCATGTCGATGTCCACGGCTACGCCTCCTCTGCATTCTCTTCGTTCTTGTTCTTACGGTTGAACTCGACCTGGACGCGCGCCTTGGCGATGTCGTCGAAGGTGAGCCTGCGGGCGGTGGGCTTGCGCCCCTTCACGCCAGGCACTTCGAGGTCCAGACCCTCGTCGTCGACCTTCAGGATCCGCGCGACGAGCTCGGTGTCGGCGCCGTCGGCCAGCTGGAACTTCACCAGGCGGTCGACCGCACGCAGGTAGTGCCTGTGCTCGGTCAGCGGCCGCTCGGCGCCGGGGGTGCCGACCTCGAGGTCGTACTCGCCCTCGCCCATGGCGTCCGTCTCGTCGAGCTTCGCCGAGAGCGCGCGGCTCACATCGGCGACCTGGTCCAGATCGGCTCCGGAATCGGAGTCGACGACGACTCGCAGCACGCGCTTACGTCCGACCGATGCCACTTCGATCTCTTCGAGATCGAGGCCCTGGGAGCTCACGAGCGGTTCCAGTAGTGACCGCAGCCTCTCGCTCTGGGTGGTGCTCATCCGGGTGACTCCTCGGCCGCGTGTGCTGTTGTGGTCTCGTCGTGCGTCAGGTCAAAGGGTATCCGGTCCAGGGGGGTGTTGCCGTCCACCGGGCAAGGGCCGAAGGTACGGTGATCACCGGGCCTGCCGCCCGCCGCTCCTGCTGAATCCTTCCTGCCATCCTTCCTGCCGAGGACGTCTGCCGTGCCGTTGACCACTGGGGCCCCCGCGGGGCCGCGTAGAAGGAGCCTGCTGGCCTCGGCGGCCGGGGCCGCGCTCCTGACGGGCTGTTCCGACGCCGAGGACGCCGCGTCGGACGGTGCCAGGGGCGCCCGCAGCGCCTCCGCCACACAGCGGATCAAGGCGCGCGCCGCCCGCGACAGCGGCGATCTGCTCGACCGTTACGAGGCGGCGCTCGCGACCCATCCGGCCCTGGCCGCGCGGCTCGGCCCATTGCGTGACGAGGTGGCCCGGCACGCGAAGAGCTTCGGTGCGCCGGCGCGCCCGGCCGCACCGGCCTCTCCCTCTCCCTCGCCGTCGCCGTCCGCCTCACCGGCCTCCGAGAAGGACACGGTGAGCGCGCTGGCGAAGGCCGAGCGGGAACTCGCCGACCGCCGTGCCGCCGCCCTGGTCGAAGCCCCCGCCGAACTGGCGCGCCTGCTCGCCTCGGTGGCCGCCGCGGGTGCCGGCCACGCGTATCTGCTGACGAAGGACTGACATGGCCGACATGCGCGACAAGGACGACAGCGACAAGCGGCTCCTCACCGCGGTCCAGGCCGCGCTGGCCGCCGAGCACGCGGCCGTGTACGGCTACGGCGTCGTCGGCGGCCGGATCAGCGAGGCCCGCAGGCCCGAGGCGCGCACCGCGTACGACTCCCACCGCGCGCGCCGCGACGACCTGCGGCGCACGGTCCGCGACCTCGGCGGCGACCCCGAGCCGTCCGCGGGCGCCTACGCGCTGCCCTTCCCCGTGCCGGACCCGGCGGCGGCCGCGCGGCTCGCGGCGGACATCGAGGACCGTGTCGCCGGGGTCTACTCCGACCTGGTGCGGGCCTCCGAGGGCGCGCGGCGCAGGGGGGCGGCGGACGCGCTGCGGGAGGCGGCGGTGCGGGCGGTGCGGTGGCGGGGCGGCAGCGTAGCCTTCCCTGGTCTCGCCGAGCGGTCCGCGGCGCCCGAAGCGTCCGCGACACCGAAGGCGTAGCAGGCACGGTCACACGTACGGTCCGCGGTGACGGGGACGGTCACGGGGAAGGGAGTTACTCACGCATGTCTTTCGAACCGCCGAAGCGGCTGGTCAACGCGCTCGGCGAGGTGCGGGACGACGGGGCGTCCGCGTGGCTGGCCAGGGTGCCGGAGATTCTTCAAGAGGCCGTGGAACGGCTTGAGTTGACGGTCGAGCGGGTGCATGTGCCGGGCGGGCGCAGCAGTCTCGTCGTCCTGGTGCGGCGGGCCGACGGGTCGCCCGCCGTCCTCAAACTGGCGCCGGAGCGCTTCCGCCCGGAGGCGGAGCACGCGGCTCTCACGCACTGGAACGGCTTCGGGGCGGTGCAACTCCTCGGCGACGGGGGCGATCTGCTCCTGGAGCGGCTGCATCCCGAGGTGTCGGTGCGCTCGCTGCCCGAGGCGAAGGCGCTGTTGGAGGCGGCCGGCACGCTACGCAGGCTGTGGGTGGACCCGCCGTCCTGGCGTTCCTGCGAGACGGTCGCCGACCGGACGGGCCGTCAGGCCGGGGCGATGCGGGCCACCGCCGCCGCGGAGCCGGATGTCGTGCCCCTGGTCGATGCGGCGCTCACGGCGCGGGACGAGCTGCTCGTGGCTCCGCCGGAGGTACGGCTGCTGCACGGGACTTTCCGGCAGAGCAAGGTGCTGGCCGGGGAGCGGACGCCGTGGCTCGCGGTCGGGCCCGACCCGGTCGTCGGCGAGTGCGCCTTCGATCTCGCGCGGCTCGTCAGGGACCGGGTGGAGGACCTGATCGCGTCGCCGTCCGGTGCGGCGACGACGCGGCGGCGCGTGAAGCGGCTCGCGGAGTCCCTCGAGGTGGACCAGGAGCGGCTGCGCGGCTGGACGCTCTTCCGTGCGGTGGAGTCCGGTGTACGGGCACTGCGCGTGGGGCGTGGGCGGGACGCGGAGTTGTTGCTGGAGTTCGCGGGCTGGCTCTGACGGTTGTCGGTGCGGGCCGGACGGGCTCATCGCGGAACATGACTGAGGGCCGGGACATCACGTCCCGGCCCTCAGTGCTCGCGTATCAGGCCGTGAGGCGCGCGATGGCCTCTTCGACCGTCACTTCCTCGCGCTCGCCGGTCCTGCGGTCCTTCAGTTCCACGATGCCCTCGGCCGAGCGGCGGCCGGCGACGAGGATCTGCGGGACACCGATCAGTTCGGCGTCGGTGAACTTCACGCCCGGCGAGACACCGGCGCGGTCGTCGACCAGGACGCGGACCCCGGCGGCGCCCAGCTTCTGGGAGACGTCGAGCGCCAGCTCCGTCTGGAGGGCCTTGCCGGCGGCGACCACGTGGACGTCGGCCGGGGCGATCTCCTTGGGCCAGCACAGACCCTTGTCGTCCGCGGTCTGCTCGGCGAGGGCGGCCACCGCGCGGGAGACGCCGATGCCGTACGAGCCCATGGTCACGCGGACCGGCTTGCCCTGGTTGCCGAGGACGTCGAGCTGGAAGGCATCGGCGTACTTGCGGCCGAGCTGGAAGATGTGACCGATCTCGATGGCGCGGTCGAGGCGCAGGCCGGTGCCGCACTTGGGGCAGGGGTCGCCCGCCTCGACCACGACGACGTCGAGGTAGTCGTCGACCTCGAAGTCGCGGCCCGCGACGACGTTCTTCGCGTGCTTGCCGGGCTTGTTGGCGCCGGTGATCCAGGCCGTGCCGGCGGCGATGCGCGGGTCGGCGATGTAGCGGACCTTCTCCAGGCCCTGCGGGCCCACGTAGCCGCGTACGAGGTCGTCGCGGCCCTCGAAGTCCTCGGCCGTGACGAGCTCGACGACGGCCGGGGAGAGGTGCTCGCCGAGCTTGCCGAGGTCCACCTCGCGGTCGCCGGGCACGCCCACGGCGACGATCTCGCCGTCGACCTTGACCAGGAGGTTCTTCAGGGTCTCCGAGGCCTGGACGCCGAGGTGGGCGGCGAGGGTCTCGATGGTCGGGGTGTCGGGGGTGTCCAGCTCCTCGACGGCCGGGTGCTCGGCGCTCTCGGGGGCCGGGGCGACGAAGGTGACGGCCTCGGTGTTGGCGGCGTAGTCGCAGGCCGGGCAGTCGACGAAGGTGTCCTCGCCGGCCGGGGCCGGGGCGAGGAACTCCTCGGAGGCCGAGCCGCCCATCGCGCCGGAGACGGCGGAGACGATGCGGTGGTCGAGGCCGAGGCGCTCGAAGATCTTGATGTACGCCGCGCGGTGCAGGGCGTACGACTCGGCCAGGCCCTCGTCGGTGGTGTCGAAGGAGTACGAGTCCTTCATGAGGAACTCGCGGCCGCGCAGGATGCCGGCGCGCGGGCGGGCCTCGTCGCGGTACTTCGCCTGGATCTGGTAGAGGATCACGGGCAGGTCCTTGTAGGACGAGCACTGGTCCTTGACCAGCTGCGTGAAGATCTCCTCGTGGGTCGGGCCGAGGAGGTACTCCGCGCCCTTGCGGTCCTTGAGGCGGAACAGCTCGGGGCCGTACTCCTCCCAGCGTCCCGTCGCCTCGTAGGGCTCCTTGGGCAGCAGGGCGGGGAGCAGGACCTCCTGGCCGCCCATGTCGTCCATCTCCTCGCGGACCACGCGGGCGACGTTCTCGAGGACCTTCTTGCCCAGCGGCAGCCAGGACCAGATGCCGGCGGCCGTGCGGCGCACGTACCCGGCACGGACGAGCAGCTTGTGGTTGAGCGTCTCGGCGTCGGCCGGGTCGTCACGCAGTGTCTTGACCATCAACTTGGACATGCGCTGGACCTGGGCCATGATTTTGACTCCTGCTGCGAAAGGTAGGGATGTGCAGGAGGTTAGCCGGGTCCGTCCCGCGCCCGGAAATCGGCTGCCTTCAGCGACGCAGCGGGAGCGGTGCGCCCATGACCGCGTAGGGCCGTGGAGCGCTGGGGAAGACGACCTGCCGGGCGAGGTCCTCGTAGCCGAGCGAGTGGTACAGGCCGCGGGCCGGGCTGTCGAAGTCGATGGCCGAGAGGATCGACCTGGGCTCGTCGGCGCTGTCCGTGATCGTCGTGATGAGGGACCGGCCGATCCCGCGTTTCTGGTACCGGGGGTGGACGTGCAGCTCGGTGATCACGAAGGAGTCGTCGAGCCATCCGTCCAGCGAGCGCGAGCGCAGATAGGGCTCCACCACCGTGGACCACCAGTGGGCGCGGTCGTTCGGCATGCCGTAGACGAAGCCGACGAGCCGGCCGCCCGCGGTGTGGGCGCCCAGAGCGCGCGCTCCGGGGTAGGTGAGGTGCCGCAGCACGATCTGGCGGCGCACGGCGATCTCGTCGTCGCTCAGGCCGAAGGCGTACGCCTGCACGGCCAGTGCCTCGTCCACGTGTTCCGCGAGGTCGAGAGGCCCGATGGTGACGACGTCGTCCTGGGTCATGACGGGGAGACTACAGGGCCGTCCGGCGCCCCTCATCTGATCAGACGGGCAGCCGGGGAACGCTGTCGAGCAGCCGCCGCGTGTAGGGGTGTTCGGGCGATCCGAGCACGTCACGGGTCTCGCCCTGCTCGACGACGCGTCCGCGTTCGAGTACGGCGGTCCGTTCGCACAGGGCGGCCACCACGGACAGGTCGTGGGAGACCATGACGATGGTCAAGCCCCGCTCCCGCTTGAGCTCGCCGAGCAGGTCGACGACCTTGACGCGGGTGGTGACGTCGAGCGCGCTGACGGGTTCGTCGGCGAGCAGGACGCGCGGATCGCACACGGTGGCCCGGGCGATGGCGATGCGCTGGCGCTGGCCGCCGGAGAACTCGTGCGGGTAGCGCGACGCCGCGTCCGCCGGGAGCCCGACCTGTTCGAGGGCCTCGGCGACCTTCGCGTGCGCGGCGGCGCCGGTGGCCACGCCGAGCGAGCGCAGCGGCTCCGCGACGATGCGGCTGACGCGCTGGCGCGGGTCGAGGGAGGCGTACGGGTCCTGGAAGACGCACTGCACGGAGCGCCGGAAGCGCCGCATCTGCTCGCGGTCGCCGAGCCGCAGCGGGTCCCCGTCGAAGCGGACCGTGCCGGTGGTGGGGCCGGCGAGGCCGAGGAGCAGCCGGAGCAGGGTCGTCTTGCCGGCCCCCGACTCGCCGACGAGCGCGAGGCTGTGGCCCGCGTCGACCTTGAGGGAGACGTCCTCGACGACGGGCGCCGCGCTCCCCCGGTAGGTGTGTCCGACCGAGTCGAGTTCCAGTACGGCGGTCATCGGGGCTCTCCCAGGTCGAGGGCTGATTCGAGCTTCCGCGCGCTGTCGACGAGCGCCTTCGTGTACGCCTGCCGGGGCGCGCGCACCAGGTCGCGTACCGTCCCGTCCTCGACGGCGCGCCCGTCCTTCATCACGAGGACGCGGTCGGTGACGCGCGAGACGACGGCCAGGTCGTGGCTGACGAAGAGGACGGCCATGCCGCGCTCGCCGACGAGGGTGTCGAGCAGAACGAGCATTTCGGACTGCACGGTGACGTCGAGCGCGGTGGTCGGCTCGTCGGCGATGAGCAGACCGGGGTCGCAGGCGAGCGCCATGGCGAGGGCCACGCGCTGGCGCTGGCCGCCAGAGATCTCGTGCGGGAACGCGCGGGCGATGCGCCCGGGTTCGGGCAGCCTGACCTGTTCGAGGGCTTCGGCGACGGCCTTGCGGAGCGCGTCGCCCTTGAGGCCGCGGCGGCGGCGCAGCGGTTCGGCGAGCTGCCTGCCCACGCGCATGAGCGGGTCGAGCGCGGTCAGCGGCTCCTGGAAGACGATCGCGGCGGCGCGGCCGCGTACGTCGACCAGCCGCTTCTCGCTCGCGCCGACGATCTGGGTGCCGTCGAGCTCGACGCTGCCCGTGGCGGTCATCCCGTCGGGGAGCAGGCCGAGCACGGCGAGGGTGGTGAGTGACTTGCCGGACCCGGACTCGCCGATGAGGCCGAGCCGTTCGCCCCGGTCGACGGAGAAGCTGAGGTCGGAGACGAGGTCGCGGCCGTCGCCGGTGCGGATGGTGAGGTCGCGTACGTCGAGCAGGCTCATGCCGCTGTCCTCCTGCGCCGGGCCGGGTCGAAGGTGTCGCGCAGGCCGTCGGCGACGAGGTTGACGCCGACGACGAGCAGCACGAGGAGGATGCCGGGCGCGAGGGCGCCCGCCGGCGCGGTCGTGAACGTCGCCTGGGCCTCCTGGAGCATGCGCCCCCACGAGGCGTTGGGCGGTGGGGCGCCGAGGCCGAGGTAGGACAGGCTCGCCTCGGCGAGGACGGCGAGTCCGAACTGGAGCGCCAGGTTGACCGAGAGTGTCGGCCAGATGTTGGGCAGCACATGCTCGCCGACGATCCGCGGCCAGGACGTGCCGGAGGTGCGTGAGGCGGTGATGTAGTCCTGCGCGAGGACGCGTTTGGCCAGGATCCGGGTGAGGCGCGCGACGATCGCGCTCTGGGCGAGGCCGATCGCGATGATCGCCGAGGTGAGGGTCGCCGAGCGGGCGGAGACGATCAGCATGGCGAGCAGCAGCGTCGGGAACGCGATGAGGATGTCGAGCAGGGCCGAGACGGTGTCGTCGAACCAGCCCTGCGCGAACGCCGCTATGAGGCCGAGCGTGATGCCGACGACGGCCGCGATCAGGACGGACCCGAGCCCGGCCGCGATCGCGATCCTGGACCCGGTCATGAGCTGCGTCAGCAGGTCGCGGCCGAGTTTGTCGGTGCCGATCAGGTGTCCGTCGCCCGGCCCGGCGAGTCGTCCGCCGGAGGTGTCCGAGGGGTCGTACGGCAGCCAGAAGAGGGAGACGAGCGCGATGAGGGCGATGAGTCCGGCGAGGACGCACCCCGTCCACAGGGTTGCGGAACGCTTCATCGGGCGCCTCCCGAGAGCCGGTTGCGCAGCCGTGGGTCGATGATCCGCTGCACGAGGTCGGCGGCGAATCCGATGAGCAGCACGGCGAGGGTGGAGACGAACAGGACGCCCTGGATGACGGGGTAGTCGTGCTGGGCGATGCCGGTGGCGAGCAGGGAGCCGAGTCCAGGAAGCGCGAACACGGACTCGACGACGACCGCGCCGAGCAGGGTCGACGCCAGTTCGATGCCGAGGATCGAGATGACCGGCACGGAGGCGTTGCGCAGTCCGTGGCGCCACATGGCCTGTCCGAAGGACGAGCCGAGGGCGCGGGAGGTGCGCAGGAAGTCGCTGTCGAGGACGTCGAGCGTCGCCGATCTGACGTAGCGGATCAGGGACGCCGACATGACCAGGGCGATGGTGACGACGGGCAGGACGAGGGAGCGGATCGCCTGTGCGGGGTCGGACCAGCCGTCCTGCGGGAAGCCGCCGGACGGCAGCCAGCCCGCGTTCAGCGCGAACACGACGATGAGGATCATGCCGAGCCAGAACACCGGTACGGCGATGCCCAGTTGGGACACCCCGCTGAGCAGGGCGCCGTACCAGGTGCGGCGCTTGTACGCGGCGACGAAGCCGGCCGGGACCGCGATCAGTACGGCGAGCACGAACGCGGACAGGGTCAGCGGCACGGTGACGCTCAGGCGCTGGACGACCTCGGGTCCGACGGGCAGCGAGCTGACGAAGGACGTGCCGAGGTCGCCGGTCGCGAGCTGCCCTGTCCAGTGGGTGAACTGCTCGGGCAGCGGTTTGTCGGAGCCGATGGAGTGCCGTGCCGCCGCGATCTGCTCCGGCGAGGCGCCCACGGAGGTCAGGGCGTTCGCCGGGTCGCCGGGCAGCATCCTCAGGAGCACGAACAGGACGATGCTCGCGAGGACCAGGGAGACGACGAGGAAGGCGAGGCGGCGCAGGAGATAGCCGGTCATCAGCCCTTCTTTATGTCGTACGCGAAGAACTGCGAGTTCAGGCCGTTGAGCGGGTAGCCGGACAGCTTGCTGCTGGCGACGACGATCTGCGGGTACAGGTACAGCCAGTCGCTGGCGGCGTCCTCTGCGGTCTTGCGGTTGACCTTCTTGAGGATGTCGGTCTGCTGCTGGGCCGACGACGCCTTCTCGGCGTCCTCGACCCACTTGACGACCTGCTTGTTGTCGTAGCCCCAGTAGAAGTCGGGGTTGCCGTACCAGACGACGTCACGGTCGTTCACGTGCTCCTGGAGCGTGGCCGAGAAGTCGTGGTTCTTGTAGACCTTCGTGTACCACTCGTCGGGCGTGATCGTGTTGATCTTGACGGTGATGCCGACCTTGGCGAGCTGCGACTTGATGAAGGTGGCGGCCGTCGGGTGCGGGTCGTAGTTCGGGGTGTCCAGCGTGAAGCTGAAGCCCTTCGCGTAACCGGCCTCCTTGAGGAGCTTCTTGGCCTCGGTCGGGTCGTACGCGTTGACCTTGGTCAGGTCCTCGTACCAGGGGTCGGTGGGCGGCACCATCGACCCGATCTCCTTGCCGTAGCCGCCCCAGACGGACTCGAGGAGCTTCTTGTCGTCGATCGCGGACGAGACCGCCTTGCGGACCTTGACGTCCGTGAAGGGCTTGGCCTTGTCGTTGAAGGCGAGCAGGAGCTTGGTCGTCGAGTTGCCGTCGTTGACCTTGTAGCTCTGGTTGGACTTGAACTGGTCGAGGGCGTCGGGCGACTGCTCGCTGGTGACGACGTCCACGGCGTTCGTCAGAAGCGCGTTGTTCAGCGCGGTCGCGTCCTTGTAGTAGTGGAAGACGACCTGCTTGTTCGTGGCGGCGGTGCCCCAGTAGCCGGGGAAGCGGTCGAGGCCGAGCGCGGAGCCGCGCGTCCACTTGCCCAGCTTGTACGGGCCCGTGCCGTCCTCGGTCGTCTTCAGGTTCTTCGCCTGGTCGTTGATGATCCAGACGTAGGACAGGTTGTAGACGAAGGAGATCGACTTCTGCTTCAGCGTGACCTTCACGGTCTTCGCGTCGGGGGTGTCGATCGTCTTGATGACCTCGAGGTTGCTCTTGCGCGCGGACTGCGAGTCCGGCGCGATCACCTTCTCCAGGCTGTACTTGACGTCCTTGCTGGTCAGCGCCTTGCCGCTGTGGAACTTCACGCCGTCGCGCAGGGTCAAGGTGTAGGTGAGCCCGTCGCCGGAGACCTTGTAGTCCTTGGCGAGGAGGTTGTCGACCTTGCCGTCGTCGGTGAGCTTGAACAAGCCCTCGTAGACATTGCCGTTGAGCGCCTCCGTGACGCCCTGGCCGCCGCCTCCGGTGTTGTCGAGGTTCTGCGGCTCGTACAGGGAGCCGATGTTGACCGTGGCGTTCTTGTCGTACGAGCCACTGCCGTTGCTGCTGCTGTTGTTGTCGCCGGAGCCACCGCACGCGGCGAGGGTCACGGCGAGGGCGACGGTGAGCACACCGGCGGACAGGGGCTTCTTGGGGAGGTTCATGGAGGCTGCCTTCGTGCGGGGCGCGGGGAGGGGGAGCGCGGGGATCAGTGCTGGTCGGCGAAGCCGTCGCGGAAGACGGGGAGCTTCTCGCCCGCTTCCACGGGCAGATGGAAGCGGTTCTGCCGCGGCGGCATCGGACAGTTGTACTGATCGGAGAAGCCGCACGGCGGGACGAACGCGCGGTTGAAGTCGAGCCGCACCCGCCCCTCTCCCGTGCGCTCGACGAAGAGGAACCGGCCCGCGCCGTAGGTGGCCGTCCCGTTGGTCGGGTCGCCGAAGACGAGCAGCAGCGTGCCGTCGTCGTCGAAGGCGCTGAGTGTGTGGTCGGTGCCGTCGACGGTGAGCGCGATGTCGCCGGGGACGGCGAGGTCACGGGTGCCGCCGTTGTCCCGTATGTGCTCGAAGGCGACGCGGCGGCCGTCCTCGACGGGGGTGTACGTGGCGTCCAGAACCCAGGCCGGGTCGAACGGGAACGCGTCGGTGCTCTCGAAGTTCCGGATCGCGGGGGACTCGGCGTCCCAGAACCGCAGCGCGTACTCGGGCTCGCCGGTCACCATGTCGGTGCGCTCGACAGTGGTGACGGTCACGCTGTCGCGCTGTCCGGCGCGGGCCGCCGTGAGGTCGGGGCGCTCGCCTGCGGGCAGCCAGCGGGTCTCTACGAGGGCGAGGTTCCCGGTGGGACCGGTGACGGAGCGGTGCCGCTCGGCACGCCACTCCTCCCAGGCCTGGGAGGAGTCACTGGCACGGTCGGGCATGGCGGCACTCATTCGCGTAGAAACTCATCAGCATCCACACCGGTGCGCACGGAAGGTTGTTCACACTGGGTGAAGCTTGAACCAAAGGAGCTTCTTTATCTTCCATAAGCGGCGCTAATGTCAAATGACGCCAGAAATGTGAGACAGATGCCACGGGAAGCGCGCCGACGCGTCAGAACAGGACGCTCATGAAGGCGCCGACTTCCTCGAATCCGACCCGGCGGTACGCGGCCCGCGCCGGGGTGTTGAAGTCGTTCACGTACAGGCTGACCAGCGGCGCGACATCCGCGAGCGCATAGCGCAGGACCGCCGCCATGCCCGGGGCGGCAAGGCCGCGGCCGCGGTGTTCGGGGGCGATCCACACGCCCTGGATCTGGCAGGCCCGCGTCGTCTGTGCACCGATCTCGGCCTTGAAGATCACCTTGCCGTGCTCGTCGAGCCGGGCGAACGAGCGCCCCGAGCCGACCAGCTCGGCCACCCGCGCCTGGTACAGCAGGCCCCCGTCACCGGCGAGCGGCGAGACGCCGACCTCCTCAGTGAACATCGCCACGCACGCCGGCATGATCGTCTCCATCTCGTCCTTCCGGACGCGACGGACGTACGGGTCCGGGACGATGTCGTCGGGGAGCCGGTCGGTGACCATGAGGGGCTGCTGGGCGCGTACGTCCCTGGCCGGGCCCCAGTTCGGTTCGAGCAGCCGCCACAGCTGGGCGGTGGGCTCGGCGGGGCCGACGATGGAGGAGCAGCGGCGCCCGGCCCTGCGGGCCCGGTCGGCGAACCCGCGCACGGCCCTCGGGGTGGCGCAGATCGGGACCAGGTTCGCGCCCGCGTAGCAGAGGGACTCGAGCATCCCGTCCTCGTACCAGCCCCACATCTCGCCGCCCAGACGCCACGGGTCGAGGCCCGCTACCTGGACGCGGGACGCCACGAAGGCATTGACAACCGGCTCGCGGTCCAGCACGGCGAGCGCGGCGTCGAGGTCACTCGGTTCGAGGACCCGGGTGGTGGTCTGAGTCAACAACGGGACGGCTCCATCACTCCTTGCGGGCAACGACAACCCGTCGAACACCCTGCTAGCGTCGCCGTGAGCTCGCTCGCGAGCACCGGTCAGGGCTTGACCGTCGCGTCACGGCGAGAAGCCCCTCGGGGCGGAAGTCACACGGTCTGCTGATCTCCGTACTTTAGCCGGAGAAGCTGAGCAGCACACCGCACGCAAGGGACCCGGGCGCCACCTCCGGAGGGGCACCCGGGTCCCTTGCGTCACGTGGTGCGTCAGCTGACGGAGACCTCGGGCTCGCCACTCATGACGCCGTCCCGTTCCATCTGCTCGGCGATCTTCATCGCCTCTTCGATGAGGGTCTCGACGATCTTCGACTCGGGGACGGTCTTGATGACCTCGCCCTTCACGAAGATCTGGCCCTTGCCGTTGCCCGACGCGACGCCGAGGTCGGCCTCGCGGGCCTCGCCCGGTCCGTTCACGACGCAGCCCATGACGGCGACACGCAGCGGGACCTCCATGCCGTCGAGGCCCGCGGTGACCTCTTCGGCCAGCTTGTAGACGTCGACCTGGGCGCGTCCGCAGGACGGGCAGGAGACGATCTCCAGGCGGCGCGGCTTGAGGTTGAGCGACTCCAGGATCTGGTTGCCCACCTTGATCTCCTCGACCGGCGGGGCCGACAGGGAGACGCGGATGGTGTCGCCGATGCCCTCGGAGAGCAGCGCGCCGAACGCGACGGCGGACTTGATGGTGCCCTGGAAGGCCGGGCCCGCCTCGGTGACGCCGAGGTGCAGCGGGTAGTCGCACTGGGCGGCGAGCTGGCGGTAGGCGTTCACCATCACGACCGGGTCGTTGTGCTTGACCGAGATCTTGATGTCGCGGAAGCCGTGCTCCTCGAAGAGTGACGCCTCCCACAGGGCGGACTCGACGAGCGCCTCGGGGGTGGCCTTGCCGTACTTCTTCAGGAGCCGGGCGTCGAGCGAGCCCGCGTTCACGCCGATGCGGATCGGGGTGCCGTGGTCCTTGGCCGCCTGCGCGATCTCCTTGACCTTGTCGTCGAACTGCTTGATGTTGCCCGGGTTCACCCGGACCGCGGCGCAGCCCGCCTCGATGGCGGCGAAGACGTACTTCGGCTGGAAGTGGATGTCCGCGATCACGGGGATCTGCGACTTCTTCGCGATGACGGGCAGCGCGTCGGCGTCGTCCTGCGTGGGGCAGGCCACACGGACGATCTGGCAGCCGGACGCGGTGAGCTCGGCGATCTGCTGGAGCGTGGCGCCGATGTCGGACGTACGGGTCGTCGTCATGGACTGCACCGACACCGGTGCGTCTCCGCCGACCGCCACGGTGCCGACCTGGATCTGCCGGCTCCTGCGGCGCTCGGCGAGCTTGGTCGGAACGGACGGCATGCCGAGAGAAATCGCAGTCATCTGCTGTGCAACCCCAAGGTGTGGAATCGAGACCCGAGAAGAAGACACGGATCGGGGTCCCGTGGTGAGCGGGCTCCAGGCTTCGAGATTACGGCACCGGCCTGGCAGCAAGCACATCACGTCCGGAAGTCCACCCAAAGGTAGGCGGCCGGGCACAGAGCATGCCCGGCCGCCCTCCCGTCTCCCGCCACCGTCCTGCTCGACGCGTCGCACGCGGGCCCTTTTGTCTCTGAACGGTCGGTGACTACGTGATTTTGACCGGGTTGACGACGTCCGCGATCAGTACCAGGACGGTGAAGCAGACGAAGATTCCGGCCACGACGTAGGCGACGGGCATCAGCTTCGCCACGTCGAACGGGCCGGGGTCGGGCCGCTTGAAGACCTTCGCCACGTTCCGTCGCAGGGACTCCCACAGGGCGCCGGCGATGTGCCCGCCGTCCAGGGGGAGCAGCGGCAGCATGTTGAAGAGGAACAGCGACAGGTTGAAGCCCGCGACGAGCATCAGGGCCATGCCGAGCTGCTGGGTCGCCGGGATGTCCAGGTTGAAGATCTCCCCGCCGACTCGGGCGGCGCCGACCACGCCCATCGGCGAGTCCGGCTCACGCGGGCCGTCGCCGAAGGCCGCGTCCCACAGGGCCGGGATCTTGCCGGGCAGCGCCGCGAGCGAGTTGACGGCGTCGCCGACCCGGTCGCCCATCCACGTCACGGAGTCGCCGAAGTCCTGGCGCACGACACCGGTCGAGGCGCTGAAGCCGAGGAATCCGGCGTTGATGTACTCGCCCTGGACGAGCTGGCCGCTGCTGTCCTTCTTCGCCACCTGGTTGGTGGCGATCTTGGCGTGCAGGACCTTCTCCTGGCCGTCGCGCTGGACGACGATGTCGACGGTCCTGCCGGGGTTGGCGCGGATCTCGTCGGACAGGGTGTTCCACTGGTCGGTCTTCACGCCGTTGAACGAGACGATCTTGTCCTTGGCCCGCAGTCCGGCCGCGGCGGCCGGGGACGCGGGGTCGGACTTCTTGCACGTGTCGCGGTTCTCGCTCTGCTTGACCACGCACTGCTGGACCGAGCTGACCGTGGTGGTCTGCTGCGTGATGCCGAAGCCCATCAGGACGGTGAAGAAGAGGCCGACCGCGAGGATCAGGTTCATGAAGGGGCCCGCGAACATCACGATGACCCTCTTCCACGGCTTGCGCGTGTAGAAGAGCCGCGTCTCGTCGCCCGGCTGGACCTCCTCGAAGGCCGCCGCCCGCGCGTCCTCGACCATGCTGCGGAACGGTGAGGTGGAGCGGGCCTCGATCTTCCCGTCCGGGCCGGGCGGGAACATGCCGATCATGCGGATGTAGCCGCCCAGCGGGATCGCCTTGACGCCGTACTCCGTATCGCCCTTCTTGCGCGACCAGATGGTCGGGCCGAAGCCGACCATGTACTGCGGCACGCGGATCTTGAAGAGCTTCGCGGTCGACAGATGCCCCAGCTCGTGCCAGGCGATCGAGACGAGGAGTCCGATCGCGAAGACGACTATGCCGAGGATCATCATCAAGGTCGTCATGCACGAGCCTCCGCGGTCGATGTCGCCTGTGCCGTCAGTTCGCGGGCCCGGGCGCGTGCCCAGGTCTCCGCTTCGAGGACGTCCGCGACGGTCAGGGAAGTTCCCGACGTCGTGGTCGAAGGTACGCCGTGTTCCTCGACGACCTTCGTGACGGTGTCCATGATGCCGTTGAACGGCAGCGCGCCGTTCAGGAACGCGTCCACACACTCCTCGTTTGCGGCATTGAACACTGCCGGGGCCGTGCCCGCGAGCTCGCCGACGTGCCGGGCGAGCCCGACCGAGGGGAAGGCCTCGGTGTCGAGAGGGAAGAACTCCCAGCTCGACGCCTTCGTCCAGTCGAACGCGGGCGCCGCGTCGGGGATCCGCTCGGGCCAGCCGAGGCCGATCGCGATGGGTCCGCGCATGTCGGGCGGCGTGGCCTGGGCGAGGGTGGAGCCGTCCGTGAACTCGACCATGGAGTGCACGTACGACTGCGGGTGCACGACCACCTCGATCCGCTCGAACGGGATGTCGTAGAGGAGGTGCGCCTCGATCACCTCCAGGCCCTTGTTGACGAGAGTCGCTGAGTTGACGGTGATGACCGGGCCCATCGCCCAGGTCGGGTGCGCGAGCGCGTCCTCGGGCGTGACGTGCGCGAGGTCCGCCTTGGTCCGTCCCCGGAAGGGGCCGCCGGACGCGGTGACGACAAGCTTGCGGACGTCCGAGCGCTTGCCGGCCGCGAGGCCCTGGAAGAGCGCGGCGTGCTCGGAGTCGACCGGGATGATCTGGCCCGGCTTCGCGAGCGCCTTGACCAGGGGGCCGCCGACGATGAGCGACTCCTTGTTGGCGAGGGCGAGGGTGCGTCCTGCCTCCAGGGCGGCGAGTGTCGGGGCGAGGCCGATGGATCCGGTGATGCCGTTGAGCACCGTGTGGCAGGGGGAGGCGGCGAGCTGGGTGGCCGCGTCGGGGCCCGCCAGGATCTCGGGGAGCGGCTCGCCGTCGGCGTACTGCGCCCTCAGGGCCTCGCGCAGGGCGGGCACGACATCCTCGCGGGCGACAGCGACGGTGCGTACGCGCAGCTGCCTGGCCTGTTCGGCGAGCAGGCCGACCCGGCCGCCCGCGGCGGACAGCGCCGTGACCGTGAACCGGTCGGGGTTGCGCAGCACCAGGTCGATGGCCTGGGTGCCGATCGAGCCCGTGGAGCCGAGGATGACGACGTCCCGCGGGCCGTCCGAGCCGGCGGGGTCGAAGACGAGGTGCGGGTCCGCGAGGGGGGATGCGCTGTCGCTCATACCCTCCATTGTGGCGTGGCCTCCCGTCCTCCTGGACAGCGCGTCCCCCGGCGGTTCGTCATCGCCCGCGCCGGCGGCGGTCCTTCGGCCGGACGGGCGGGGGCGGGGAGCCTGCGGGCGGCTCCACGTCGCCCGGTGCGACCTCGGCGGGGGCGGTATTGAGGTCGCCTTCCTGCATGCCCCCGGCGGTGTCCAGGGTGGGCGCGCTGAAGTGGAGACGGTCGGGGCGCCGGGCCGCGTCGAGCGCGACGGAGGGCGGCGCGTCGGCGGTGGTGTCGAGGTTGAAGACGTAGCCGACGGACTCCTCCTTGATGGCGTCCATCATGGCCGTGAACAGGTCGAACCCCTCGCGTTCGTATTCGAAGATCGGCTCGCGGCCCAGCGTGTAGCGCAGGCCGATGCCTTCGCGGAGGTAGTCCATCTCGTAGAGGTGTTCGCGCCATTTGCGGTCGAGGACGGCGAGGACCACGACGCGTTCCAGATCGCGCAGGGCCTCGAGGCCGACCTCGCTCTCGCGTTCCTCGTAGCGGGCGTGGATGTCGTCGGTGACCGCGTCGACGAGGAGACCGGCGGTCAGATCGGCACGCCCGCCCGCCTCGTCGTCGAGCTCGCCGGGGGTGATGCCGCACGCGTAGAGCTCATGGAAGGCGGCCCAGAGCGCGTCGAGGTCCCACTCCTCCGGGTAGCCCTCGGCGGTCTCGTGGGTGATGTACGCCTTGATGGTGTCGTCCATGAAGAGAAGGATCTGGGCGCGCAGGTCCTCGCCTTCCAGGACGCGGCGCCGCTCACGGTAGATGAGGGTGCGCTGCCGGTTGAGGACCTCGTCGAACTTGAGGACGTCCTTGCGGGACTCGAAGTGCTGCTGCTCGACCTGGGACTGGGCGGAGGCGATGGCGCGGGTGACCATCTTGTTCTCGATGGGCATGGACGCGGGGAGGTTCGCCATCGCCATGACGCGGTCGACGACCTGGGCGCGGAACAGACGCATCAGCTCGTCCTCGAGGGACAGGTAGAAGCGGGACGCCCCGGGGTCGCCCTGGCGTCCCGAGCGGCCGCGCAGCTGGTTGTCGATGCGCCGGGACTCGTGCCGTTCGGTGCCGAGGACGTAGAGCCCGCCGAGCTCCTTCACCTCGTCGTGCTCGGCGGCGGCGGACGCGGCGACGCTCTCCTCGACGGCGCGGCGCCGGTCGGGGTCGTCGTCCTCGGCGGGGCCGCGTTCGTCGAGTGCGGCGGCGGTCATCGCCTCCGGGTTGCCGCCGAGCATGATGTCGGTGCCGCGGCCCGCCATGTTCGTGGCGACGGTGACGGCGCCCTTGCGGCCGGCCTGGGCGACGATCTGGGCCTCGCCACGGTGGTTCTTGGCGTTGAGGACCTCGTGCCGGATGCCGTGCCTCCTGAGCTGCTCGGACAGGAGCTCGGACTTCTCGACGGAGGTGGTGCCGACGAGAACGGGCTGGCCGGCGGCGTGCCTTTCGGCGATGTCCTCGACGATCGCGTCGAGCTTGGCGCGCTCGGTGCGGTAGATCAGGTCGGGGTCGTCGCGGCGGACCATCGGCCGGTTGGTGGGGATGGGTACGACGTGCAGCTTGTAGATCTGGTGGAACTCGGCGGCCTCGGTCATGGCGGTGCCGGTCATGCCACCGAGCTTGGAGTAGAGGCGGAAGAAGTTCTGCAGGGTGATCGTGGCGAGCGTCTGGTTCTCGGCCTTGATGTCCACCCCTTCCTTGGCCTCGATGGCCTGGTGCAGGCCCTCGTTGTAGCGGCGGCCCGGGAGGATGCGGCCGGTGTGCTCGTCGACGATGACGACCTCGCCGTCGATGACGACGTAGTCCTTGTCGTTCTTGAAGTGCTCCTTGGCCTTGAGCGCGTTGTTCAGGTGCCCGATGAGCGGGGTGTGGGCCGCCTCGTAGAAGTTCTCGATGCCGAGCTGGTCCTCCAGGTAGGAGACCCCGCGGTCCAGGATCGCCACGGTCCGCTTCTTCGGGTCGTACTCGTAGTCGTACGTGGCCCGCAGCCCGGCGAGCCGGTCCTTGTCGGCCTGGCTGGTGAAGTGCTCGTCCTGGACCTGGACGCCGTTCATGTGCTGGACCAGTCCCGCGAAGACGCTGTACCAGCGGGTGGGCTGGTCGGCCGGGCCGGAGATGATCAGCGGGGTGCGGGCCTCGTCGATGAGGATCGAGTCCGCCTCGTCGACGATCGCGAAGTGGTGGCCGCGCTGCACCAGTTCGTCCTTCGACCACGCCATGTTGTCGCGCAGGTAGTCGAAGCCGAACTCGGTGTTGGTGCCGTACGTGATGTCACAGGCGTACGCGGCGCGCCGCTCGGCCGGGTCCATGTCGTTCCTGACGACACCGACGGTGAGGCCCATGAACTGGTAGGCCCGGCCCATCCAGTCGGCGTCGCGCTCGGCGAGGTAGTCGTTGACGGTGACGAGGTGGACGCCCTTCCCGGCCAGCGCGTTGAGGTAGACGGGCAGGGTCGCGGCCAGGGTCTTGCCCTCGCCGGTCTGCATCTCGGCGATGTTGCCGAGGTGGAGCGCGGCGCCGCCCATGACCTGTACGTCGAAGTGGCGCATGCCGAGCGTGCGGCGCGCGGCCTCGCGGATGGCGGCGAAGGCCTCGGGCATGAGGTCGTCCAGGCTCTCGCCGTCGGTGTGGCGCTGCCTGAACTCGGCGGTGAGGGCCTGGAGCTCGGCGTCGGTGAGCGCGTGGAACTCCTCCTCGACCGAGTTGACCTGGTCGGCGACGCGCTGGAGCTTGCGCAGGACCCTGCCTTCGCCCGCGCGCATGATCCTGGCGGTGATGTGGTCGAATCCGGTACCCGGCACAGGAGCCTCCCCCCTGTACCCAATGTCCGCCTCGTCGCCCTTTGAGGCAAGGAGGCGGGCCCGGTCACTGCCCGGTCATGGACCGAATGTAGTGACTGAGGTTGGCACTGAGGACGCCGCGCACGTAGAGGATCGCGCCGGCCATCCCGATGGGGAGGGAGAGCGCGAGGACGGCGAAGATCATCGGCCAGGGTTCGAGGACGCAGACGTTGGCGATGCTGTCGTCGTAACCGCTGCGGATCTCCTCGAAGAGGAGCGGGTCGTCGCAGCCGGCGCCGTGTTCACCGTCGGACGCGAGGAGGAAGCCCGGCGGCAGCAGGAGCCGGGCCAGGACGTACAGCCACAGCAGCGCGGCGACGACGAGGAGCCAGAAGCCGCGGATACGCGTCTTCAGCGCGTGGTCGAGGAACCGTCGTTCCAGGTCGTTGCGGTACTTGCGCTCGTCACGGACTGCCATCTCCCCCGGGGCCCGTGGTCCTTGCGGTGAGCAAGATACCCGCGGGCCCCGGGGCGCGGTTCAGCGGATGGGGCGGTGGACGTTCTGCCGCTTCGAGGGGCCGGGGGTCGCGTCCGCGATCCACGCGCCGTCGCCGCTCGGGTCGATGACACCCTCCTCCAGCCAGGTGTACGACCCGCCGAGGACACCCTTGGTGACCTTGCGGTCCAGTTCGTCGGTGTTGTGCCACAGGCGCCCGAAGAGTTCGTCGACGCGGACGCGGGACTGGCTGCAGAACACGTCGGCGAGCTGGTAGGCCTCGCGGCCGTGTTCGCCGGTGGCGCGCAGGTGCTCGGCCCGCACGCAGGCCGCGCTCATCGCGAAGAGTTCGGCGCCGATGTCGACGATCCGGCCGAGGAAACCCTGCTTGGTCTCCATCTTTCCCTGCCAGCGGGACATGGCGTAGAAGGTGGAGCGGGCCAGCTTGCGCGCCGAACGCTCCACGTAGCGCAGATGGCCGGAGAGGTCGACGTGACCGTCGGGGTGGAACTCGCCGTAGGAGTTGGGGAGTTGGCCTGGTCCGGCGACGAGCTTCGGCAGCCAGCGTGCGTAGAAGCCGCCGGCCTTCGCGCCCGCCTTCGCCTTGTCGGACAGGGACTTGTCGGGGTCGATCAGGTCGCCGGCGACGGACAGGTGCGCGTCCACGGCCTCGCGGGCGATGAGGAGGTGCATGATCTCCGTCGAGCCCTCGAAGATGCGGTTGATGCGCAGGTCGCGCAGGAGCTGCTCGGCGGGGACGGCGCGTTCGCCGCGCGCGGCGAGGGACTCGGCGGTCTCGAAGCCGCGGCCGCCGCGGATCTGGACCAGCTCGTCGGCCATCAGACAGCCCATCTCGGAGCCGTAGAGCTTGGCGAGGGCGGCCTCGATGCGGATGTCGTTGCGGTTTTCGTCGGCCATCTGCGAGGACAGGTCGACGACGGCTTCGAGCGCGAAGGTCGTGGCGGCGATGAACGAGATCTTCTGGCCGACCGCCTCGTGGAACGCGACCGGCTTGCCCCACTGCTCACGGGCGCCCGACCACTCGCGGGCGATCTTCAGGCACCACTTGCCCGCGCCCACGCACATCGCGGGCAGCGAGAGCCGGCCCGTGTTGAGGGTGGTGAGGGCGATCTTGAGGCCGGCGCCCTCGGGACCGATGCGGTTCGCGGCCGGGACCCTGACCTGGTGGAAGCGGGTGACTCCGTTCTCCAGGCCGCGCAGGCCCATGAAGGCGTTGCGGTTCTCGACCGTGATCCCTTCGGAGTCGGCCTCGACGACGAAGGCCGTGATGCCGCCCTTGCGCCCCTCCGCCTTCGGCACCCGCGCCATGACGACGAGCAGGTCGGCCACGACGCCGTTCGTCGTCCACAACTTCACGCCGTCGAGGACGTACGAGTCCCCGTCGGGCACCGCGGTCGTGGCGAGGCGCGCCGGGTCCGAACCGACGTCGGGCTCGGTCAGCAGGAACGCGGTGATGTCGGTGCGGGCGCAGCGCGGCAGGAAGGTGTCCTTCTGCTCCTGCGTCCCGAAGATCTTCAGCGGCTGCGGTACACCGATGGACTGGTGGGCCGACAGGAGGGCACCGATCGCGGGGTTCGCGGAGCCGACCAGGGACAGGGCCTTGTTGTAGTAGACCTGCGTGAGGCCGAGGCCGCCGTACTTGACGTCGATCTTCATGCCGAGGGCGCCGAGCTCCTTGAGCCCGTTGATCACCTCGTCGGGGATCTGCGCCTCGCGCTCGATACGGGCCGAGTCGATGTGTGTCTCGCAGAAGTCGCGCAGCTTGGCGAGGAACTCCTCGCCGCGCCGGACGTCCTCGCCCGCCGGATGTGGATGGGGGTGGATCAGGTCCAGCCTGAAACGCCCGAGGAAGAGCTCCTTGGCGAAGCTCGGCTTGCGCCAGCCCTGTTCGCGCGCGGCCTCGGCGACCTGCCGGGCCTCGCGTTCCGTCACGGATGGCTGCTGGGAAGTTGGTGCCGCCATGGGGGCTCACCTCGCCGCGAGTAGGGGCCGTTCGGCATCGACTACCGACGGGTGCTACTCGGTCGTATGTACCCGAAAACCGGCAACCCGACCACCCCTCGCGCACCGATCGGGTCATCGGCATCGGCATCCGGGGGACATGGGTCCGTCGGGCCTGTCGTCAAACGAAGGCCCGGGAACGCGGACGGCCGGAGCCCCCGCACAGTGGGCTCCGGCCGTCCATGGCCGGCGTACGGATCAGGCGCACGCCGGGGTCTTGCGCGGTCCTACAGGGCGAGGCCCGTCAGGACGAGCACGCGCTCGTACGTGTAGTCGTCCATCGCGTAGCGCACGCCCTCACGGCCCACGCCGGACTGCTTGGCGCCGCCGTACGGCATCTGGTCCGCGCGGTAGGACGGGACGTCGCCGATGACCACACCGCCGACCTCGAGGGCACGGTGGGCGCGGAACGCGGTCTGCAGGTCGTGCGTGAACACGCCCGCCTGGAGGCCGTACTTGGAGTCGTTGACCGCGGCGAAGGCCTCGGCCTCGCCGTCGACCTTCTTGACCGTGAGGACCGGTCCGAAGACCTCCTCGCAGGAGATCGTCACGTCGGCCGGCACGTCGGCGAGGACGGTCGGGGCGTACGTGGCGCCCTCGCGCTTGCCGCCCGCGAGCAGCGAGGCGCCCGCGGCGACGGCCTCGTCGACCCAGGACTCCACACGCTTGGCGGCGTCCTCGCTGACCAGCGGGCCGACGTCGGTGGCGTCGTCCGCGGGGTCACCGGTGACCTGCGCCTCGACGGCCGCGACGATCTTCGGCAGGAGCCGCTCGTACAGGGAGGCGTCGGCGATGACGCGCTGCACGGAGATGCAGGACTGGCCGCCCTGGTAGTTGGAGAAGGTGGCGATGCGGGTCGCCGCCCAGTCCAGGTCCTCGTCGGAGGCCCAGTCGCCGAGGACGACGGCCGCGCCGTTGCCGCCGAGCTCCAGCGTGCAGTGCTTGCGCGGCACGCTGTCCATGATCGCGTAGCCGACCGGGCCCGAGCCGGTGAAGGAGATGACCGGCAGGCGCTCGTCCTGGACCAGGGCGGGCATGCGGTCGTTCGGGACCGTGAGGACGGACCAGGAGCCGGCCGGGAGATCCGTCTCGGCGAGCAGCTCACCGAGGATCAGCGAGGAGATCGGCGTGGCCGGGGCCGGCTTGAGGATGATCGGGGCGCCGACGGCGATGGCCGGGGCGACCTTGTGGGCGCTGAGGTTCAGCGGGAAGTTGAACGGCGCGATGCCGAGGACCACGCCGTGCGGAATGCGGCGGGTCAGGGCGAGCCGGCCGGTGCCGCCCGCGTCGGTGTCGAGGCGCTGGGCCTCGCCGCCGTTGAAGCGGCGGGCCTCCTCGGCGGAGAAGCGGAAGACGGAGACGGCACGGCCGACCTCGCCGCGCGCCCACTTGATGGGCTTGCCGTTCTCGGCGGAGATCAGCTGGGCGATCTCCTCGGTGCGCTCGGTCAGCCGGTCGGCCACGTGGTTGAGGGCCTTGGCCCGTACGTGGGCGGGGGTGGCGGCGAACTCGTCGCGGACGGCGTACGCGGCGGCGACGGCTTCCTCGACCTGCGCGTCCGTGGGCACGCTGACCTTGCCGACCAGCCGACCGTCGTAGGAGTTGGTGACGTCGAAGGTGGCGTCACCGGTGGCCTCGCGGCCCGCGAGCCAGAAGGCGTGAGTGGCGGTCATAGTCGGTCCCGGCCCTTCCGCAGTGGGTGTGTACTGGGGTCTTTCCGGACCAACGGTAGGCGGGCCCGGCCGGAGCCGTGTTTGTCCGACGTGTCGGAATCCGCGAGCGCGGCGCGCCTCTTTGGCAGAGGCGGGTGCAGGTTCTGTCCGGAAGGGCGGGCCGGGTGGGCCTATTCGCCGCCCGCGCTCGTCACCTTGAGAGCCAGCCACAGCTCCATGCGCACGTCCGGGTCGTCGAGCGAGCGGCCGAGGATCTCCTCGACGCGCCGCATCCGGTAGCGCAGGGTGTGGCGGTGCACGCCGAGGTCGGCGGCGGCCGCGTCCCACTGGCCGTGCCGTGACAGCCAGGCGCGCAGCGACGCCACGAGGTCGCCGCGGCCGGTCGCATCGTGGTCCTTCAGTGCCCGCAGGAGGCCGTCGGCGAAGGCGCGTACGGCGTCGTCGGCGAGCAGCGGCACGACGGAGCCCGCCGCGACCTCCTCGTGCTCGACGAGGGCGCGCCCGCGCCGCCGGGCGACCGACAGGGCCTGTTCGGCCTGCTTGTACGCGGTCGCAGCGGCGATCGGCCCGGCCGGTGCGGACAGGCCCACCACGAGTTCGTCCTCCTCGCCCGCGCCGCCCTGCTCGCGCTGGGTCAGGCGGGCGGTCTCCAGGGCCTCGGCGTACTGGGTGCAGGCGCCCGCGGACGCGCCGCCGTCGGCGGCGAGCAGGACGAGCCGGTCCCCGTCGGGCACCACGAGGACGGCCTCGCCGGAGCGGGCCGCGGCGGCCTCCACGACGTCGGCGAGCCCGGTGAGCGGGTCGCCGGAGGCTGCGACGGCCGCCGCCCCCGTGCCCGGCGCGGGCCGCTCCGGCTTGTCGAGGGCCACGCGCGCGTGGCCGTCGGCGTGCGCACGGCCCGCCGACGCGGACGCGACCTCGGCGACGATCATCCGGAAGGGCGCGTCGAGCAGCCCTCCGTACAGGTCCCCCGCGACGGTCCTGGCGTGTTCGGGCTCCCCGGCGAGCAGCATCCGCAGGACTGCGGCGCCGATGCGCTG
Organism: Streptomyces sp. NPDC055140; assembly: GCF_053607285.1. NCBI lineage: Bacteria > Bacillati > Actinomycetota > Actinomycetes > Kitasatosporales > Streptomycetaceae > Streptomyces > Streptomyces sp. NPDC055140. The sequence continues at coordinate 34,234 of NZ_JBSGTG010000026.1, read as the reverse complement.
CTCGGCGGAGTGCAGCGAGCGGGAGCGCTCGGTGGTGAGGGTGAGCAGGGCGATGGCGGAGTGCAGCGCGTAGCGCTCGGCGGTGCCGAGGGCCGCGGCGGTGCCCACGGCGAGCGCGGCGCGGGGCCTGCGTCCGGTGCCGAGCGAGTGCAGTTCTACGCGGTCCTCGTCGCCACCGCCGTGCTGTTCGCTGCCGCCGACCACGGCGCTGGCCGGGGCGGGCCGCTCGCGCAGCCGCTCGACGTCGGCGACGAGCCGGGCCGCCCGGCGCCCGGCCCACTCCGGCGCGGCGGCGACCACGGCGCCCGAGGCGTCGTACAGCGCGGCCCAGCCGTCGACCTGGCCGGCGAGCGCGCCGAGCAGCCCCTCGGGGCCGCCGCTCAGCGCCTGCTTGGTCAGCTCGCGCTGCGCGGCGAACCCCGCGGTGACGGCGCGGTACTGGTCGGCGGCGATGGCGGCGGAGACGGCCTTGCTGATGGCGATGAAGGGGGTGCGGCGCGGCACTTCGAGGAGCGGGAAGCCCTCTTCGCGCGCCGCGTCGACGAGAGCCTGCGGCACCGCGTCGTAGTTGACGCCGACGGCGAAGCCGAGCCCGACGACCCCGGCGCCCGCGAGCCGCTTCACGTAGCGGCGCATCGCCTCCGGGTCCTCCGCGTCCAGCTTGAGCGCGGTGAACAGGAGCAGCTCGCCGCCCTCCATGTACGGCACGGGGTCGGCGAGCTCACTGACGTGGGCCCAGCGCACGGCGGTGTCCAGCCGTTCCTCCCCGGCGCGCACGGTCAGCTTGAGCGCGGAGTGGTGGACGAGGGAGGCGAGCGTGGGCGGCATGAGGCCTTCAGGTGTGCGACAGGTGGTGCTCGGGTGGGGGTGGATCCTGTGGATCTTTTGGCCGGTACGTATGAACGACCAGTGTCGATTCTGCCTCACCGTACGTACGACTGCGGCCGTCCCCACCCAGCGGGCCGCCTCAGTCGCGCAGGTCCACCAGGAGCGGGGGCGCGTGCTCGCCGCGCACCGTCGTCAGGGACAGGACGGCGTGGCCGGGCGGCACGGCGTGCGCCAGTTCGGAGGCGGACCAGCGCTCGCGCTCGACCTGGCGGACGGTGACGGCCCGTGCGGTCGGCGCGTTGCCGGTGATGACGCGGCGCAGCATGTGGACGGTCTTGCCGAGGGGGGTCTCCGCGATGATCTGCCGGTCGGTGACGTCCCGCGTCTCGGTCCACTCCTTGCCCCACACCTCGGCGAAGTCCTGGCCGTCCCAGGGGGTGAGGCCGGACAGCGCCATGCGGCAGCCGACGGCGCCGAGGAGCGGTCCGCGCAGGGGCCGCGGCACGTCGTCGAGGGTGCGCAGGGTCAGGACGGCGCCCGCGTTCGCGGACCGCAGCCGCTGGACGCCGCGCACGGCCTGCGGGGTCACGGCGCCGGTCGCGTCGTCCAGGATCAGACAGGCGAAGAGCGAGCGGTCGTCGCGGACGGACGCGCTGGCGACGAACTGGGCGAGCACGAGGCGCGCGAGGATCCGCGACGCGTCGGCGTGCCCGCGTTCGGGCAGGTCGATGCGGACGCGTACGGGGTGGTCGAGGGCGCGCAGCGAGAACGGCCTGCCCCGGCCCGTCGTGTCGAAGAACGAGGCGAACGCGGGCCGGTCCAGGAGCGCCACCCGGTCGGCGAGCACCGCGCCCACGTCCCCCGGGTGTCCCAACTGCCGCTCGCGCGCGTCGAGTTCGCGGATCATCGCCTCGTGACCCGCGTCGGTGAGCGCCTGCCGCAGCGCGGCGAGCGGCTCCGGGGCGCCGTCGAGGAGGCGGCGCAGCTCGGGCACGGAGGGGAAACGGCCGTGGACGGCGTGGTACGGCCCGATGAGCTGGGCGATGACGGTGGTGGAGCGGCGGCTGTCGCCGCCGGGGTGCGGGTCGGCGAGGTCCCCGACGAGGGCCTCGGCGAGCACCGCCGCGGCCTCGTCGGGGTCGCTCGTGCCGCCGTACAGGTCCAGGTCGTGAACGGACTCGGGGTGGCCGATGCGGATGACGACGTCGTAGCCGTCGGAGGCGCCTAGGCCCGAGCCCGCCGCGCCGACGACCACGACGGCGGCGCGGCCGGCCAGCGCGCCCAGGCACAGGGACTCGGCGAGCGGCCACACGACGCTGCCGGTCTTGCCTGTCCCCGCGGGGCCGACGGCGAGCAGCGAGGTGCCGAGCAGATCGGGCCCGAAGGCGAGACCCGTGCCGCGGTAGGCGTAGGGGTTGCGTGGGTCGTCGGCGGTCGTGCCGATCCTGACCTGGGCCGTGGCGAGGTCGTGGCGGGCGGCGCGGGCGGGCAGGTCGCGCGCGCCGGAGGGATGCAGGCAGGCGGCGGCGCCGTCCTTCACGACGGCAGCCGTGAACGAGGCGAGGGGGTGGCTGCCGCGGCGGACGCCCTGCCAGGCGCGGGCGATCCGGGCCTGGTCCACGTCGCGCATCAGCCCGGCGCGGGCGTCGGCGGCGAGCCGGTCGGCGGCGTCGGCGGCGCCCGCGGCCCGGAGCTGGGGCCAGCGTGCCGGGTCCTCCTCGGGCGCGGGGGCGGGCTGGTCCGACTCATCGCGGCGCAGGCTCGGGGGGACGAAACGGTGCAGGGTCGGCGGCACGAAGCGGCGCAGGTACGGGGCGACGAAGCGGCGCCAGACCTCGCCCCAGCGGCCGAGTCGACCCACGCCGACCATGATCGCCAGGACGACGAGAAGGAGGTAGCCGTTGTAGAGCAGGCCCTTGCCGATCCGGTTGTCGCTGCCGAGCCAGGCGTCGGGGGCGAGCAGTTGCAGCGGCAGGAACCACCAGCCGCCGAGGTAGCCGTTCCAGAGCAGCGACCAGACGAGCCACCCCACGAGGAACGCGATCACCGCTCCGCTGAGGAGCTGCCGGGCCGGGATCACCTCGGGTTCCTGCGCGGGCCTCGGCCGGTGCGCGAACCGCCAGATGCCCGGTTCGGCGGCGGGCCGCGGGGCCCGCAGCCACCCGAGGAAGGTGGCCCCGACGGCCCCGTCGGACGCTCCGGCGGCGCCGGGGGCGTGCGTGGGGCGGGGTGGCGGGGCGCTGGGACGTGCGGACGAACCCATGCCCGCTCCCCCGCCGGTTCCCCCATTGGCCGACACCGCCGGAGGCGTCGGCGGCCCCGCGGGGCGCGGCACCGGTGTGGCGTGTGTGCCACGAGCGTCGTGCGTGCCGCCAGCGCCCTGCGTGCCGTCGGTGTCCATTGCCCTTGCCCCCTGACCTGCCGGTCTGTGTGTCCGCGGGTCAATCTAGTGCCCCTGCATGGGGAGTTCACCGGTTACGCGCCCGGACCTGGGGCGATCCCCGCTGCGGCGCCCTATGTCCACGACGGACAACGCAATCCGCGAACCGCGCCCGGATGGAGCATGCCCCACCCCGCCCCTCGCCCCTAACCTGCGAAGAAAGCACCCGAAACACCCCCAGGAGCCCCGCATGAGCGCAGTCCCGCAGGAGCGCCGCGTCGTCACCGCCATCCCCGGTCCGAAGTCGCAGGAGCTGCAGGCCCGACGTACCGCCGTGGTCGCGGCCGGCGTGGGCTCCACGCTGCCGGTCTTCACCGCCCGCGCCGGCGGCGGCATCATCGAGGACGTCGACGGCAACCGCCTGATCGACTTCGGTTCCGGCATCGCCGTGACCTCGGTCGGCGCCTCCGCCGAGGCCGTCGTGCGCCGCGCCTCCGCCCAGCTGCAGGACTTCACCCACACCTGTTTCATGGTCACGCCGTACGAGGGCTACGTGGCCGTCGCCGAGGCGCTGGCCGAGCTCACGCCGGGTGACCACGCCAAGAAGTCCGCGCTGTTCAACTCGGGCGCCGAGGCCGTCGAGAACGCCGTCAAGATCGCCCGTGCGTACACCAAGCGCCAGGCCGTCGTCGTCTTCGACCACGGCTACCACGGCCGTACGAACCTGACGATGGCGCTGACCAGCAAGAACATGCCGTACAAGAACGGCTTCGGCCCGTTCGCGCCCGAGGTCTACCGCGTGCCGGTGGCCTACGGCTACCGCTGGCTGACCGGCGCGGAGAACGCGGGCGCCGAGGCCTCCGCCCAGGCGATCGACCAGATCACCAAGCAGATCGGCGCCGACAACGTCGCCGCGATCATCATCGAGCCGGTCCTCGGCGAGGGCGGCTTCATCGAGCCGGCGAAGGGCTTCCTGCCCGCGATCCGCCAGTTCGCCGCGGACAACGGCATCGTCTTCGTCGCGGACGAGATCCAGTCCGGCTTCTGCCGCACCGGCCAGTGGTTCGCGTGTGAGGACGAGGGCATCGTCCCCGACCTGATCACGACCGCCAAGGGCATCGCGGGCGGTCTGCCGCTCGCCGCCGTGACGGGCCGCGCCGAGATCATGGACGCCGCGCACGCGGGCGGCCTCGGCGGCACCTACGGCGGCAACCCGGTGGCCTGCGCCGGTGCGCTCGGCGCCATCGAGACCATGAAGGAGCTCGACCTCAACGCCAAGGCGAAGAACATCGAGGCCATCATGAAGGCCCGCCTCGCCACCATGGCCGAGAAGTTCGACATCATCGGCGACATCCGTGGCCGTGGCGCGATGATCGCCATCGAGCTCGTCAAGGACAAGGGCACCAAGGAGCCGCACCCGGCGGCCGCCGCCGCGCTCGCCAAGGCCTGCCACGCCGAGGGTCTGCTGGTCCTCACCTGTGGCACCTACGGCAACGTGCTGCGCTTCCTTCCCCCGCTCGTCATCGGTGACGACCTGCTCAACGAGGGCCTGGACATCATCGAGACCGCGTTCGCGGGCGTCTGAGCCGCTCCGGCGACTTCAGGCAACGGTCAGGGCGTGTGAAGAACGTGTGCGGGGCCGATGACGGGTTGCCGTTCCGGCTGTCGGACGCCCACGCCCTGCCGTACGGTTTCTGCAGATGAGAGAAACACCCCGCCCACAGGGGACTGTGGGCGAAACCGGGACGGAGCCTCCCCAGCCCCGCCCTGGTCGTGCCCTCGCGCACACACCCGGAGCTTCCGGCTCCGGAACTCCTCACCGATCGGATGGCCGCCCGCCCCAAACCCCCCGGGGCGTGCGGCAAACCGGTCAGATCGGCCGCCTCGGAACTACCCCCCCTGTTCCGGGGCGGCCGACCATTTTCCGCTGGGCCGCCGTTCTGAGCGCCCTGCTCTTCCTCTTCCTCACCTGGCAGATCGCCGTCGGCGGTGCGCTGCGCCGCGCGGACGAACGCCTCGGCGACGCGATCGGATCCAGCCGCCTGCCGAAGCGGGCCGCCGAACTCCTCGCCGACCTCGGCAACATCACCGTCGCGCTCCCGGTCCTCGCCGCCGTCCTCGGCTACGCCGCCTGGCGCGCCCGCCGCGACGGCGTGCCCCGCTGGTGGACGCGCCTCGTCACCGCCGCGCTCACGATGGCCGCCGTCCCGCTCCTGGTCGTCCCGATCAAGGAGACCGTCGCCCGGACGGGCCCGGCCGTGATGGGCCCCGGCACCGGCTTCTACCCGTCGGGACACGCGACGACGGCTGCGGTCGCGTACGGCGCCTGCCTGCTCCTCCTGCTGCCGTACGTGCGCGGCGCCTACGTACGCCGCGAACTCGTCATCGGCTACACCGTCCTGAACGCGGCCGTCGGCTTCGGTCTGGTGCGGCGCGGCTACCACTGGCCGCTGGACGTCATCGGCGGCTGGTGCCTCTCAGTGGTCCTGCTGTACGTGATGTGCGCGGTGTGGGCGGGCCGGGCGCCGCGCGGCTGACCCGGCCGGCCCATCGGGCTACTCGTGCGTGTCGTCCCGCGCGAGCTGCGCCGCCGCCTCGTGCATCGTCAGTTCCAGGACGGTCGGGTCGGTGAGGGTGCCCGAGCCGTCGGGCGGGATCAGCCAGCGGACCCCGCCGGCGGCGCGGCCCGGAAGGGGATGCGGCACGACGATCCAAGTGCCGCGGCCGGCGCCCCGCACCCCCGTGCCGATCCAGCGGGTGGCCGTGCCGGTGGGTACGAAGAAGCCCATGCGGGCGTCACCGAAGTCGGCGAGCACGGGGCCCGGCCGGTCTATGACGCGGGTGAGCACGTCGAGCGTCGGATACCCCAGCTCGCCGGGGAGGATCAGTACGTCCCAGAGCCTGCCCGCGGGAAGGAGCGCGACCCCGAGGGGGTTGCGCTCCCATTCCCAGCGGCAGGCGTCCGGATCAGGCGCCACGGACGCCAGCCACTCGACCGCCGACTTCGCCCCCGAGCCAGTCATGGCGGGACCTCCTCTTCCTGGTACGCAGCTGCCGAAAGCTGTGCGTGTCACCAGGGAGAGGAGGCCGGGGCGCGAGCATTACGCGGGTTCTGCCCACGAGTTGTCGCGGACTCGGGTCAGCTGTCGAAGCCGAGGCCCGCCTTGTCCATCGCCTTCAGCCACAGGTTGCGCCGGCCGCCGTTGTCGTCGGCGCGCGCCAGGGACCACTTGGTGAGCGCGATCCCGGTGTAGGCGAACGGCTCGGGCGGGAAGGGCAGCGGCTTCGTGCGGACCATCTCCAGTTCCGTACGCTCCGTGCGCTCGCCGGAGAGCAGGTCGAGCATCACGTCCGCGCCGAAGCGGGTCGCGCCCACGCCGAGGCCGGTGTACCCGGCGGCGTACGCGACCCGGCCCTTGTGGGCCGTGCCGAAGAACGCCGAGAAGCGGGAGCACGTGTCGATGGCGCCGCCCCACGCGTGGCTGAAGCGCACCCCCTCCAGCTGCGGGAAGCAGGTGAAGAACTGGCCGGCGAGCTTCGCGTACGTCTCGGGCCTGTGGTCGTATTCGGCGCGCACCCGGCCGCCGTAGGGATAGATCGCGTCGTAGCCGCCCCACAGGATCCGGTTGTCCGCGGACAGCCGGAAGTAGTGGAACTGGTTGGCCGAGTCGCCGAGGCCCTGGCGGTTCTTCCAGCCGATGGAGGCCAGCTGGTCGTCGGTCAGGGGCTCGGTCATCAGCGCGTAGTCGTAGACCGGGACGGTGTACGAGCGCACGCGCTTGACCAGGGACGGGAAGACGTTCGTGCCGAGCGCGACGTGCTGGGCGAAGACGCGCCCGTAGGGAGTGCGGACCGCGGTCCCGGCGCCGGACGAGGAGAGTTCGAGCGCCGGGGTGTGCTCGTGGATGCGCACGCCGAGGTCGAGGCAGGCCTGCTTGAGGCCCCAGGCGAGCTTGGCGGGGTGCAGCATCGCGACGCCGCGCCGGTCGTACAGGGCACCGAGGAAGGTCGGCGAGTCGACCTGTTCGCGGGTCGCGTCGGCGTCGAGCAGCTCGGTGCCGCCGGCGAGCCCGGCCTCGGTCAGTTCCTGGTGGAACTCATGGAGTTCGGTGACCTGGTGCGGCTCGGTGGCCACGTCCAGTTCGCCGGTGCGCTCGAAGTCGCAGTCGATGGAGTAGCGGGCGACCGCGTCCTCGATCGCGTCGAGGTTGCGGTCGCCGAGCTCCTCCAGCTTCCCGATCTCGCCGGGCCAGCGGGCCAGCCCGTTCGCGACGCCGTGCGTGAGGGAGGCGGCGCAGAAGCCTCCGTTGCGGCCGGACGCCGCCCAGCCCACCTCCTGCCCTTCGAGCAGGACCACATCGCGCCCGGGGTCGCGCTCCTTGGCGAGGAGCGCGGTCCACAGTCCGCTGTAGCCGCCGCCGACGACCAGCAGGTCGCAGCGTTCGTCGCCGGTGAGCGCCGGCCGGGCCTCGGGCCTGCCGGGGTCGTCCAGCCAGTAGGACAGCGGCTTGGCGTCCGCCAGTGACTTGATCCAGTCGGTACCACGGTTCATGGCACGTGCGGCCATGATTTCAACTCCCTCAAACTGCCTTGTTCTTACGCCTGCCGACCAGCATCGCGGCAAGGACGAGCAGCACGGCGACGATGAACATCGCCGTACCGATGACATTGATCTGAACGGGCGTACCGCGCTGCGCCGATCCCCAGACGAACATGGGGAAGGTCACGGTCGAGCCCGCGTTGAAGTTGGTGATGATGAAGTCGTCGAAGGAGAGCGCGAAGGCGAGCAGCGCGCCCGCGGCGATGCCCGGCGCGGCGATCGGCAGGGTGACCCGTACGAAGGTCTGGACGGGACCGGCGTAGAGGTCCTGGGCGGCCTGTTCGAGGCGCGGGTCCATCGACATGACGCGCGCCTTGACGGCCGTCACGACGAAGCTGAGGCAGAACATGATGTGGGCGATGAGGATCGTCCAGAAGCCGAGCTGCGCGCCCATGTTGAGGAAGAGCGTGAGCAGCGAGGCGGCCATGACGACCTCGGGCATCGCCATCGGCAGGAAGATCAGCGAGTTCACGGCGCCGCGTGCGCGGAAGCGGTAGCGGACCAGGGCGAAGGCGATCATCGTGCCGAGGACGGTGGCGCCGATGGTCGCCCACAGGGCGATCTGGAGGCTCAGCGACAGTGAGCCGCACATGTCGGCGACGCCGCAGGGGTTCGTCCACGCGTCGAGCGAGAACTCCTGCCACTCGTAGTTGAAGCGCCCCTTCGGCTTGTTGAAGGAGAACACCGTCACGATGACGTTGGGCAGGAGCAGATAGCCGAGGGTGACCAGACCCGCGATGACGACGAGATTGCGGCGCAGCCAGCGTACGAAGGGCATCAGACCAAGTCCTCCGTTCCGGACCGGCGGATATAGACGGTGACCATGATCAGGATCGCGGCCATCAGGATGAAGGAGAGTGCCGCCGCCGTCGGGTAGTCCAGGATGCGCAGGAACTGCGTCTGGATGACGTTGCCGACCATGCGGGTGTCGGTGGAGCCGAGCAGGTCCGCGTTGACGTAGTCACCGGCGGCGGGGATGAAGGTGAGCAGCGTGCCGGAGACGACGCCCGGCATGGAGAGCGGGAACGTCACCTTGCGGAAGATGGTGGCGGGCGTGGCGTACAGGTCGCCCGCGGCCTCGTGCAGCCGGCCGTCGATGCGCTCCAGCGAGGTGTAGAGCGGCAGGATCATGAACGGCAGGAAGTTGTACGTGAGTCCGCAGATCACGGCGAGCGGGGTCGCGAGGACACGGTCGCCGTCCGTCATGCCGATCCAGCTCGTGACGTCCAGGATGTGCAGGGCGTTCAGCGTGCTGACGACCGGGCCGCTGTCGGACAGGATCGTCTTCCAGGCCAGCGTGCGGATCAGGAAGCTGGTGAAGAACGGCGCGATGACGAGGATGAGGACGAGGTTGCGCCAGCGTCCCGCGCGAAAGGCGATGAGGTAGGCCAGCGGGTAGCCGAGCGCCAGGCACAGGACCGTGGCGGCGCCCGCGTACAGCACCGAGCGCAGGAACTGCGGCCAGTAGTCGCCGAGCGCGTCCCAGTAGGTCGCGAAGTGCCAGGTGACCTTGAAGCCGTCCTCCAGGGAGCCCGTCTGGATCGACGTCGACGCCTGGTAGACCATCGGCAGGGCGAAGAAGACGACCAGCCACAGGAGGCCGGGCAGCAGCAGCCAGTACGGGACGAGGCGGCCGCGCTTGCGTGGCCGGACGGCGGTGGCGGCGGTCTTGCCTACCGGCTCCGCGGGGGTCTTGGTGACGGTCGTCATGCGGCGGCGTCCTCCTCGACCTTCGCGGCGCCGGCCTCGATGTCCTGGGCGGCGTCGAGGCCGAAGGTGTGGGCCGGGTTCCAGTGCAGGACGACCTCGGCCCCGGGCGCGAGGCGGCTGTCGCGCTCGATGTTCTGCGCGTAGACCTCGAAGGCGTCGCAGAGCGGGCTGTCGATGACGTACTGCGTGGAGACGCCGATGAAGCTGCTGTCGGCGACGCGGCCGGTGATGCGGTTGCGGCCGTCGGGTATGGAGCCCGCGTCGTCGGCGTGGGTGAGGGAGATCTTCTCGGGGCGCACGCCGACGAGGACCTTCCCGCCGGTGGTGGCGGCGGCCGTACAGCGGGCGGCGGGCAGTACGAGCTTGCCGTCGCCGGCCTTCAGGGTGAGGTCCTCGCCGCTGCGGCCGGCCACCTCGGCCTCGATGAAGTTCGACGTGCCGAGGAAGTTGGCGACGAACGTGGAACCCGGGTTCTCGTACAGGTCGGCCGGGGCGCCCAGCTGTTCGACGCGGCCCGCGTTCATCACGGCGACGGTGTCGGCCATGGTCATGGCCTCCTCCTGGTCGTGCGTGACATGGACGAACGTGATGCCCACCTCGGTCTGGATGCGCTTGAGTTCGAGCTGCATCTGGCGGCGCAGCTTGAGGTCGAGGGCGCCCAGCGGCTCGTCGAGGAGCAGCACCTTGGGGTGGTTGATCAGGGCGCGCGCCACGGCGACGCGCTGCTGCTGGCCGCCGGAGAGCTGGTGCGGCTTCTTGCGGGCCTGCTCGCCGAGCTGGACCAGGTCGAGCATCTCCCCGACCTGCTTCTTCACGGACTTGATGCCGCGGCGGCGCAGACCGAAGGCGACGTTCTCGAAGATGTCGAGGTGCGGGAAGAGCGCGTACGACTGGAAGACAGTGTTCACCGGGCGCTTGTAGGGGGGCAGCGCGGTGACGTCCTGGTCGCCGAGCATGACCGTGCCGGAGCTGGGCTCCTCGAGCCCCGCGATCATCCGCAGGGTCGTGGTCTTGCCGCAGCCCGAGGCACCGAGGAGGGCGAAGAAGGAGCCCTGCGGCACGGTCAGGTCCAGCGGCTTGACGGCGGTGAAGGAGCCGTAGGTCTTGCTGATCCCGGCAAGGCGGACGTCGCCGCCGTTTTCTGTCGTCATGGTGCAGTCCAGGGAGTCGTGGGGTCAGGGGGCTCGGTGCTGCGGTTCTCACGCGCCGGTGAGCTGGGCGAACTTCTCCTCGAACGCCTTGTCTTCCTTGGACGTGAGCGAGCGGAAGCCGTGCGCCTTGGCACTCATGGTCTTGTCGGGAACGATCAGCGGGTCGTTCGCGATCTTCTTGTCGATCCTGGCGAGTTCGGGCTTCACGCCGTCGACGGGGGTGACGTAGTTGATCCAGGCGGCCAGCTCGGCGGCGACCGGAGGCTCGTAGTAGTAGTCGATGAGCCTTTCGGCGTTCGTCTTGTGACGGGCCTTGTTGGGGATCAGCATGTTGTCCGTCCCGTACATGAAACCGCTGTCGGGGATGTGGAACTTGATGTCGGGGTTGTCCACCTGGAGCTGCACGATGTCGCCCGACCAGGCGAGACAGGCCGCGAGGTCGCCCTTGCTCAGGTCGGAGATGTAGTCGTTGCCGGTGAAGCGGCGGATCTGCTTGCTGTCGACGGCCTTCTGCATCCGGGCTATCGCCGCGTCGAAGTCGTCGGACGTGAAGGTGCCCGGGTCCTTGCCCATGTCGAGCAGCATCATCCCGACGGTGTCACGCATCTCGGAGAGCAGGCCGACCCTGCCCTTCAGCTTGGGGTCGTCGAGCAGCTGCGAGACCGAGGTGACCTCTCTGCCGTTCGTGGCCTTGGTGTTGTACGCGATCACCACGGCGATGCCCTGCCACGGGTACGAGTAGGCGCGGCCCGGGTCCCAGTCGGGGCTGCGGAACTGCGGTGACAGGTTCGCGTACGCGTGGGGCAGGTTGGCGGGGTCGAGCTTCTGGACCCAGCCGAAGCGGATCAGCCGCGCGGCCAGCCAGTCGGTCAGGACGATGATGTCCCGGCCGGTGTCCTGGCCCGCCGCGAGCTGCGGCTTGATCTTGCCGAAGAACTCGACGTTGTCGTTGATGTCCTCGGTGTACTTGACCTGGATCCCGGTGCGCTTGGTGAACGCGTCCAGGGAGGGCCGGTGCTTCTCGTCGTCGCTGAGGTCGATGTACTCGGTCCAGTTGGAGAAGTTGACCACCTTCTCGTCGGCCGAGTGGTCCTCGGACGAGACGCCGCCCTGGCTCTTGCTCGCCGCGGGGATGCCGCAGGCGCTCAGCGACCCGATCCCGCCGACGGCGAGCGCGCCGCCCGCGGAGGCGCGCAGCAGGGAACGGCGGGTCATGGCCGCCCTGCCGTTGCGGAAACTGCGCCGCATGGCGGCGAGTTGTACAGGGGACAGGCTGTCGGGCTCGTACTGCTCCATGCGCTTGGATGCCCTTTCGGGAGGGTCCCTTGCGGGAGGGTGTGCGGCCGCCCTGTGGGCGGCCTGATGACTATCGGTCCCCGAAGATCGTGCGGTGCCAGTCCTTCCGGGCGACCGCGGTGTTGTCGAACATGACGTGCTTGATCTGCGTGTACTCCTCGAAGGAGTAGGCAGACATGTCCTTGCCGAAGCCGGACGCCTTGTAGCCGCCGTGCGGCATCTCGCTAAGTATCGGGATGTGGTCGTTGACCCAGACGCAGCCCGCCTTGATGTCGCGGGTGGCGCGGTTGGCCCGGAACACGTCCCTGGTCCAGGCCGAGGCGGCCAGGCCGTAGGGGGTGTCGTTGGCGAGGCGGATGCCCTCGTCGTCGCTGTCGAAGGGCAGCACGACGAGTACCGGGCCGAAGATCTCGGCCTGGACGATCTCACTGTCCTGGGCGGCGTCCGCGACGAGGGTCGGCCGGTAGTACGCGCCCTGCTCGAGGTCGCCCTGGGGGATGACGCCGCCGGCGACCACGCGCGCGTAGGAGCGGGCCCGGTCGACGAATCCGGCGACGCGGTCGCGCTGGGCGTGCGAGATCAGCGGACCGAGGTCGGTGTCCGGGGCGAACGGGTCGCCGACCCGGATGTCCTCCATGAGGTCGGCCACGCCCTGCACGAAGGCGTCGTAGAGGGGGCGCTGCACGTACGCGCGCGTGGCTGCCGTGCAGTCCTGGCCCGTGTTGATGAGGGCGCCCGCGACCGCGCCGTGCACGGCTGCCTCCAGGTCGGCGTCGTCGAACACGACGAACGGCGCCTTGCCGCCGAGCTCCAGGTGCAGCCGCTTCACGGTGGAGGTGGCGATCTCGGCGACGCGCTTGCCGACGCCCGTCGACCCGGTGAAGGAGGTCATGGCGACGTCGGGGTGTCCGACGAGGTGCTCGCCGGCGTCCCTGCCCGCGCCCGTGACGATGTTGACGACACCGTCGGGGATGCCCGCCTCGGTCGCGGCCTGCGCGAACAGGAGGGAGGTGAGCGGGGTCAGCTCGGCGGGCTTGAGCACGATGGTGTTGCCCGCCGCGATCGCCGGAAGGACCTTCCAGGCGGCCATCTGGAGCGGGTAGTTCCAGGGAGCGATGGACCCGACGACACCGATGGGTTCGCGCCGCACGTACGAGGTGTGGTCGCCGCTGTACTCGCCGGCGGACTGGCCCTGGAGGTGCCGGGCGGCGCCCGCGAAGAACGCGGTGTTGTCGACGGTCCCGGGGACGTCGAACTCGCGGCTCAGCTTGAGGGGCTTGCCGCACTGCAGGGACTCGGCCTGTGCGAGGTCCTCGGCGCGCTCGGCCAGGACGCCCGCGAAGCGGTGCATCGCGTCGGAACGCTCGCCCGGTGTGGCGCCGGCCCAGCCGGGGAAGGCCTCGCGGGCCGCGGCCACGGCGGCGTCGACGTCCTCGGTGCCGGCCAGCTCGTACGTGTAGACGTCCTGCCCCGTGGCCGGGTCGACGACTGCGTGGGTGCGGCCGGATGTGCCCTTGGTGAGACGGCCCGCGATGTACTGGGCACCTTCGGCGAACCGGTCCTGGGCCTGGAAGCGGGTGCTGTTGCCAGGGTTGTGCATTATCGCTCTCCTCCGCCGGAGCCCCGTCCCGCGGGGCTGGCGTAGCTCCAGCTCGATTTGAGTGCCGATCCTGACAGAGGCGATGTACTGCAACAAGTGATTCCGTTGTTGCCTTTTGGTTACGCGACGGAATCTGTCGACCAGGTGTCGAGTCCCCCTGAAGAACCAAGGACGGAGTGTCCGTGGTGCGTGCCAGACTCGCGTGCATGGGGAAGATCGACAAGCTTGAGGGGAACGCGCCCATCCACGACCGGGACTCGCTGGTCAGGGCGGTGGAAGCGGGTGTACGGGTCAAGTACCTGCACTTCTGGGGGCACACACCGCGGGCGGACGGCAGAGTCGGGGCGAGCTGCCTCAGTCAGTGGTGGGTCGCGCCGTTCACGGTGGACGGGGTCGAGTACGCGACGGCCGAGCACTGGATGATGGCCGCGAAGGCCCGGCTGTTCGGGGACGCGGAGGCCGAGCGCAGAGCCGTCGGGGCGGCACATCCCTCGCAGGCCAAGAAGGCGGGGCGCCTCGTGCGCGGCTTCGACGAGGACACCTGGGCGCGCGAGCGGTTCGGGATCGTCGTCGAGGGCAGCGTGCACAAGTTCGCGGCGCACGCGGATCTGCGGGAGTTCCTGCTCGGGACCGGCGAGCGCGTCCTGGTCGAGGCCAGCCCGCTCGACCGCGTGTGGGGCATCGGACTCGCGGCCGACGCGGAGGCCGCCGGCGATCCGAGACGGTGGCGTGGGCCCAATCTGCTCGGGTTCGCGCTGATGGCGGCGCGTGAGCGGCTGGCGGACCGGGCCTGACGGCCCGGCCCCCGTTGCCGGTGTCCTACGTGTCGATGTCCTACGCGTCGATGCCCTACGCGTCTACGTCCTACCGGGCGGCGGAGTAGCCGCCGTCGTCGCTGCTGCCGCTCGACGAGCCGCTGTCGGCGATGACGAAGACCATCAGGACCAGCGCGAGCACCAGTCCGCCGATGCCGCAGATCAGCCCCGCCAGCGCCTGACCGCGGTTCGTGGCCTCGCCCCGGGTCGCCTTCGCGCGGCCGATGGCGCCGAAGATGATGGCGAGGATCCCGACCACGATCGCGATCGGCCACAGGATGAAGCCGACGACCGAGATGATCCCGAGCGTCAGGGCGGCGACGCCCATGCCGTTCGCGGGGCGCGGCTGCATCCCGGGCCAGCCGTAGCCGGGACCGCCGTAGGGCATCGGGGCCGGGCCGGTCGCTGCGTGGCGGCCGTAGCCGTAGCCGTACGGGGCGGCCGGGTAGCCGTAGTGCATCTGCCCGGGCCCGTCGGGCGAGACGGGCGGCGGGGGCACGGGTTCCCCGGGCGGCGCGAAGGGATTGACTCCCGGCGCCCAGGGGGCCCCGGCCTGCGTCGCCGGGTAGCCGGGGGACATCGCATAGGGGGCACCCGGCGGCTGGGCGTGCGGGTGCGGGTGCTGCGGCTGTTGTGACCAGCGGCCGGGGGCCGGCGCGGCGCCCGGGGAGGGCGGGGCGAACGGGTTGTACGGCTCGGCGGGCGGGGTCGGCGAGGACGGGGACGAGGGCACCGCGAAGGGGTCCACCTGCGTCTCGGCGTGGGACGGCGGGGTGAACGGGTCCACCTGCGTCTCCCCCTGCGACGGCGGGGCGAACGGATGCGCGGGCGCCCCAGCAGCCGGCCCGGCGGCGTCCTGTGGCACCGCGTCCCGCGGGCCCGGGTCCGCCGGGGCCGCCCATGGGCCCGATTCCCGCTTCCCCAGCGACACCCTGCCCTCAGGCGGGTCTCCCGCACCCCGGTCCCCCGGCCCCGTCCCCCACTCCGGCGAAGCCGCCGGACCGTTGGCGCCCTCGGCGCCCTCCGCGCCGTCAGCGCTCTCTCTGCCCTCTGTGTCCTCGGACATCGCTCGCTCGTCCCCTTCTTCTCCCACCCAGACGTCCCGCCATGCTACGGCCGCCGCCTGGGCTCGGCCGGGGCACGCCTACGATGACTGCGACCCACCGATCAGCCGATCAACCAAGTTCCTGGGGAGGAATCCGTGACCGATCTGCATGCCTTTATCGCCGGACTGCCAAAGGCAGAGCTGCATGTGCACCACGTCGGCTCGGCGTCCCCCCGGATCGTCTCCACGCTCGCGGCCCGACACCCGGACTCCAAGGTCCCGACGGACCCCGAGGCGCTGGCCGACTACTTCACGTTCACGGACTTCGCGCACTTCATCGACGTGTACCTCTCGGTCGTCGACCTCGTGCGCACGCCGGAGGACGTCCGCCTCCTCACGTTCGAGGTCGCGCGGGACATGGCCCGGCAGAACGTGCGCTACGCCGAGCTGACCATCACTCCGTACTCCTCCGTCCGCCGCGGCATCGACGAGTACGGCTTCATGGAGGCGATCGAGGACGCCCGCAAGGCGGCCGAGGCCGAGTTCGGCACCGTCCTGCGCTGGTGCTTCGACATCCCCGGCGAGGCGGGGCTCGAGTCCGCCGAGGAGACCGTGCGGCTCGCGACCACCGACACGATCCGCCCGGAAGGCCTGGTCTCCTTCGGGCTCGGCGGGCCCGAAATCGGCGTGCCGCGGCCCCAGTTCAAACCGTACTTCGACCGCGCGATCGCCGCGGGCCTGCACTCCGTGCCGCACGCCGGCGAGACGACGGGCCCCGGGACGGTCTGGGACGCGCTGATCCACCTCGGCGCCGAACGCATCGGCCACGGCACGACGTCCGCCCAGGACCCGAAGCTCCTCGCCCACCTCGCCGAGCACCGCATCCCCCTCGAGGTCTGCCCGACGTCGAACATCGCGACGCGCGCCGTGAAGACCCTCGAGGAACACCCCATCAAGCAGTTCGTCGACGCCGGGGTCGTCGTCACCGTCAACTCCGACGACCCGCCGATGTTCGGCACGGACCTCAACACCGAGTACGCCGTCGCCGCCCGCCTCCTCGACCTCGACGAGCGGGGCGTGGCCGCGCTCGCCAGGAACGCGGTGGACGCGTCGTTCCTCGACGAGCCGGGCAAGGCCCGTATCACCGAGGAGATCGACACCTACACGGACACGTGGCTCGCCCGGGCATGACCGGCTGACCACAATGGGGCCATGCGTACCGTGACTGCCGTGGCCCACCGGGGCGACCCCTACCGCGTCCGTGAGAACACCCTCGCCTCCCTGCGCTCCGCGCTGGAGCAGGGGGCGGACGCAGTCGAGATCGACGTCCGTCTGACCCGCGACGGCGTGCCCGTACTGCTGCACGACTCCACGCTCAAGCGGCTGTGGGACCACGACCGCCCGCTCTCCGCGCTCTCGTACGACGAGGTGCGCGGCGTCACCGCGGGCGGCGTGCCCACCCTCGAACAGGCCCTTGAGGTACTGGCCGAGCGGCGGGTGATGGTGGACCTGCCGGGCGCGGACGTGCGCACGGTCCGTACGGTCATCGGCGTCATCCGTGACTGCGGCGCCGACGAGCGTGCCTACTACTGCGCGGGCGCCGAGACGATGCTGGCGGTACGGCGCGCGGACCCGGCCGCCGAGATCGCGCTGACCTGGACGACGCTGGCCCCGCCGCGGCCCGGCGTGCTCGAAGCGATCAGGCCCACCTGGCTCAACTACCGTTTCCCGCTGGTCAGTCGGGAGCTGACGGCCCATGTGCACCGCCAGGGCCTCCTGGTCTCCGCGTGGACCCCGGACACGAAGTCGGCGATGCGGCGCCTCCTCGGCCTCGGCGTCGACTCGATCACGACGAACCGCATCGACGTCCTGTCCGGGCTGCGCGGCGACTGATCGCCAGGCCCCCCGCGATCTGTCGCGGGGGGCATCAGCATGGCGGCGATCAAACGCTGACCTGCCCGCCTGTACCCCGTCTGCGCGACGCTAGCCCGTTCGAGTGGCGCATCTCACGCCGCGGCCTTAGCGTCGGAACGAGCACCACGGGGCCCAGGGCCCCCCGATCGGCCGGGAGCATACTTTGCGGAGTAACTCACTGAAGGCAGCGCTCGCACTCTGTGCAGCCGCATCCCTCGCAGCAGCCATGGCTCCGGCTTCCGCCTCCGCCTCCGCCGCGGCGGAGCCGCAGCATCGGACCGGCGTCCCCGTGATCGTCAACTGCACCTGGCAGCCGCAGGTGCGGCCCACGGACTTCCTGCTCGCGTGCGGGGACGGCAACAGCCGCCTCACCTCGCTCCACTGGTCGCAGTGGGGCCCGAGCAAGGCGGTGGCCACGGGCACGAGCTGGGTCAACGACTGCAAGCCGTACTGCGCCGCAGGCAAGTTCCGCTCGTACCGCGTCACGGTCCGCCTCGACCACCCGCAGTCCTGGACCAAGCACCAGGACACCCAGCACTACTCCCGCATCACGCTCACCTACCCGAACGGCCACCCGGACGCGTTCCAGCAGGTCATGACCACACCGCTGTGGAACTGATCCGGGCGGGAACCGGCCGGCCCCCTCGCACCACCCCGCGATCTCACAACCCCGCGATCGCGTTCCACCGCTTGGCGAGTTCCGGGCGCTCCTTGGACGTGATGTCGCGCGCGATCGCGAGCCGTCGGCGCATCGTGTCGTCGGGGAAGATCAGCGGGTCCTCGGCGAGTGCCGCGGTGTCCTTGTCCTTCGAGTCGGCGAGGATCTCGCGGGCGGCCGGCACGGGGCTCACGTAGTTGACCCAGGTGGCCAGCTCGGCGGCGACCTCCGGCCGGTAGTAGAAGTCGATGAGGGTCTCGGCGTTGCGCTTGTGGTCGGCGAGGTTGGGGATCATCAGCGACTCGGCCCACAGCTCGCCGCCCTCCTCGGGCACCACGAACTCGATGTCCGGGTCGTCGGCCTTGAGCTGGATGACGTCGCCGCTGTAGGCCTGGCAGGCGAGGACGTCGCCGCTGGAGAGGTCCTTGATGTAGTCGTTGCCGGTGAAGCGGCGGATGTGATGGCTCTTGACGAGCTTCTCGACCTGGTCGCACACGCGGTGGAAGTCGTCCGGGGTCCATCGGGTGATGTCGACGCCGTTGCCCTGCATGAGCAGCGCGAACGACTCGTCGAGCCCGGACAGCAGCGTGACCTTGCCCTTGAGATCGGCCGCCCACAGGTCGGACACGTGCTTGATCTCGCGCCCTACCCTGCGCTTGTTGTACGCGATGCCGGTGATGCCCGACTGCCACGGCACGGTGTACTTGCGGCCGGGGTCGAAGTGCGGCGAACGCAGCAGCGGGTCGAGGTACTTGGCGACATGCGGCTGCCGGGCACGGTCCATCTCCTGGACCCAGCCGAGCGTCACGAACTTGGCGCACATCCAGTCGCTGATGACGATGAGGTCCCGGCCGGTCTTCTGATGGTTCATCAGGGACGGGCTGATCTTGCCGAAGAACTCGTCGTTGTCGTTGATCTCCTCGATGTACTTGACGTCGATCCCGGTCTGCTTCCGGAAGGCGTCGAGCGTGGGCCGCTTCGACGGATCGTCGTCGTCGACGTCGATGTAGAGCGGCCAGTTGGCGAAGACGAGCCGCTTGTCGCTGCCGGAGCGGTCGGTCGCGGCGCGGTCCCCCGGCGCGACATAGGCGGCGGGCACACCGCATCCCGAGGCGAGCGCGCCGACCGCCGCGGCCGTGGCACCTCCGCCCAGGGCACGCATCAGGGAACGCCGGGACAGGGACGGCTTGGGGTTCATCGGGGTCGCTCGCACCTGTGCAGGATGCCCGCGACCAGCGGAGCCGGACAATGGACGCTGCGTCAAGCCGACGGGGTGAGAGCCGACACACTGTCGATCACCCGGCACCCCGCCGCGCACCCACCTGCCCCGGACACGCGACCGCCCCCGCGCGGCCGGAGCCACGCGGGGGCGGGTGGAGCGGGTCGGTGCTGGTGATCAGCCCTCGATCGACGTCATGACGTGCTTGATGCGCGTGTAGTCGTCGAAGCCGTACGCCGACAGGTCCTTGCCGTAGCCGGACTTCTTGAAGCCGCCGTGGGGCATCTCGGCGACCAGCGGGATGTGGGTGTTGATCCACACACAGCCGAAGTCGAGGATCTTGGACATGCGCATCGCGCGCGCGTGGTCCTTCGTCCAGACCGAGGAGGCCAGCGCGTACTCCACGCCGTTCGCCCACTCGACGGCCTGCGCCTCGTCCGCGAAGGACTGGACGGTGATGACCGGGCCGAAGACCTCGTTCTGGATGATCTCGTCGTCCTGCTTGACGCCCGAGACGACGGTCGGGGCGTAGAAGTAGCCCTTGTCGCCGACGCGGTGGCCGCCGGCCTCGACCTTGGCGTGCGCGGGCAGGCGCTCGATGAAGCCGGTGACCTGGGCGAGCTGGTTCGGGTTGTTGAGGGGTCCGTAGAGCACGTCCTCGTCGTCCGGCTGGCCGGTCTTCGTGTCGGCCGCCGCCTTGGCGAGGGCCTGCACGAACTCGTCGTGGATGGACTCGTGGACGAGGACGCGGGTGGCGGCCGTGCAGTCCTGGCCCGCGTTGAAGAAGCCCGCCACCGAGATGTCCTCGACGGCCTTGGCGATGTCGGTGTCCTCGAAGACGACGACCGGGGCCTTGCCGCCGAGCTCCAGGTGGACGCGCTTGACGTCCTTGGCGGCGGACTCGGCCACCGAGATGCCGGCACGCACGGAGCCGGTGATGGAGGCCATCGCCGGGGTCTTGTGCTCGACCATCGCGCGGCCGGTCTCGCGGTCACCGCAGATGACGTTGAAGACACCCTTGGGGACGACGGAGCCGATGATCTCGGCGATCAGCACCGTGGAGGCCGGGGTGGTGTCCGACGGCTTCAGGACGACCGTGTTGCCCGCGGCGAGCGCCGGGGCGAACTTCCAAACGGCCATCATCATCGGGTAGTTCCACGGCGCGACCTGGGCGCAGACACCGATGGGCTCGCGGCGGATGATCGAGGTCAGGCCCTCCATGTACTCGCCGGCCGAGCGGCCCTCGAGCATGCGCGCCGCACCCGCGAAGAAGCGGATCTGGTCGACCATGGGCGGGATTTCCTCGGACCGGGTCAGGCCGGTCGGCTTGCCGGTGTTCTCGACCTCGGCGGCGATGAGCTCCTCGGCCCGCTCCTCGAACGCGTCCGCGATCTTGAGGAGGGCCTTCTGGCGCTCACTGGGGGTGAGGTCGCGCCAGGCCGGGAACGCGGCCGCGGCGGCGGCCATGGCGGCGTCCACGTCGGCGTCGCCGGACAGGGGGGCGGTCGCGTACGCCTCACCGTTGGCCGGGTTGACCACCTCGGTGGTCCGTCCGTCGGCGGCGTCCCGGAACTCACCGTCGATGTAATTGCGCAGACGACGCAGCTCGCTGGTCACTGAGGCGGCCCTCCTGGTCGGATGTCCATTGGATGAGATACCACCCTAATCGGTAGTCCCACGCTTTCAACACCCCCCGACCCGTCGGATCTGCGAAATCCGTGAACTTCGAGCCCTCAAACAACGAATTTCATCGATCCGGGCTTGCGGAACTGTCGACTCCTCGTGCATGGTGGGGGACGTGGCCAGTCGCAGCGCAGACCCAAAGGGATCGAGGAACGGCACCGGCACCCCGCCGCTCGACGCCGTTTCCCTCGCCATCATCGAACAGCTCCAGGAAGACGGCCGCAGGCCGTACGCCGCCATCGGCAAGGCCGTAGGCCTCTCCGAAGCGGCCGTGCGACAGCGCGTCCAGAAGCTGCTCGACCAGGGCGTGATGCAGATCGTCGCCGTCACGGACCCGCTCACCGTGGGATTCCGCCGGCAGGCAATGGTCGGTATCAACGCGGAGGGTGACCTCGATCCCGTCGCCGAAGCGCTGACGGCCATGCCGGAAGTCGAGTACGTGGTCATGACCGCGGGCTCGTTCGACCTCCTCGCGGAGGTCGTGTGTGAGGACGACGACCAACTCCTGGACGTCATCAACAAACGCATCCGGACCCTTCCCGGCGTGCGCTCCACCGAGAGCTTCGTCTACCTCAAGCTCAAGAAGCAGACCTATATGTGGGGAACCCGATAGCCGTGAGCAAGGACCTCAGCCGAACCGCGTACGACCACCTGTGGATGCACTTCACCCGCATGTCGTCCTACGAGAACGCGCCCGTTCCCACCATCGTGCGTGGCGAGGGCACCTACATCTACGACGACCAGGGCAAGAAGTACCTCGACGGGCTCTCCGGCCTGTTCGTGGTGCAGGCCGGCCACGGACGCCGGGAGCTTGCCGAGGTCGCCGCCAAGCAGGCGACCGAGCTGGCCTTCTTCCCCGTGTGGTCGTACGCCCACCCGAAGGCTGTGGAGCTGGCCGAGCGCCTCGCCCACTACGCCCCGGGTGACCTCAACAAGGTCTTCTTCTCCACTGGTGGTGGCGAGGCCGTCGAGACCGCCTGGAAGCTTGCGAAGCAGTACCACAAGCTCAACGGCAACCACACCAAGTACAAGGTCATCTCCCGCGCGGTCGCCTACCACGGCACCCCGCAGGGCGCCCTGTCGATCACCGGCCTGCCGGCCCTGAAGGCCCCCTTCGAGCCGCTGGTCCCGGGCGCGCACAAGGTGCCGAACACCAACATCTACCGCGCCCCGATCCACGGCGACGACCCGGTGGCCTTCGGCCGCTGGGCCGCCGACCAGATCGAGCAGGAGATCCTCTTCGAGGGCCCCGAGACCGTCGCCGCGGTCTTCCTCGAGCCGGTGCAGAACGCCGGTGGCTGCTTCCCGCCGCCGCCCGGCTACTTCGAGCGCGTGCGCGAGATCTGCGACCAGTACGACGTGCTGCTCGTCTCGGACGAGGTCATCTGCGCCTTCGGCCGCCTCGGCACGATGTTCGCCTGTGACAAGTTCGGCTACATCCCGGACATCATCACCTGCGCCAAGGGCATGACCTCGGGCTACTCCCCGATCGGTGCGACCATCGTCTCCGACCGGATCGCGGCGCCGTTCTACAAGGGTGACAACACCTTCCTGCACGGCTACACCTTCGGTGGCCACCCGGTCTCCTCGGCCGTGGCGCTCGCCAACCTCGACCTGTTCGAGCGCGAGGGTCTCAACCAGCACGTGCTCGACAACGAGGCCAGCTTCCTCAAGACGCTGCAGAAGCTGCACGACCTGCCGATCGTCGGCGACGTCCGCGGCAACGGCTTCTTCTACGGCATCGAGCTCGTCAAGGACAAGGACACCAAGGAGTCCTTCACGGACGAGGAGTCGGAGCGCGTGCTCTACGGCTTCGTGTCCAAGAAGCTCTACGAGTACGGCCTGTACTGCCGCGCCGACGACCGTGGTGACCCGGTCATCCAGCTGTCGCCGCCGCTGATCTCGG
Source organism: Streptomyces sp. NPDC055140 (assembly GCF_053607285.1). NCBI lineage: Bacteria > Bacillati > Actinomycetota > Actinomycetes > Kitasatosporales > Streptomycetaceae > Streptomyces > Streptomyces sp. NPDC055140. Next base: position 11,429 of record NZ_JBSGTG010000026.1, on the reverse strand, counting down.
ACCAGTCCACCTTCGACGAGATCGAGGGCATCATCCGCCAGGTCCTCACGGAGGCCTGGAGCAAGATCTGAGCCTGACGGCTCCCGCGGCCCGGCTGCGCCCATCCGAGTGAGATGGGGGCGGCCGGGCCGCGTCCTTTCCCGACCCGCCCCGGCGAATACCTAGCGTGCCCAGTGACCGATCGGCCCTGCCTTCGTTCCCCCGTAAGGGGGACGGCTCGTCTTACGGCATTTCTGATCTGAAGTCTCTGAACGAGGTGTTCGCCATGGTGGCCCCACCGGACAACGACGTACTCTGGGCACGCGCCCTGCACTTCTCACACAACGGCTCGCCCGCGCTCACCGGTGTCTCGCTCGGTGTCCGCGAGAGCGAGATCCTCGCCGTCACCGGGCCGCGCGGCAGCGGCAAGACGACGCTCCTGCAGTGCCTCTCAGGCCAACTCCTGCCGCAACAGGGCGAGGTCTGGTTCAACAGCACCCCCGTGCACACCATGGGCCCGCTCGTCAGGGAACGGCTGCGCCGCGACCGCTTCGCCTGGATCGACCCCGAGCCCCACCTCGTGCCCGAGCTGAACGCCTGGGAGAACACGGCGCTCGCCCTGATGATGCGCGGCGGCAGCCGCCGCGCCGCCAAGGCCAGTGCCCTGGAGTGGCTGGAGCGCCTCGACATCGGCATGTGCGCCCGCAAGCGCCCGCACGCCCTGATCCAGTCGGAACGCCAGCGCGTCGCCATCGCCCGCGCCCTGGTCACCGCGCCCTCGGTGCTCTTCGCCGACGAGCCCACCGCGCCCCTGCACCGCGCCGACCGCGCCCACGTCCTGCGCACCCTGATGGCTGCGGCCCGCTCGCACGGCATCACCGTCGTCCTCGCCACGCACGACACCGAGGTCGGCGCCCTGGCCGACCGCACGGTGTCGCTCCTCGACGGACGCCGCGTGAACACGGTCCACCTGCCCGGGGTACCCGGCGGCACCGACGCGGAAGGCCGGGCCGCGTGCTCGCTCTCCGTCTAGCCCGCGGGGGCCGGCCCGTCGTCCAGCTGCGCAGGCTCCTGGTCGCGGCTGCCTCGGCCGGCACCGGATTCCTCCTGCTGTGCACGCTCGGCTACGCGATGGGCCACCCCGACGCCTCCACCGGATCCCTGCTGCGCCTGGCCTGGTGCGTGGTGCCGATCGCCGCGACCGTCCACCTCGCCGTCGCCGTCGCCCGCACCGACCCGGGCACCAAGCCGCGTCCCGGCCTGTCCGCGGTCGGCCTCGGCCCGGCACGTCTCACGCTCATCTCGGCCATCTCCACCGCGGTCGCCTGCATGCTCGGCTCGATGCTGGCACTGCTGGTCTTCCTGCACCTGCGCGGCGACCTCTCCGGACTGCCCTTCGACGGGGCGGCACGCGGTCTACTCGCCTCCGACCGGCCCCTGCCCGTGGCCGCCACCCTGACCCTGCTCGCCCTGGTCCCGCTCGCCGCGTCCGGCGCCTCCGCCCTCGTGCTGCGCCCGCGCGCCGCCAAGGCCGGCGAGCCCCAGCCGGACCCACGCGATCCCGCCGCCCCGGTGCCCGCGCCGACCGGCCTGCCATGGGGCGTTGCGCTGCTGGCCACCGGCCTCGCAGTGGAGACATACGCCTCCCGCGCGCACGGCACCGCGGGGTTCCCCATGCCGGGCGGTCTCGACGGCAGCCCGGCGGGCGTGCTGGCCGGCTGGACACTGACGGCCCTCGGCCTCGCGCTCGCGGGTCCCGGACTCACGTACCAGTGCGGCCGGGCCCTTCAGTCGGTGCGGCCCGGGGCGGCACGGCTCCTGGCGGGCCGGGTGCTTCAGGAGGAGGCCCGTCGTATCGGCCGCCCCCTGGGCGTGGTCTGCGCGGTGGCCTCCGGCGCGTACGCGGGGCTCACCCTCTGGTCGGGACGTCAGCCCGACCTCGGCCCGCTGTCCGCGCTCGGCGCCGTCCTCGTCATGGGCTGTACGGTCGCCACGCTCCTGACGGCCGCGATCGAGGCCAAGCACGCCCGCTCCGACACCATGGCCGCCCTGCTCCGGCTCGGCGCCCCCACGAGTCTCCTCCGGGGCGCGGCCGGGCTGCGCGCGGCGGCACTGCTCGCCGTGTTCGGGCTGCTGACATGGGCCGTCGCGGAACTGGCGGCGCTCCCGCTCGCGCCCTGAGCGGGGCCCGCACCCTCTCGTTGCGGGCTCCCGAAAAAGATCGAAAGAAAGTTCGCGGCGGGCGATGAGTTACGGGCGGGCCTCACGTCTAACCCTGCGTACGGCACAGCGACGCAACACCGAGACCAGCGAGCGAAAGCGACGGACCCACCATGTACCAGCAGATGATCTTCCCGAACCTCGCCGTGAACGACCTCGACGCGTCGAAGAAGTTCTTCACCGAGCTCGGGTACTCGATCAACCCGCAGTTCTCCGACGAGACCTGCGCCTCCGTGGTGGTCAGCGAGCACATCGTGGTCATGCTGCTCACCAAGGAGAAGTACGCCGCCTTCACGAAGAAGACGATCGTCGACTCAACCAAGAACACCGAGGTGCTCCTGTGTCTGAGCGCCGAGAGCCGCGAGAAGGTCGACGAGCTCGTCGACAAGGCGATCGCCGCGGGCGGCACCGAGACCGGCGAGAAGCAGGACCACGGCTTCATGTACGGCCGCGCCTTCGACGACCCGGACGGCCACACCTGGGAGATCATGTGGATGGACCCGGCGGCCATCCAGGGCTGATCTTCAGGGGTACGGCGCCCTAGCATGGGCGGGTGCAGACCTCTGAACCCGCCCCGCGCAGGCCCGCGATCCCCCACACGGACGCCGGCCGTGAGATCGAGACGCTCGACGAGTTCGACGAGGTCGTGGCCGCGCACGGCTCGCTCTCCGGACGCCGCGTGCAGGCCGTCGACCTGACGGAGCGTACGGACGAGCTGCTCACCCTGGACGCCGAGGGCGCCGTCTTCCTCGGCTGTCCGATGGGGCCCGACGCCGCGGCCCGGATCCGCGCCATAGGCGCCCTGGTCTTCCCGCCGGTCCCCGGCCTCCCCTTCGACCCGTACCGAGGCCGTCTCTACTCCCCCGACGAGCTGTTCGCGGGCCTCGCAGAGGGCGGATACGAGTCGACGCCGGACGCCCGCGCGTACGACTGGTTCCAGCAGACCAAGGCCGACCACGACGTTTTCGCGTCGATGCTGCGCGCCGTGCACGACGACTCCGTCTCCGACGCCCTCGACGAACTCCTCGTCGGCACCAGCGTGGTAGGGGTCATGGGCGGTCACGCGATGGCGCGCGGCACGGACGGGTATGCGGGCGCGGCGCGGCTCGGCAGGACGCTCGCGCGATCCGGGGTCACCGTCGCCACGGGCGGCGGCCCGGGCGCGATGGAGGCGGCGAACCTGGGCGCGTACGCGGCACGGTTCGACGACGGAATGCTGACCGAGGCGCTCCGGCTCCTTTCCGCCGCGCCCTCGTTCACCCCGTCCGTCACGGCGTGGGCGTCGGCCGCCTTCGAGGTGCGCTCCCGCTGGCCGGACGGCGGCGACTCGGTCGGCATCCCCACCTGGTTCTACGGCCACGAGCCGCCGAACGCCTTCGCCGGGCACATCGCGAAGTACTTCGCGAACGCCACCCGCGAGGACGGGCTCCTGGCCCGCTCGAACGCCGGCGTGGTCTTCCTGCCGGGCGCGGCCGGCACCGTCCAGGAGATATTCGACAACGCGACGCCGAACTACTACGAGTCCCGGGGCGCGCCCACGCCCATGGTCCTCGTCGGCCGCGCCCACTGGACGGAGCGCATGCCGGCCTGGCCGCTGCTCACCGCCCTGGCCCGCGAACGCTCGATGGACGCGCGGATCGCGCTGGTGGACACCGTGGAGGAAGCGGCGGACGCGCTCGCGAAGCTGGGCTGAACTCTTCGGCGGGCCGAACTCCTTGGCGGACTGCGCGGAAGCCGGGCCTGGGCTACCCGAACGTCGCCCGTTCCAGCCAGAAGTCCAGCAGCTCCCGCTCTCCCAGGACCTCCACGCGTCCGCCGTCGAGGGGCGCGCGCCGATAGAACGCGAGCAGCACATCGGTCAGCGGCCCCCGCAGGGCGACGGTCGCCTTCTCGTGGCCGCGGCGCCAGGTGAAGCCGTCCTCGCCCAGCTCGACCAGCCATTCGGCGTTCAGCTCCGCCGGTGCGTCGGTGGCGTGGAGGTGCAGGCTGCGCCCGCCGCCGCGCAGCTCCGCCGCGGTGTCGGACGGGTCCGACCGCTGGGCGTGGGCGACGATCTGCAGCCACTCGTCGATCGCGTCGGCGGCGAGTTCGGGCGCCACCTCGTACGCGGCCTGCGCCGTGAGCGCCGCGTCCGCCCGGTGGATCACGGTCTCGTGCGTCATGCGGCGCGCCCAGAACCCCGTGGTCTGCTGCCAGGACCAGGTCCATACGCGGGTGTCGGGGCCAAAGACGTGCAGCGTCCGCGCGGTCAGCTCGGCGCCTTCCATGAGCCAGGCCGCGAGCTCGGCCGGGTCGTCGCTCCCGGGCCCTTCGAAGCCCGGCACCTTCTCGTCGGGGATCTCCTCGGTCGCCCCGGTCCGTACGATCGCCTCGACCCAGCGGTGCGCGCCGCCGAGGTGCACGACGAGGTCGCGCAGGGTCCATTCGAGGCAGGTCGGCACGGTCGCCGTCAGGTCGGCGCCGACGAGATGCCCGGCCAACAGGGCGGTCTGCGCGACGACTTCGTCGCAGTAGCGGTCATGGGCGAGCTGTCCGGATGCCGCGGTCTCCGTCGTCATACGGCGGACCCTATGCGGCGGACGGGCCGTCCAGCACCACGATTTCGCCCGCGTCGAACGCCACCCCGACCTCGTCCCCCGGCTCCGGCGCGTCCCGCAGCGCGCAGGCCGCTTCGAGGCGGGGTGCTTCCGTGGCCTGGAGGTGTACGGCGACATGCGTGCCGCGGAAGGTGCGCGCGGTGACCGTGCAGGTCAGCTCAGCCTTGGCGGCGTCGACGAGGCGTACGCCCGCGGGCCTGACGAGGATCTTGGCGCGGCCCTGCGGGGACCCCGCGGGCACGGGCACCTTTCCCCAGGGCGTGTCGGCCGCCTCCCCGACGATCGTGGCGTCGACCACGTTGTCGAATCCGAGGAAGCGTGCCACGAACTCGTCGTCCGGGTGCTGCCACACCTCAAGTGGCGTACCGGACTGGGCGATCCGTCCGTCGCGCATCACCACGACGCGGTCGGCGAGCGCGAAGGCCTCGCCCTGGTCGTGCGTCACGGCGAGCACTGTCGTACCCAACTCGCCGAAGAGTTGCCTGAGTTCGACGACCAGACGCTCCCGCAGCGAGCGGTCGAGCTGGCCGAGCGGCTCGTCGAGCATCAGCAGGCGGGGTCGCGGGGCGAGCGCCCTGGCGAGGGCGACGCGCTGCTGCTCGCCGCCGGACAGCGAGGCCACGGCGCGCCCTTCGGCCCCGGGCAGCCCGACCAACGCCAGCAACTCCCGTACACGGTCCTGCTGTTCGGAGCGTGAGGCGCCGTGCATCCGCAACCCGAAGGCGACATTGCCGCCCACGTCGCGCTGCGGGAACAGCTGATGGTCCTGGAACATGAGGCCGACGCCCCGCCGGTGCGCGGGCACGCCCGACTGGTCACCGCCGTCGAGGAACACGCGTCCCCCGTCGAGCCCCTGGAGCCCGGCCACGACCCGCAGCAGCGTCGACTTGCCGCTACCGCTGGGTCCGAGCACGCACACGATCTCGTGCTCGGCGACCTCCAGATCGACCCGGTCGAGCGCAGCGTGCGCCGTTCTGGACGGACCGCCGAACCGCACGGTCGCGTCGTCCAGGGTCAGCAGGGCCATCAGAACTCCCCCGTCGTACGGTCCGTGCGGATACGTTCGAGCAGCAGCAGCGACACCGCGCACACCACCATGAGAATCGTCGAAAGGGCCATGGCCTGGCCGTAGTTGAGGTCACCGGCGCGGCCGAGGAGCCGCGCCACGGCGACCGGCAGGGTCGGGTGGTCCGGGCGGGCGATGAACACGGTCGCCCCGAACTCGCCGAGCGACACGGCGAACGCGAACCCGGCCGCGATCAGCAGAGCCCTGCGCACCATCGGCAGGTCGACCTCGCGCCAGGCCCGCAGCGGCGAGGCGCCGAGGACGGCGGCGGCCTCGCGCAGCCGCCCGTCGACCGCGCGCAGGACCGGCAGCATGGTGCGGACGACGAAGGGCACCCCGACGAGGGCCTGGGCCAGCGGCACCAGGATCCAGGTGCCGCGCAGGTCGAGGGGCGGCTTGTCCAGGGTGATCAGGAAGCCGAAGCCGACGGTGACGGCGGAGACGCCGAGCGGCAGCATGAGGAGCGCGTCGAAGCCTCGTACGAGACGGCCGGCTCTCCGCGTCAGGGCCGCGGCGGCGAGTCCGCCGATCACGACCGCGATGGCGGTGGCGGCGAGCGCGTACGTGAGGGAGTTCCCGATCGCCTCGATCGGCGGCACCAGGAACACACCGCTGTCGGACGAGGTGAGCGCCTTGTAGTAGGCGAACCCGAAGCCGTCGGGCCCCTCGAAGGACCTCTGGATCAGCACGCCGAGCGGCAGCAGGATCAGCACCGCAACCGTGGCGACCACCCCGGCGAGCAGCGCCCGCTGACCCGCGCCGCGCGGGCGCCGGGCGGTGTGCGCCGCGTCGACGAGGCGCAGCGCGCTCTCCCTCCGGCGCACGCTCCAGGCGTGCACGGCGAGGATGATCCCTACGGCGGCGAACTGCACGATCGTCAGGACGGCCGCCGTGGAGAGGTCGAAGATCTGCGCGGTCTGCCGGTAGATCTCCACCTCAAGAGTGGAGAACGTCGGCCCGCCGAGGATCTGGACCACGCCGAACGACGTGAACGTGAAGAGGAAGACCATCAGCGCGGCGGCCGCGACGGCGGGCCCGAGCGCGGGCAGCGTCACCTTCCGCCAGGCCGTCCAGCGGGAGGCGCCCAGCATCCGGGCGGCCTCCTCCTGCCGCGGGTCGAGCTGCGACCACAGTCCGCCGACGGTGCGTACGACGACGGCGTAGTTGAAGAAGACATGGGCGAGCAGGATCGCCCACACCGTGGTGTCGAGGCGTACGCCCCACAGACCGTCGAGCAGCCCGCCGCGGCCGACTAGCGCCAGGAACGCCGTGCCGACGACGACGGTCGGCAGCACGAACGGCACGGTGACGGCGGCCCTCAGAACCTGCTTGCCCCTGAACTCGAAGCGCGCGAAGACGTACGCGCCGGGGAGCGCGATCAGCAGCGTGAGGACGGTCGAGGCGAACGCCTGCCAGGTCGTGAACCACAGGACGTGCCGGATGTCGGGCTGCCCGAGCACGTCGGCGATCCGCCCGAACTGCCAGTGGCCGCCCGCCTTCAGGCCGCGGGAGACGATCGCCGCGACCGGATAGGCGAAGAAGATCGCGAAGAACGCGACGGGCACGGCCATCAGGCCGAGCCGCGCCGCGCTCCCGCGCCGACGACCCTTACGGGACTCAGCCGGAGGCTTTGCCGGGTGCTTCACCGGGTGCCTGACCGGAGGTTCCCCGGGGGGCGTCACTTCAGTACGAGTGAGGTCCACGTCTTGACCCAGGCGTCACGGTTGTCGGCGATCTTCTGCGGGGCCATGGTCTTCGGGGCGTCGACCTTGACGTCGTACTTGGCGTAGTCGGCGGGCAGGGCCGCGTCCTTCGTCACCGGGTCCACGAACATGTTCAGCGGCATGTCCTGCTGGAACTGCTTCGCGATCAGGAAGTCGAGGAGCGCCTTGCCGCCCTTCTCGTTCTTCGCGTTGCTCAGCAGGCCCGCGAACTCGGTCTGGCGGAAGCAGGTACCGGTCGCGACCCCGGTGGGGGCGGTCTTCGGCTGCGGGTCCGAGTAGATCGCCTCGGCCGGCGGCGACGACGCGTACGACACGACGAGCGGCCGGTCACCGCCTGGCTTCCTGCCACCGGCGGAGCCCGAGAACTCCTCGTTGTAGGCCTGCTCCCAGCCGTCGACGACCTTCACGCCGTTGGCCTTGAGCTTCTTCCAGTAGCCCTGCCAGCCGTTGTCTCCGTACTGCGCGGCGCTGCCCAGCAGGAAGCCGAGGCCGGGTGACGACGTCGACACGTTCTCCGTGACCAGCAGGTTCTTGTACGCGGGCTTGGCGAGGTCGTCGAACGAGGCGGGCGGCGTCAGCTTGTGATCCGCGAAGTACTTCTTGTCGTAGTTGACGCAGATGTTGCCGGTGTCGATCGGGGTGACCCGGTGCTTGTCCTTGTCGAGCTGGTACTCGGTCCCCACCTGGTCCAGGCCCTTGGCCTCGTACGGCTGGAAGAGCCCGTTGTCGAGGGCGCGCGACAGGAGCGTGTTGTCGACGCCGAAGAGGACGTCGCCCTGCGGGTTGTCCTTGGACAGGATGGCCTTGTTCACGGCCTCGCCCGCGTCACCGTCCTTCAGGACCGTGACCTTGTAGCCGGAGCGCTTCTCGAAGTCCTTGAGCACGCTCTTGGACACGGCCCACGAGTCATGGCTGACGAGGGTGACGGTCTTGGAGTCGGCCGAGTCCTTGCCGGAGCCGGATCCCCCGCACGCGGAGAGCGTGACGAGTCCGAGACCGGCCGCCACGGCGACGGCCGTGGCCTTGATGATGGTGCTCACTTAAGTTCCCTCCTGGGTGACCAGGAAGAGACGCGGCCCTGCCCGGGATCGCGGACGATGCCCGGGCAGGGCGCAACAGCTTGAGTGGCGACCGAACTTCCTACCCAGAATGACCTGGGCGAGGTTCAGAGGGTCTGCGGCCGATGCCGCACTCTCAGCGCTGTGGCGCTCCCCTGTCGGAATATGAAGATGTACGTACGCCAGTCAGGTTACCGCTCGGTGGCGGCGAGCTGACCGCACGCCCCGTCGATCTCCTGGCCACGGGTGTCGCGGACGGTTACCGGCACGCCGTGGGCCGCGATGGCCTCGACGAACGCCTTCTCGTCCTCGGGGCGCGACGCCGTCCACTTCGAGCCCGGCGTCGGGTTCAGCGGGATCAGGTTGACGTGGACGCGCTTGCCCTTGAGCAGGCGGCCGAGCCGGTCACCTCGCCAGGCCTGGTCGTTGATGTCCCGGATGAGCGCGTACTCGATCGAGATGCGGCGGCCCGACTTCTCGGAGTACTCCCACGCCGCGTCGAGGACCTCGCGGACCTTCCAGCGCGTGTTGACCGGGACGAGGGTGTCGCGCAGCTCGTCGTCGGGGGCGTGCAGCGAGACGGCGAGGCGGCACTTGAAGCCCTCGTCGGCGAACCGGTGCATGGCGGGGACCAGACCGACGGTCGAGACGGTGATCCCGCGCTGCGAGAGGCCGACGCCGTCCGGCTCGGGGTCGGTGAGCGCGCGGATGGCGCCGACGACCCGCTTGTAGTTGGCCAGGGGCTCGCCCATGCCCATGAAGACGATGTTGCTCAGGCGCGCCGGGCCGCCCGGGATCTCGCCGTCGCGCAGCGCGCGCATGCCGTCGACGATCTGGTGCACGATCTCGCCCGTCGACAGGTTCCGGTCGAGGCCGGCCTGTCCCGTGGCGCAGAACGGGCAGTTCATTCCGCAGCCGGCCTGCGAGCTGATGCACATGGTGACCCGGTCCGGGTAGCGCATCAGTACGGACTCGACGAGCGTGCCGTCGAAGAGCCGCCACAGGGTCTTGCGGGTGGTGTCCTGGTCGGTCGACAGATGCCGGACGACCGTCATCAGCTCCGGAAGCAGCGCCTCCTGCAGCTTGCCGCGCGAGCCGGCGGGGATGTCGGTCCACTCCGCGGGGTCGTGCGCGAACCGCGAGAAGTAGTGCTGCGACAGCTGCTTGGCGCGGAACGGCTTCTCACCGATCGCGGCGACGGCCTCCTTCCGCTCGGCGGGCGAGAGGTCGGCGAGGTGCCGCGGCGGCTTCTTGGCTCCGCGCGGGGCAACGAAAGTGAGTTCTCCGGGCTTAGGCATAACCGTTCCAGTGTCGCAGATCCGCTTACGTGACCTGGGGCACAAGAAGGAAGGGGCGGTCGTCACTAGTCGCCATTGGCCGTCGTAGGCCACCCCCGGACGGCCCGCAGACGGCCCACTGACGGCCCAGCCTTTCGGCTGTCGCGGCAACATCTGTGCAGGTTGGCGCGCTACTGGCCACCTCACGCCTGATGCCTCCCGGCACGCAGCGGGGCGGAGCCGTGAGCGTCCTGCCGGAGCCCGGTCAGTCCACTTGCCCAGAAATTCGAACACGCGCTCTAATTCGAGACATGGACCACCCCCTCCCAGATGACGTTCTGAACACACAGCGCGAGTGGGCCGTTACGTACGAGCGGCTCGCCAAGCAACCGGGCCGCACCGCACTGCGACGCCGCTTGTACCGCCTCTCCGTACGACTTGCGGCCTACCCCCTCAGCCCCGCGGAGCGCGTGGAGCTGCGACGGCAGGCCCGAGGCGAGGGAGGCCAGTCGTGAACGACCACTTGACCGAGCGGCAAGAACGCATCGTGCGATGCATCCGCGAGTGGGTCGCGGAAACCGGGGACTACCCGACCGTCCGCGAAATCGGCGCCGGCGTCGGACTCCGCAGCCCGTCAAGCGTGATGTACCACCTTCGCCGGATGGAAGCCCGGGGCATCGTGGTGCACGACGACCGACGACAGCGCTCGTACCGCCTCACTGGGTGAACCGCATCCACCCCGGAGGTCGGTCGCTACCGCGTAAGCCGGCCTGTCAGACGCACGCAAGTGCCCCGTCGCGAGCCCTCCTTCGGATTTGAACCGACGACCTGCGCATTACAAGCTGTCCGGGCTTGTTCCGTGGCGGTCCGGGGACATCCGATGACGGCCTCGCGTTGCAGGTCAGGCGGCGTGCGGGACGTCCACGGACGAGCGCGTATCGCAGCGGATTGAGCAGCAATCGAGACTAGAACTGAGACTAAGGTCTATCTCAGAACCGAGGTCTACTTAGGTTCAGCCGCACCCTACGCATCCCCAGCCCCCCCCGCCACCGGGCGAGGTTGTTCCGGGCAATGAGAATGTCGGGGTGGTCCGGGCCCAACACCCGAGTGCGGTCGGCCAGCAGCGCGGCGAACGCGTCGGCCGCACCGGCGATGTCGAGCGCTGCTGGAACCTGGCTCAATCGCCATGCTTGGGCAAGAGCTGAACTGGTTGAAGCCCCTGTCATGCGACGATCACGTTGATAGCGTGTCACCCAATCCACGGGTGGGGGTGGGCACATGGAGTGGTTCGTGGGGCCTCTCGTCGCGGTGCTCGCGGCGCTGTCCATGTACGGAGCAGTCCGGCTCTTTAGCGATCTACGCACCCGTCACTGGTTTCGTCCGGTCAAATCCCAAGAGCAGCCTCCCGAAGAAGGTTGCGTCCAGGGAAGTGGTGTACGGGTTCGACCTGATCCGGGGGTTTGCTCCGGCATCGGGATGGTGCCCGCATAGATGAACGGCCACCGGCT
>NZ_JBSGTG010000025.1:0-128012 GCF_053607285.1 Streptomyces sp. NPDC055140 | reverse complement strand
CGACGCGGGGTGCAGTCAACCGCCCCAGACCCACCCCCGAACACCGGGCGTGGGACAGGACGCAAACCCAGCACCACAGCCAGTGGCGCCCGTTGTGCAAGCCAGGGACTTTCAGTCCCGGGTCGTTGACTCCTGATCACGCGACGGGGCGGAGACGTGTGCCGCTCAAAAAGTCATCGCCGCTGGTCAAGCGGCATAGCGATACGCGAGCGTCTGGTCACGAGGTGCGGGGCCCCGGCTACTTCTTGGCCTTCTCGTCGTTTTCCTTGAAGCAGACAACGAACCAGTCTCCCGCGCCTGACTGGGTGAGCGAGCCGGTCGTGCCCGGGACGTCGGAGCACGAGAAGGTGTCGACGACGCCGTCCTTGTCCATCTTGAGGACCTTGTAGTCGGCGTGCGGGTCGGTGCAGTCGAGCTTCTTGGTCTTCGCTTCCTTGCCCGTCCCGACGTTCTGGAAGCAGTCGCCGGACTTGAGCGACGCGGACTGGTCCTTCATGTCGGAGGGGCCGAAGGCCCAGAGCGCCACCAGGCCCGCGAGGACGAGGACCAGGCCGAGGAAGATCAGCCGGTTGCGGCGTATCTGCGCCGGGGTGTACGAGGCGGTCGGGCCGCCCAGGGGCGGAAGGTTGGACACGGGTGGTTCCTCAGGCAGTCAGGCAGTGGGGGATGCGCGGAGGCGACCATGAATCTAGCCCACTGCCCCTACTCGTCGTTCGCTGCCCCTGTCAGGAGAGATTCCACTTGCCCGTGCGCGTGTCGTCGACGCTGGTCGAGTCCATCCGGTACGTCGCGGCCGTGATGTTCGCGTCCTCCGGCACGTCGAACACCGCCCAACCGGTGGTCCGCTCGCTCGACTTGAGGATGATGGTGGTACCGAGGGTCTCGCCGACCTTGAGCGTATTTTCGGGCGGGACAGGTGCCGACTGCCGCGCCGTCACGCCATCCAGAAGAACACCGCGGTCATCCGCTTGTCCTCGAGGGTGCTGCCCGAGTAACTGGTGGCGGTGTGCATCATGTTGGCCGTGTAGAGGAGCAGCCGGTTGTATCGGTGCGGCACGCGTATGTCCTCGGTGAAGGAGTCGGGCGCCACGAAACGCGTGCCCAGGGCGTCGACCAGGTTGTTGTGCGGTGCCGTCACCATGTTCCCGCCGAGTCTGCCGCCCGGCAGGCTCTGTCGGTAGAAGCTGGTTCCGCAGTCCTTGGGCACGTTCGGATTGAGATAGAGCACCGCTGCGTACCGGCACAGCGATCGCGAGTCGGTGTGCGGGCGCGGCTCGCACTCGTCCTTGCCCACCACCTGAACGCAGTTGTGGTTGAGGGTGCCACCGCCCGGGGCCGTTTCCTGCCAGAGCGCCTGTGCGCCGGTCGCCTTCCTGACCAGCCTTTCGACGCGGGCCAGTTCCGCCGGTTCCAGTCCCGGCATGGTACGGAGCCCCGGCCAGCTCTCGGGCTTGTGCGGGTAACCCTCGGCCCAGTCGTCCTTGGCGAGGCAGCGGGCCCGGACCGCGTCGACGTCGGGCAGCACATCGTCCAGCACCCAGTAGTCCCGTCCGGATGTGGGTTTGCGGTAGGGGAGGACCGGAAGGGCTGAGGGCCTTGTGGTGTGTGGGGACATGCGGCCGACCATACGGTCGGCACACGGCACCGTTCTCCCGAGAATTGGTCAACCTTCCGTCAACTCATCACGGCACTACAGCTTGAGGGGCTCAAGAAGTCATCGCTGCAGTTGGGGTAATGGGGAGCAATAGCCTGCGACGCTGTGGCAGTGAGCGTTTCGCTGGTGCCGCAGTCGATTCTCGTTCACGATCTTGCGGGGCTCGAAAACTCGTCGTTGCTGGTCAGGCTGTGTATGACCGGCACCGGACCGAACTGTTCCCCGCCCAGCCGTGGTCGGCGACGACTCGTGCGGAGCCGGGATCCAGTTGGTCGCCGGCACCCTAGTGCTCCTTGGTCTCGTGCACCCGCTGGGCCGCACTGATCGCCTCGGGCGCGATGGCGTTCGCTTACTTCGACGTCCACCAGAGGGTCGCGCTGTCGACCGTTCAGAACGGCGGCGTGCCGTTGCCGTCGGTCCTGTTCTGCTTCTTCCTGCTGATCTTCACCGGCTCCGGCTCCGGCGTCTTCGGCGTCGACCGACTCATTGACGAACGCACCGGCCGGGACGCCGCGCCGGTCACCGAGCAGACCCCGATAGCGGTCCGAGTCCCGGGAGCGGCTCACTGCGAGGATGATCGGTTGCCACCTCGGCGGTGGTCTGTGGCCCAAGGTACGCGGGCCTCCGCTGCCACCCTTCGCAGTGCGGTCGGCGGCCGATCCGGCGCCGCCTCGCGTTCCTGGACTTGAACGCCGCCAGGTTCTCCCATGTGCTTCGCCGGTGTTGTGCTTCAGCGCTGTCGTGCCACGAACGGCAGAAGTATGGCGTGCGAGGCGGCCCTGGAAAACACTCGACGCACAGGTCCATCCCCGCCACGGCCTCGTCCTTTACACTTTCGCCGTCACATAGCGTGAGGAATGATGTGAGAAGAGTGATTGAAGTGCTGCGTAGTCCGCGGCGCCCCCTCGTGCTCGGCGCGGTGCTGACCGTCGCGCTCGCCGCACAGTCAGCTCTGCTCGTCGCCCAGCAAGTGCAGATCGACGACCTGCGGATGCAGCCCGTCGACGTCCAGGCGAGCGTTAAACCTGGCCCTTCAGGGCCGTCCGGTCCCCCTGGTCCCTCTGGTCCCGGTGGCCCTATCGGTCCGGCAGGCAAGGACGGCACGGACGGCAAGGACGGCAAGGAAGGCACGAACGGGAAGGACGGCACGAGCGGGAAGGACGGGAAGGATGCTGTCGTTCCGCCGGCGCCGGCTGCAAGTTAGACACCCGGCCGCACTGGCCGACTCCTCCGGCGTGCACTGGAGGGTATTCCGCCCTTGCGCGGGGCCGGACAGTGCAGTCGGAGTTGTGGACAGCGCCCGGACGGGGTGCAGCGCCGCCGAGAGTGCCGGACGCACCGGTGGCACGGCGCGGGATCGCCAACCGGACGCCGGGGACCGTTCCCGGTCCGTCGCATTGATAGCGGTTGTGGTCTGAAAGCAGACGCCGAAGCCCGTGACACATCTTGGGCTTCTCTGCGCCGAAGGGGCGCCCGAAGCAGGTGAACATGGTTCCGCACACCCGCCTGCGCTGCGCCAGTGACGTGCTTCAGCCCCTCCCCGCGGTGATGGGCAGAAGTGAGGTGTCCGGTCGCCCCGTGAAGGACGCTCGACGTAGAGGTCCGCCTTTGCCGCGCCTGCCCTTTGCTCCTTGTCATCACATAACGTGAGGAATGATGTGGGAAGTATGAAAGCGGCGTGGGGTAGCCCGCAACGCCGCCTCGCGATCGGCGCAGCGCTGACCATCATGCTCGTCGCGCAGGCGGCTGTGATCGTCGCCCACCAGCAGCAGATCGACGAACTCCAAGCACGGCGCATCGCCCTCCAGGGGAACAGCGTCCAGCAGGGTCTGCCCGGCCCGCCTGGCCCCTCCGGCCCCTCCGGCCCGCCTGGCCCTACCGGCCCGACAGGCGTGCCGGGGTGGCATGGGCGAAACGGTCACCACGGCCCACCGGGGCGCGACGGAAGGCCAGGGAGGCATGGCAGGAACGGGAAGGTTATCTACCTCAGGTCGTGCCGCCATGCGGCCGCCTGTACCCGCTGCTCTTCAGAGCTGTCACCGGTCACTACGCGTCCCTTTCACCAGCCGCCTAGGTCAGCCCGAGGTCCGCGAGCTGCTGGAGTTTGTCGTCGGTGAGTTTGTCCCGCCGGCTCTTGGTGTTGGTCAGCCACACTCCGCGCCTGACCTGGGTCCCGTCTTCCGGCTGTTCCACCCACGACAGTGTCGGTACGCCATGAGAAGGGATCATGGTTCACCTGGGGAGCGCGAGAATCAGCAGGTGAACACGATGCGCGAATAGTGGCACCCTTCAGGCACTCGGCGCGTGAACTCAAGGCTCCCACCGGATCGACGCCGAGGATTTCAACGACAAGCTCCGCGAGTGGGAGGACTACTACAACTACCGTCGCCCCCATGGTGGCCTCGGCGGCCCGACCCCCTTACGAACGCCTCAAGCAGAAGACCGCGACCCAGGCGTAATCGATGATCTTCAGTCGCACACTCGGTGGCTCACTGCATCGTTAGTACCACCTTGCCCGCAAGTTCTCGGCGCTCGAGAGCCGCGTGCACGTCGGCCGCCTGCAGAAAGGGGTACGTGGCAGCGATGCGCGGTGTGAGTTCGCCGCGGTGCGTCATGTCGAGTAGTCGGGTGAGGGCTTCGCGGTACCAGGTGTGGTCGGCCTTGATCTCGTTCGGCACCATGCTCAGGGCGGTGCGGCGGCCCGGCCGCAAGTTCATCATCTTTACGCGGGCGGCGCCGCGTACGGTGTCACCCACCATACGTCCCGGGCGGCCGCTGAACGCATAGCTCACGAGCACCCCGCCGGGGGCCAGTACCCGGTAGCCCTTCCGCAGGTTGGGGCCGCCGATGTGGTCGAAGACCGCTTGGACGCCGTCCGGCTCGCGCTCTTTCAGGACTGCTTCGAAGTCCTCGCGCCGGTAGTCGATGGGCGTGACGCCATGGCGGTCGAGGGCCTCGGTGCTGCCTGGCGCGGATGCGGTGCCGTACATGCGCAGGCCGCGCATTGCGCCCAGGCGGCTGACGGCCTGGCCGACACCTCCGCCAGCGCCGTGAATCAGCACGGTGTCGCCGGGCTGGAGGCGGGCGTGGGTCTCCAGCAGGCTCAGAGCGGCCGGAGCCAACACAGAATCTGGCCGCGCCCCCAACTGGCGTGGATGCAGGAGCGTTCGTGACCCGCGAGCCGATGCGGCAGCGTCCCGCCTTCTGCTCCGACAGGGGGCGGGGTGTATCGGCGTACAGGGATGCGCTGATGCGCGCGCGCCTCTAGCTGCGGGGCCAACCGGGATGGGACCCGTCACGTATGGCGACGAGCCAGCTGTTCAAGTCGCTTCCCGGCTTCTGCAGTTGGTCGAGCTCTTGAGTGAGGCGTGCTCTGCACCCCCAGGCGGACCGCAGGCACCGCTCTGCTTCGACCTGTGGGCGCGACGTTCCAACCTTGAGAACACGGCGGTCGGCCAAGAAGTTCATGACCCTCTGCGCGACCACCCTGTCCTTGGTCGTGAACTCCCACGTGACGCCAACGCCGAAGACATTGAACGATGTTGGTCTGGCTCCCATTGGTCCCCCTGCTCGGGTAACTAGGCCGTCGATGCTGCGTCGTGTCCGACCCCGTCTGCCGAGGAGCGATCGAGGCGTTCATCAATCGGTGGTCACCCGACGTTGCTGCAGTCGGGCGAAGCGCTCGGCCAGACCGAGATCGTCCAGCAGCGCCAGGGTCGGGGGATGCACTGTGTGGCCGCGGAAGTCGCGCAGAAAGTCCCCGTGTTTCTCCAGGACCGTGACGTCCACGCCGGCGCGGGCCAGCAGCAGGCCGAGGTCCATTCCCGCGGGGCCGTCGCCCACCACGCAGCACGTTGTCCGCTCCATCGCAGCCCTTCCCTTCGGTGACATCCACGACTCGGGTCAATGGGGCATATACCCTCAAAAATGACAACTTTGCCGTGTGGGTTCGTGACGACCCCTGGAGTGCCTGATGAGCCAGCAGCCGTTCCTTATGCCTTATGCCGATCCGGCGTTCATGGCGGATCCCTTCCCGCTCTACCGGCAGCTGCGCGAGGACGGCCCGGTACGGCGCGCCGTCCTCGCCGGTGGCCTCGAGGCATGGTTGGTCACACGCTATGAAGACGGCCTCGCAGCCCTCTCCGACTCACGGCTGAGCAGCGACGTCCGCGACGCCTCGGACCCCCGGCTCCTCCAGCGGCTGCCCGCCACGGAGCGCGATTCAATGCTGCGCACCATGCTCCGCTCCGACCCGCCCGACCACACCCGCCTGCGCCGCCTGGTCTCCAAGGCGTTCACCGCCCGCAGGGTGGCCGAGCTGCGGCCACGCGTCCAGGAGATCACCGACGGATTGCTCGACGCGATCGTGCCCGCAGGCAAGGCCGAACTCGTCGAGGACTTCGCGCTGCCGCTTCCCGTCACTGTGATCAGCGAACTGCTCGGAGTGCCCGCCTCCGACCGGGACGACTTCCACCGGTGGACCGACGACATGATCCTTCAAGGAGCCGAGCCGCCGGACCCGGCCCGGATCGACCGAGCGTGGCAGCAGATGCGCTCGTACCTGACCGGACTCCTCCAGGGCAAGCGAGCCCGGCCCGGTGACGACCTGCTCAGCGCGCTGATCGCCACCCGGGACGAGGAACACCGGCTGGACGAGGACGAGCTGATCGCCATGTCGTTCCTGCTGCTGGTGGCTGGATACATCACCACCGTCAACCTGATCGGCAGCGGTATCGCCGCACTGCTCGCCCACCCCGCCCAGCTGCAGATGCTGCGGGACGATCCGGAACTTCTGCCCGGCGCCATCGAGGAGTTCCTGCGCTACGACGGACCGGTCAACCCCGGCATCGCCCGGTTCGCGCGCGAGGACGTCGCCATCGCGGGAGTGGCGATCCCGCGCGGCGCGACCGTGCTGGTCGCCTCCGCCATCGCCGACCGCGACCCGGCGCAGTTCCCGGACCCCGACCGCCTGGACATCACCCGGCAGGACAACGCGCACCTCGCCTTCGGGCACGGCATCCACTACTGCCTGGGAGCGCCACTGGCCCGGCTCGAGGGCCAGATCGCCATCGAAACCGCCCTGCGCCGCCTGCCTCGTCTCAGCCTGGCCGTGCCGCCCAGCGAACTGCGATGGCGTTCGGGCGGTCTGCGCGGCCCCGAACAGCTGCCTGTCACGTTCACCTCCGACGCCTCCAGCTGACTGCACCACACGGAGGACTACGTGTCCCACCGATCACGGCATGTGGCTGCTCGTTGCACGTGTGCTCTGCGCCTGCCCAGACCCTTATGTGGCCGCCGAGACGGGCATCTCGCGGGGGCACCGCGCACACGTGGGTGCGCCGGTGGCGGGCGCAACGCCACCCCACCGGCCGCCCTCGACGTAGCGGAAGCCGTGGAAGGTGAACCGCGGCTCGTACGTCTCCTTGTCACCGTGCCGCAGACTGCCATTGCTGCCACACCGCACTCGGCGGCAAGCCCCCTCATCAGTCGTTTGAACAACACTGCGGGACTATGCACCCAGGAGTCCGGCGAACAGTGACAGAACGAGCGCCGCAGCCGAAGTCGCCGCGACAGGCGACGCCTTCGGGACGGTCGTCCGGGCCGGGCAGCAGTGAGCCGGGCCCGGCAACGCCCAGCCGGCTCGCTGCGGTCATGTGGTCTTGATGTCGTCCACGCGCTCGCCCTCCGCCTGGGACGGCTCGGTCCTGGGGACATCCGGGTGCTGGGCTGCACGCTCAGCCAGCTCGTCGCGCTCGCCCTCGGCTTGGGAGGGTGTGTGAGAGTACAGCCAGGTGTCGTAATCCGAGGCTTCGGACTTCATGGCGGGCCTCCCTTGGTCGCTCATCTCCCATGCTCCTCCGTCGACCCCAGCAGGGCGAGACCAGCCAGCACTGCATCTCGCGTCCCAAGCCAATGAAGCTGCTGGATGCGCATCCGATCCCCGGTGGTACTGAAATTCGCCGACATCTCTGCAGCCGACCACGCTCAGGGGTTCCCAGGACTCACCGTCGGGCTCCTCCGGGATCTGCCGCGGGCCACGGCGGCCAGGACGGGCAAGATCTGCTGACTGCTGCGACGCAAGGCCGTCACCCGGACACGGGCATCGATCAAGCCCGAGAAACGATCTTCGGATGTCTCATGGCGATCTGACAGATGCACAGTGCAGGGAGGCACCGCCTCGCCTCACGCCGTTGCCGACACCGCGAGGGCTTTTCCAACTGCGTAGGTAGCAGTGGGTGACCGGTCGAGATTCCGGGGGTGAAACCGGATGCGACGACCGCCACCTACGAGCCAAGGGGAACGCTTCTCACCCGGGGGCGAGACCAGGAGACTCCCCGCCGTCGGGGTTGGGTGCGAACGGTTGTGGGGGCCGTCCCAGTTCATGGGATGGCATGCTCGGCCTGCGGCGGCAGGTCCACGGGGTACGGCTCGACGAAGTCGGCCGAGCGGCTCACCTGTTCCCAGGCGCCCGCCTCGGCCAGTTGGCGGCGGGAGTAGTCGAGTGCCATGGTCACCGCGTTCACCCCGAGCAGCAGATGGCCCGGGACCCGACCGCGCCGCACCGTACGCACGATGATCGCGGCGGCCCGCTCAGGGTCGCCGGCACCGCCGGACGTGCCCTGGCGCACCCGCCGGTTCATCGCGCCCACGGTCTCGTCGTAGGCGTCCGGAACAGGATGGACGGTCATGGACGAGCCGGCCCAGTCGGTGGCGAAGCCGCTCGGCTCGACGACCATGACCTGCACCCCGAACGGCGCGGACTCCGCGGCCAGCACCCGGCTGAAGCCGTCGACCGCGAACTTGGCCGCCTGATACGAGGCGATGCCCGGGGAGCCGCCGACGCGCCCGCCGACCGAGGAGAACTGCACCACGGTGCCTGACCCCTGCCGGCGCAGGGTGGGCAGCACCGCCTTGGTCACGTTGTAGACACCCCAGAAGTTGGTCTCGAACTGGGCGCGGAAGTCGTCGTCGTCCGACGTCTCGACCGGTGACACGTTCGCGTACCCCGCGTTGTTCACGAGCACATCGATGCGGCCGAAGCGGGCGAGCGCGGCGTCGACCGCCGCGCGTGCCGCGTCGGGGCTGGTGACGTCCAGCGGCAGGGCGAGGACGCGGTCGCCGTACTCCGCCAGTTCCTTCGCGAGGGCCTCGGGGCGACGGGCGGTGGCCACGACGAGATCACCCGCGTCGAGGACGGCAGTGACCAGGGCGCGGCCGAATCCGCGGGACGAACCGGTGATGAACCAGACCTGTTGCGTAGTGCGTACGTCTTCACTCATGCATTTAGTACAACACCGTTCTCTAAATAACGCAACGGCGTTCCGTTAGACGTTCCTATGATGGCCCCATGAGTCAGCCAGCGTTCCAGCGGGCGCGCAGCGCCGAGGCCAAGCAGGCGCGTGAAGGGGCGATCCTGGACGCGGCCCGGGTGCTCGGCCGGGGACGCGGCATCCGCGACGTCACCCTCACCGACATCGCCACCGAAGTGGGCATGCACAAGTCGGCGCTGCTGCGTTACTTCGAGACGAGGGAGCAGATCTTTCTCGAGCTCACCGCGGAGGGCTGGCGGGAATGGTCCGCTTCGCTTCGCGCCGACTTGGCAGCGCGGTGCGAGGCGACGCCCACGGACGTCGCCGAGGCCTTCGCCGCGACGCTGGCGGCGCGCCCCATGTTCTGCGATCTGCTTGCGCAGGCGCCGCTCAACCTGGAGCGCAACGTGTCGCTGGAGGCGGTACGCGCGTTCAAGCTCGTCACGCTGCACGAAGTCGACCTGATCGGCGGCGAGCTGAGCCGCCTGCTGGGCCTCACCGAAGAGCAGGTCCTCGACATGATCTCCACCGCCACCGGCATGGCCGGCGCGCTGTGGCAGATGGCCAGCCCGGGCCCGCGCCTGCGGGAGCTCTACGCCGACGACCCCCGGCTCGGGCACGCGATCGTCGAGGTGGAGCCCCGACTGTGCCGTATTCTCGCCGCGTTTCTGACGGGAGTCGGGGTCCCAGCCCGTTGAGGCTCTCCAGCTTCGGCCGGTCTCCCGCCGTTGGCTGTCTTCGCTCATGCGTCGAGCATCCCGGCGCCACCTGAACACCTGGCGGATCTGAGGTCCCATCGACCGGCCGCGTCCGCCCTTCAGCCGAGGGCGATGCCGACGCTCCAGGGGATCAGCCATCCTCACGGCAGCGCGACCGGGGGGATGTGGCCGAGGCCTCCCCGGTGATCCGCTCCAGGTCCGTCATCAGCGCGTCCAGCCACGAGACGGCCGCGTAGTACACCCGCGGCGCGCCCGGCGGCTCCACCGCGAAACCGTCGAAGTCGGGGTCCCGCACCGGCACCGGGGCATGTGGGGTGTCGCCGCCCGGATCGAGCCGCGCCGACACCAGCAGCATCCGCCCGGCCACCCGGTCCCCGAGGCGGGACACGGCCGCCGACGGTTCCAGCTCCAGGGGCGGTACGACGATCCGCTCGGGCGGCACCAGCAGCCGGTCGGCTCCCCACAGGGTGTGATGGGCGGCCATCAGGGTCGCCTGCCAGTCCTGGGGGCCGTCCTGGTCGGCGGGTTCAGGGGGTCCTGCCGAGCCCTGCGGATTCTGGCCGGGGTGGGCGGCGGCCAGGATCTTCGGCTCGCTCTGGAACTGCGCGTACGCCGACTCCGCCAGGCCCAGCGAGTGCTGCAGCGAGCGGTGGCCCGGCGCGGCTGTCACCGGCGCCCGCACCCCGCCCGCGGCCAGCTGGGCGGTGGTCGCCACCACGTTCTCCGCCGCGCCGCGCAGCAGTACCGCCATCGACCGCCGCAGTTCGTCGTGGGCACCCCGTGGCCAGGCGAGCAGCCCGAAGACAGCGCCGATCGCGCTGCCGGTCAGCACGTCCAGCAGCCGGAACTCGGCAAGCTGCCAGGTCGCGGGCGCCAGTTGTGCGAACACCAGCGCGACCACCAGCGTGAACATCGCCTGGGCCCAGCCGATGCCCTTGACCGGCCCCAGCGTGAACGTGATCAGCATCAGCGGCGGCAGCACCGCCGCGTACACGGCGATATCGGTCCCGAGCAGCGTGAACAGCCCGGCCACGATCAGCGCGCCGACCAGGGTCCCGGTCAGCGCCACCCGTACCGTCGACCGGGTCTCCCGCACGGTGGTCCGGGTCAGAGTCAAGGTCGCCAGCAGCACCCAGAAGCCGTGCGGCAGCGTGTCCACCCCCGCGATCAACCGGGCCGCGGCCAGGGCCAGGCTGATCCGTACCGCGTTCTGGAAGAACACCGACCGGGTGCCCGCGTGCCCCACCATCCGCCACCACCACAGCTGCGGCGCGCGCTTCCGGGCGTACCAGAACCGGCCCGGGGCCGCCTGTGCCGCGCCAGCCCGGCCCCGTACGGCGATGGCCGCAGCCGTGGACATCGCCAGCCCTGCGTCCGCGAGCTCCAGCACCGCCGCGTTCCGGCGCAGCGCGGCCGGCGAGACGTCTGCGTCCGGGCCGGCCGCCAGGGTGGTACGGGCTCGCAGCAGCTCGGCGTGCGCTTCCCCGGCGGCGGGAGCCCGGCCCCGCAGGCGGTCGGCCGTCTCGCGGGCCGTGTCCCGCACCGCGCGCAGCACGACCAGCCCGACCTCGGATTCGGCCTGCCCGGGATTCGGCTGCGGGGGAGCGGTCAGCCGCGCCAGCAGGGTGCGGGTGGCCAGGCCGGTGTGGGCCAGGCCCCGGTCCCGCACGCTCGGCCCGGCCGGCCGCTCGGCCTCCGGCACCTGCGAGGACCGCAGCGCGGAACTGGCGGCCCCGGCCTCCTGCGCCGTCCGGGCGGTGATCGCGTACGGCGGCCCGGTCAGCTCCTCGGCACACCGCCGGGCGCTGTCGGCGGCCCGCGCGGCCAGCTCCCGGTAGGGGACGGTGAGAGGATCCGGCAGCAGGAACGTCTCCGCGAGTACGAGGAACACGATGCCCACCGAGGCTCCGGCCAGCCGGCCGCCGAGCGAGCCGGGATCGTAGGGCGGGAACGACGGCAGGATGTACATCAGCTGGAGCCCGGGCGCGGCCCCCGCCGGGCGCGGGCCGCCCACCGCGGAGAAGGCCAGCGCGAAGCCGACCACCAGCATCCCCGCCGTCGCGCTCCAGGTCCGCACCGACAGGTAGGTGCCGACGGTGATCAGCACCAGGCAGACCGGCAGCAGCCGCGCCACCACCACGGCACGCTGCCGGCCTGTCCCGGGGATGTGCGACAGTCCCGCCAGCGACACAGCGGCGAACAGCGCATAGGTCGCTGCGTCGGCCGAGCCGAAGCCGTACAGGAACAGGTAGAACCCGGCGCCGGCGGCCACCGTGACCCGCACGGAGCGGCGGGCCGCCGCCCGGTAGGCGGCGGGCAGCCGGACCCGGGGAACGCCACCGGTACCACCCATGCCACCAGGATCACCCCGAGACGTGCGGGCCGCTCGCCCGGGAGGTCGGTCGACCTGGAACTCGCCCATCCGGTTTAAGCCGTCGGCGCTCTCGATCGTCGCGGGCTGACGATGTCGTGCGTACGGCTGACGAGCGGCCGCATCGTCTCCAGGGCCGCCCGGAAGTGCTCGGAGGTCACGTCGGCCTCGGCGGCTGTGGGGTTCCAAAGTCTGTGCGGGCGTTGGCCCGGTGTTTTCCACGGACACACCGGTGTCGACCGGCGAGGGAGGAACGCCCGGTGAGCGCTGCCCAGTCCGTGAACGCCGGCTAATTGACCCATGAATTGGGCCACGAAGTGCACCTCATGACAGGTCTATCTGCTCTATAAAGTTGCGTTCACAAGGCGCCGGGAGAGCCCGAAGCCGCAGCTCATAGGCAGGAACAACGATCATGAACGCGCAGACCGCACCCAAGGCCGTCCTCACTCGTGCCGCCATCGCCGAGACCACTGCGGACCCCAGCAGCGTGATGACACTGCTCGCGGACTACGGCGCGGACGGCAGCGCCCTCACCAGCTACCGCTCCACCTTCGCGAAGGGCGCGGTCGGTGCTCCCGCGCACTTTCACACCAAGGCGTCCGAGCTGTTCTTCGTCTTGGACGGCGCCTTGCGCGTGCTGATCGATGACGAGGTCAAGGTTTTGGAGAAGGGCGACTTCCTGCTGGTGCCGCCGCATACTCCGCACGCCTTCGCTGCGGCCCCGGGGCGCGAGGCGGATGTGCTGTTCGTCTTCAGCCCGGGCATGCCGCGCTTCGACTACCTGCGCCTGCTGGGCCGTGTGATGCGCGGCGAGGCCGGTTTCGAGGAGATCAAGAACTCTTCGGAGCTGTACGACAACCACTACGTCGACAGCCCTGTCTGGCAGGCCGCCCTTCAGGACGCCAAGTAACTCTGCGCGGTGGCTCAGCCCTTCAGGCCCGACGACGTGATCCCCTCCCGAAGCGGCCGCTGCCCGATCACGAAGACCGCCACCGCCGGGATCAACGGCAGCGCAACTCCCGTGAGGACTAAGGAGATTGGCCAGGTCCCGAGGTTGCTCTGCAGGGAGCCAGGTCCAGCGGCAACGGGAAGTTCTGGTTGCTCGTCTCCAGGATGAGCGGCCGGAAGAACTCGTTCCAGTGGTAGTTGAATGCCCGCACTCCGACGATCGCCAGGCCCGGTGTCGCCAGCGGCGCGTAGACCGAGCGGAAGATCCGCCATGGCCCCGCTCCGTCGATCATCGCGGCCTCGCCCCGTTCCCTCGGCATCGTCGTGAAGTACTGCCGCATCAGGAACGTGCCGAAGGCGGTCGGCACCGTGGGCACGATCAACTGCGGCCTCGCCGATCAGGTTCCGGTGAAGGCCATTGCGCGGGTTGTTGGTCAGGCAGTGCCCGTCGCCGGTCTCCAGGTTGCGGCCGACCGGCCAGGTGGTGCCGCTGTCACTGGAGAGGGAGAGAGTCATAGGGGCGCGCGGGGCACCCCAAAGGCGTCGCCCGCCGCCTTGTCTTTTGGGCCTCCCTCCGCCCCCTTCATCAGGTGCCCGCGGGATGGGCGCCTGCCCCGTCCAGCCCCCCGACCTTCACGACGGCAGCGCGGGGCAACGCTGAGTCGGCGCGCCACGGGCGTGCTCTCGGCATCGGTCAGCCGGGCCGGGAGAAGGCCTTCTCCCGAAGCCTCCGACTCACTGCGTCATACCAACTCGCTCCAACCCTCATCCCCGAGGTTCTGGACGCCCGCCCGACCTGCTTTCCCGACACGGTTCGGGTGGCCGTCGAACTCCGGCACACCTCGTGGTGGGAGACGGAGCGGAAGCCCCGGGCGGTGCTGGAACGGCATGGAGCGCGCTGTGCTGGGCAGGTCGGTGGTCCCGCCCGGTGACGCCGCTGTGGCGTAGGGCGTCGTGGGGGTACGTACGGTTTCGGCGGCGGCGTCGCAGAGCCGCCGCCCGGGCCGGACGGTGAGCCGTGCACCTCCGGCCCCGCCGGCACGGTCCACGTCCTGAGGGAAGCGGAAGACCGAAGGCGGCACCTGCACCACCGGCGGCATGGCGAGGCCGGCGCACCCGTCGTCCCGTGACATCAGTCACACGGACTTTTGGCTCTCAGGTCGTCGAATAGTAGATCGAGGCTCGGCGGCATAGCGCGTTTTATCCGCCTTGCTGAAGAAATACTCCGAGCCAGATCGAGCGGTATTCGACCCGCTCGACACTTTGGCCCGTTCGGGCGGCGAACAACGGCTTCTGACGGACCAACGGACTTCTTCGTCACCTCGGGAGCCGGACCAGCACGCCTGCGCGCCCGTTTCAAGAGCCGTCCATCGCTACGAGCCGTGGTAGTACTGCCGCCTGTTGCCGCACCCCGACACGAGTTCCAAGAATGTCGGCCGCAAGGCGTCTCCGCGGCCCTGGTGCAGGAACTGGGCAGAGCCGGACCCCCTGGGGGCGCTCCGCGATCACCGAGCGAGGTCACGCATGAGGAAGCACCGCAGGAAGTCGTACCACCGGCCGATAGCCATCGCTGTCATCGCCGTAGGAGCCGTGGGTGTGCCCTCCGCCGCCATGGCCTGCCTGAACACTCAGGGTGATGCGGGCGGTCGCCCCTCCGGCCACTGGGAGAACGCGAGCTCCCACCATCGGTGGACGGGCTCGTCCTGGGGCCATGCGCCGGCTGCGGGAGCGTCGAAGAGCCCCGCTGCGGCTTCCCGCGCACCGCAGACCACCGCGTCTCCCGGCGCACCGGCTACGACCGCACCGGCATCCGGGGCCACGGCCCGCGTGCTGACGCTCGTCAACAACGAGCGCAGCAAGGCCGGATGCTCCCCGCTGACCATGAACGCGAAGCTGACCAAGGCCGCTCAGGACCACAGCAAGGACATGGCATCCCACCGGAACATGTCCCACACGGGTTCCGACGGGTCGTCGCCCGGTGACCGGATCACGCGTGCCGGTTACGGCTGGAGCTCCTACGGCGAGAACGTCGCCTACGGCTACTCCACGCCCGAGAAGGTCATGGCGGGCTGGATGTCCAGCCCGGGCCACAAGCGCAACATCCTCGACTGCTCGTTCAAGGAGATCGGCATCGGCCTCGCGCAGCCCAACAGCTACTGGACTCAGGACTTCGGCACGGCCCGATAGGGACACTGCGGGGATGGTGCGCATCCTCCATCGGATGAGGCCCCGACCGGAATTGGACCGTGCCCCCATCAAATGGTGCGGGACCAGCCCGCTGTAAATCTGACGGCTCAGCCTTCCCAGGTTCGAATCCTGGCACCGCCGTCCCCTCACCGGGTTCTACGCACCCGAATACTCGCCGGGCGTGGAATTCGTTCCAGATCAAGAGATGGTCGAGGACCTCGCGCCGCAGGGTGCCGATGACCCGTTCGCAGTGGGCGTTCATCCGAGGAGCCCGCGGCGCGGTCCTCACAGCCTGGATGTCGTCGGCCGCGAAGACCGCGTCGAAGGACTCGGTGTACTTCGCGTCCCGGTCTGGGGGCAAGAAGTGCAGCGAGTCCGCGCGCATACCCAACTCGACGGCAGGGTTTCTCGCCTGTTGCACCGTCCAGATCCCGGTGGGATGGGCAGTCACTCCCGCGATGTGTGGCCGGCGTGTGCCGTGCTCGAGGAACACGAGCGCGTACACCCGGCGCAGATCGGCCAGTTCGATATGGACGAAGTTGCAGGCGATGGTGCCCTCGGCTTGCGCGGTCAGGAACTCGCGCCACGTCGGGCCGCTGCGGCGTGGGGCTGGATCAATGCCCGCTGCGGTGAGGATCTCCCAGATCGTTGTCGAGCCGACCGGGTGTCCGGGCCGGACGAGTTCTTCTTGGATCCGTCGGCAGCCCCAGCGCGGATTCTCCTTGGCGAGCTGCAGCACCAGAGCCTTCACCGCACTCGCGGCGACGGTCGGCCGGGCCTGCTCCGGCGCTTGTTGTAGTCCCACCTCCGGGCGATCGGCCGGCGGTGCCACGCCGGCAGCGTCGTGGGCGCCACCGGGAACACCTGCGCCCACCGGCGCCGGGGGATCAGCGAGGACAGCCCGGCGAACCACAGCCGATCCGCCGGCTCGTAGCGCACCGGCTTCGTGAGCTGCCTGCGCAGCACCGCGTTCTCGTACCGCAGCACCAGCAATTCCGCGTCCTTGGCCACGTCCCGGCGTAGCAGCACCGCCGGGACTGCGAGCAGCTCCGTGCCACCTGGTACTCCAGTGAAGCGATCACTCGGACAGGGTTCCAGCGGACAGTGGTGCCGCGCCAGACCGCCTCCGAGCGGTAGCGATGAGTTTCCGAACGGCACACGGCGACCCGCAGCCTGTGGGTGCGGTGTTCGAGGGCGCCGGCTGTAGGGCCGCCTGCCGGTGATCGTGTCGACGTGGGAAGAGTCCGCCGTGAGGATCCCGTCGGCCTGTGTGGTGAGGAACTGAGGTCCAGCTCGGGCCTGTTCGGCGCGGGGCCGAGGCGACGCCGGTCGCGTGCAGGATCTCCAGTCACCGTCGATCACGCTCTACGCAGCGCCTACCTGCAGCGATGACTTACGAGCCCTACGGGACGAGCCGGTGGGAGCTGACCGTGGCCCCGTCGGTAACAGCGTTCCACTCCTCATCTAAGAAAAAATTGATGAAACTACAGACCATTGTGATGTCGGCACAGTGTTGTTAGGTTTCCGGCCATGGTGAAAGATCACTCCGGCCCTCTGGCCGAGGTCGGCGCACGGCTGCGCCGCCGCAGAAAGGCCCTGCACCTGACCCTCAAGGAAGTGGCCGAGCAGAGCGGACTCACAGAGGGCTATCTCTCCCAGGTGGAGCGTGACCAGGCCAATGCGAGCGTGCGCACCCTTCAAAGACTGTGCGACGTCCTGAAGCTGACGGTCGGTGACCTGTTCGACCACGGGGGGAGCGAGACCGGCTGCGTTCTGCGGTTCCGTGACACCCACGGCATGTCGTTCGGGGAGGGTGCCACGAAGATCAAGCTCACCCCCGGATCCTTCGACCACCTGGAAGTGCTCCTCGGTCACTTCGCACCGGGCGGCTCCACTGGAGTCGAGCCCTACACCCATGGCAGTTCCGAGGAGTTGCTCCTGGTCCTGACCGGTGAGGTGGACGTCTGGGTCCGGGACCAGCATCACAGGCTCTCCGCACTGGACTCGATCCACTACCGCAGCAGCGACCCGCACCGCGTCGCCGAGGCCACGGGTACGGACGAGGCCAGGGTGCTGTGGGCCATGGCACCCCCCACCTACTGAGCGCACGCGCTGATCCGACGCATCGAACCTGTGCCGACGCACCATCGCATAGCCAAGGAGTCAGGATGACCGCCTACCGCAACGGCGAGATATCGCACTGGATGAGAGCCTCCCGAACCGCAGGCGTTCCGCCTGAACCCAACGCTCAAATGCCGGACGAGATGCAGGATTTCGTCATCGTCGGCGGAGGCCTCACCGGACTGTGGGCCGCCTACCACGCCGCTCTGGCACACCCCACCGCGAAGATCACCGTGCTGGAGGCCGAAGAGGTCGGCTACGGGGCCTCGGGGCGTAACGGTGGCTGGCTCTCCCCGCTCATCCCGGGCAACCGCGCCGTGTACGCGAAGGCCGCGCGCAAGCGAGGCCAGGACGGCGCCGCCGCCGTTGCCGCCTTCCAGCGCGCCATGGACGGCGCTGTCGACGACACCCTCCGCGTCCTCGAACAGGAGGGGATCCAGGCAGACCAACAGCGCGGCGGACACCTGCGCGTGGCCACCACCCCTGCGGCGATGAAGCGCCTCGAACTCACCCACGCCGCAGACCTGGCCAATGGCTACCGCGCCGACGATCTCGAACTCCTCGACGTCGACGCCGTCAAGAAGCGGATCGCCATCAGCCCGGCGCTCGGCGGCCTGCTCACCCGCACTACGGCACGCGTCGACCCGGCCAAGCTCGTCCACGGCCTCGCCGACGTCGTGACAGCCAAGGGCGTACGCATCCTGGAGCACACCCGCGCCACCCGTATCGCGTCCGGCGCCGTCACCACCTCGCGCGGCACCGTGCGCGGCACAACGATCCTCACGTGCCTGGAAGCCTATTCGGGACAGGTCGACAGCGACGTCCGCGCTCTCGGTGCCCGCGAGGTCATCCCGGTCAACTCTTCGATGGTCGTCACGAACCAGCTCCCCGACCACGTCTGGGAACAGATCGGCTGGCAGGGCCGGGAATGCCTGGGCGACGCGGCCCACACCTTCGTGTACGCACAGCGCACCGAGGACGGCCGTATCGCCATCGGCGGACGCGGTACTCCCTACGCCTTCAACTCCGGCACCCCCGGTCAAGGGTGTGTGGACGCCCGCACTGTGCAGACCTTGAGCGAGCGGCTCCAACTCTTCTTTCCCGACGTGCGGTTCACCATCGAGCACGCCTGGCGGGGCGCCATCGGTGTGACCCGCGACTGGTGTGCCGGCGTCACCTTCGACCCCGCCACGCGGATAGGTGTGGTCCGCGGTTTCGCCGGCCACGGCGTCACGGCCACACAGCTCGCGGCACGCACTCTGCTGGAACGCGCCGAGGGACGTGACACCGACCTGACCCGGCTGCCGTGGAACGACCACGACTCCGGCCGCTGGGAACCCGAACCCTTGCGCTGGATCGGCGTGCACGCCATGTACCGGCTCTTCGGCGTCGCCGACCGCTGGGAGGAGAAGCGGCACTCCCAGAACACCTCGCTCATTGCCCGTGTCGGCTCCCGATTGGCAGGACTCAGCGAATGACAAGAACCACCACGCCATCCACCGCACGCCGCGACGACACCCACCCGACACCGGCCGACGTGAATGGGCGTTCCCTGCGGCGCGGCCTGTGGAGCATGGCCTTCACAGAGTTGTGGGAGCGATACTCGTTCTACGGTCTGCAGGGCATCCTCTCCTTCTACCTGCTGTATGAGGCGGCGGATGGCGGTCTGGCCCTCGATCCGGCCGTGGCTGCGGGCACCGTGGGTGCGTACGGCGGCGCGGTGTACCTGTCGCAGATCCTCGGCTCGTGGATGGGGGATCGGCTGGTCAGTCCGCGGAACATGGTGCTGTACGGCGCCGTGGTCATCACCGCCGGACATGTGGTGCTCGCTTTCGCGCCGGGCCTTGCGGGTCTGGGTGCCGGACTGATCTGCATTGTGCTGGGCACAGGAGCGCTGAAGACGAACATCACCTCGATCGTGGGGTTCGTCCTGGACCAGAACCCGGACGAGCGGTACCGGGATGCCGGGTTCTCCTACTTCTACATGGCCATCAACATCGGTGCGGTGGTCGGCCCGCTCACCACCGGCCTGGCCCAGAACGAGCTCGGTTTCCACTACGGGTTCGGGCTTGCTGCCATCGGTATGGCTGGTGCGCTGGTGCAGTACGTGGCGTCGATGAGGCACCTTCCCCAGCGGGCCCGGATCGTCAACAACCCTCTCCCGGCAAGACGGCTGCCGCTGCTTGCCGTGGGGGCCCTGGGATTCATTCTGGCAGTGGGCGCTGCCGTTGCCACCGGACTGCTGAGGGCGGAGAACCTGTCCACGGTGGTGACCGTGTCCGCTCTGGTGGTTGCTGCCACCTACTTCCTGACCATGACCACCTCGAAGGCGGTCACCCGCGACGAACGCCGGCGCGTCCTCGGCTACCTGCCGCTGTTCCTGGCCTCCGGCGTGTACTTCGGCTTCCTGTTCCAGAAGTTCACGGCGATCTCAATCCTCATCACCGAGCGCATCGACCTGCACCTGGGTGGGTGGACCTTCCCCGTCGCCTGGATCACGACTGTGAGTCCGCTCGCGGCGGTACTGATCACACCACTCATCGCTCGGATGTGGAGCCGCCTGGGGGAGCGCCAGCCGGGGCCGGTGACCAAGGTCGCCATCGGCCTGACCCAGATCGGCTGCGCCTACCTGTTCCTGCTCGTTCTGTCCGAAGCCACCGGGGATGCGGAGATCCCCTTGGCGCTCATTCTGGTGTTCATGATGGCGGCCGGTTCCTCGGAGGTCTTCGTCGGCCCCATCGGACTGTCTTTGGCCACGCGAATCGGCCCGGCGACGTTCCGTTCCCAGATGGTTGGCCTCAACTTCCTCACGCTCGCACTGGGCTCGTCGCTGGCAGGTCTGCTCGGCCAGCTGTTCACCGCGATCGACAACGCCTCCTATTTCACGATCACGGCTGTGTGCGGTATCGGCATCGGCCTGGCACTGATCGCCACCCGCAGGCCGCTGGAACGCCTCCTGCGTGCGGGACTTGATCAGTAGGCGGGCAGCGGGTGTCTGGCTGCTGAGTCTCTCTGCTCCCCGCGCAGGCCGAACGGGCCCGGCTTCCCGCGGTGCGCGCCTACACCTCGATGTGCGAGCCCATGATGACCGTGCGGTCGCGGGGCAGGCTGAAGTACTCGGCGGCGTCGGACGTGATGTAGGAGGTGGCAATGAACAGCCGCTTGCGCCAGGGCGCCATCGTCGGTGTCTTCCCGCGTCGGAGCTCGATCTTCGACAGGAAGTAGGACGCCTGGTCGAGCTGCAACGGCCCTTCGGTATCGGCCGGGTCGAGCGAGGCCAGCAGACCGGGCACGTCCGGTGTCTCCATGTAGCCGAACCGGGCGGTGACGTGGACGATCCCGTCGTCGGCGTAGCCGAGGTCGTCCACGACGACCCGCTGGTCGGCCGGGACACGGGGCACCGGCTCGGTCTGCAGGGCGAGGATCACGACCTGCTCGTGCCGGACATGGTTGTGCACGACGTTGGCCCGCATGGCCAGCGGCGTGGTCTCCTTGCCCCGGTTCAGGAAGACGGCCGTGCCGGGGACCTGGAGCGTGGAAGCCTTGCCGCTGCGGAGGTCGTCGACGAACTCGGGCAGCGGTCCCTCGGCGCGAGCTCGTTCCGCGGTGACCAGCTCGCGGCCCCGCTGCCAGGTCGTCATGACGGTGAACGCCGTGAGGCCGATCAGCAGCGGCAGCCACGCGCCGTGGACGAGCTTGGTCATGTTGGCCGCCAGGAACAGCAGGTCCACGAAGAGGAGCACGCCCGCGCCGATGCCGAGCAGCCACCGAGGCGTGCCCCACCTGGCACGGGCGACGTAGAAGAACAGCAGGGTGGTGATGGTGATGGTGCCGGTGACCGCCATGCCGAACGCGTAGGCCAGCGCCGCGGAGCTGCGGAAGGCGAAGACCAGGGTGAGGACCGAGACCATCAGGAGCCAGTTGATCCAGGGGACGTAGATCTGACCGATGGTGGATTCGGAAGTGTGCGCGATGCGCAGCCTCGGCAGATAGCCCAGCTGGGCCGCCTGGGAGGCGACCGAGTACGCGCCGGTGATCACGGCCTGGGAGGCGATCACGGTCGCCGCCGTAGCCAGGAGGACCATCGGCCAGCGCCCCCAGTCGGGCACGAGCAGGAAGAACGGGCTGCTGATGTTGGCCGGATCGTCGAGGATCAGCGCGCCCTGGCCCAGGTAGCTCAGGACGCAGGCGGGCAGTACGAGGAACAGCCAGCCTCGGGTGATCGCCCGGCGGCCGAAGTGCCCCATGTCGGCGTAGAGCGCCTCGGCGCCGGTGACCGAGAGCACGATCGCGGCCAGGGCGAAGAAGGCCGTACCCCAGTGGCCGAACAGGAAGCCCAACGCGTACGTCGGTGACAGGGCCTTGAGGATGTCCGGGTGGTCGGTGATGCCGACGACGCCGCACGCACCGATGGCCACGAACCAGGCGATCATGACCGGCCCGAACACCCGGCCCACCGCCGCGGTTCCCCTGCGCTGCACCAGGAACAGGATGACGATGATCACCGCGGTGATGGGCACGACGGCGTCCTCCAGGGACGGCTCGACGACTTTGAGTCCTTCGACCGCGGACAGCACCGAGATCGCCGGGGTGATCATGCTGTCGCCGAAGAAGAGCGACGCGCCGAAGATGCCGAGCGCGGCCAGGACGACGGCGGCCCGGCGTCCGCGCTGTGAACTCAACCGTCGCAGCAGGGTGATGAGCGCCATGATGCCGCCCTCGCCGTCGTTGTCGGCGCGCATCGCGAGCAGCACGTAGGTGACCGTGACGATGATCATCACCGACCAGAACACCAGTGAGACCACCCCGTAGACGTTGTCCGTGCTGACCGGGACAGGGTGCGGGTCGTCGGGATTGAA
The DNA here is from genome assembly GCF_053607285.1 of Streptomyces sp. NPDC055140. Classification (NCBI taxonomy): domain Bacteria; kingdom Bacillati; phylum Actinomycetota; class Actinomycetes; order Kitasatosporales; family Streptomycetaceae; genus Streptomyces; species Streptomyces sp. NPDC055140. Next base: position 105,843 of record NZ_JBSGTG010000025.1, on the reverse strand, counting down.
CACCGTTTGCAGCGTGTAGATCGGGCTGGTCCCGATGTCGCCGAAGACCACGCCGAGAGCACCGATGACCACCGCCAGGCGCACCGTGTCTCGGGCGCTCGCCCGACGGGGGTCCAGTGTCCGCGATGGGGATCCGTCATCCGAGGCGGGTTCCTGTCGGCGATCGGCCATGGTGCTCCTCCTCGTGCGGGCCGCTGAGCCGCGGACCGGGGCGTCGGGGCGGACGATACCGATCCCATGGCGCAATCGTCGGTAGGGGCGCCACTTCGTCTCGGCGACGGTCGCCGGCGCGAATCCAGGGCCGGCAGGGAGCACGTCGGCGGCGTGGCCGTGTCGTATCTGAGGGGTGGCAGGCCGAAGTCCTCCCGATCGAGGAGGTGGGGCGTGGCACAGGTGAGAGTCGCGGCCTACTGGCGCAGAAATGTGACGTTGCGCCAGCTCGGCTCGCTGTTCGGGGTCTCGAAGTCGGCCGCTGACCGGGTCATCGACCATCTGGGGCAGCTGCTGGCGCTCCAGCCCCGGCGCGTTTCGCAAAGGACACCGTGCTCATAGTGGACGGCACCCTGGTGCCCATCCGAGACCACACGATCGCTGAGAAGTCCAAGAACCACCGGTACTCCACCAACCACCAGGTCGGGCGACCATGGCAACGGACTCTGCGGTGGCCCCGCCGCGGGTTCTCCTGTGCCAGGCGCAGGACGAGCTTCTTGAGGGCTGCCGCGGTGGGCGGGCAGCCGGTGCGCCGGTCGGAGTGGTTGTACGTGCCGGCGATCAGCCTGCGGTGCCAGGCCAGCAGCGTTCCCGGCGTGATGGGAAGACGTCCCTCCAGCAGCGGCGGGGTATCAGCGACGACAGCGCGGCCAGCCGGACTCGGTCCGTGGGCTCGTAGCGGAGCGGACCGTTGAGCTGTCGTCGCAGCACCGTGTTCTCGTTCCGCAGCAACAGCAGTTCGGCGTGCCCCTGCCGAGAACCTCATCCGTGCAGGTGGGAGGGCTTCCGGTAGCTATGGGCTTCTCCCTTGGGTGACGTCGGCGGCGATGCCACTGTGGGCTGCGTGCCAGCTGCGTGCGGGCATCGACCCCGAAGCACCGAGCCAGGGTCGAGGTTCAGCGCACCGGGAAGCCGAAGGAGTAGCCCTGTTCCTTGAGGCGGGGGAGAGTGCGGCGCAGGGCCTCGACGGTCTGGGAGCGGTCGCCGCCCGCGTCGTGGAAGAGGAGCGTCGGTCCGTTGGGCAGCTCTCGTTCGACGGTGGCGACGATGGTGTCCGTACCTGGACGCTCGAAGTCCTTGCTGTCCACGTTCCAGCCCAGCGGGCGCATGCCCCTGGAAGCGGCGAGCTTGCGGCTGTAGGGGGTGAAGGCTCCACCGGGTGCCCGGTAGTACATCGGCCGTACGCCCCCGGAGGCCCTGGTGATCATGCGTTCGGCGTCGAGTACCTGCTGCGACTGGTAGGCCTCGGACTTCTTGTCCATGGCGGTGTCGTGCGAGACCGAGTGGTCGCACAACCGGTGCCCGGCCGCGACGACCTTCTTCACGAGGTCCGGGTGCGCCTGGGCCTGCGGGCCCACCATGCAGAACGTGGCCTTCACCTCGTACTCCCTCAGCACGTCGAGGACTTGGGGGGTCCACTCGGGGTCGGGACCGTCGTCGATGGTGATGTTGATCCCGCGGGTCCCCGCGTCCGAGGCGTGTGCGATGGTCACCGCGGTCGGTCTCACGTCACTGCCCGGTGTGGCCGGGGCGGTCGCCTCCGGTGACGAGCCGTCCGCGGCACCGGCCTGCGCGGTCCACACCGAGGCACTGGTGGCGAGCAACGTCACCCCGAGTGCGGCCCCGACCACCTTGCTGTTCCAGCCCCGCCCGTTGCTCCGCCGCGCCATGTCCGTCCCCTTCACGCAGTGCCTCACCGGTCCCGATCACCTTGCGATCACTGGACAGGACGAGACGCACATGCCCACGGATGCGTCCGTTACCGATCACGGACAACTCCGGGAAGGTTCGCGGACAACTCCTGCGGCCCGGCAGCAGAACAGGAAGCCACAACACCGGCGGTTTCATGTGTCGGTTGTGTTGTGTTGCGTTCTTCAGGGAAGGCCAGGAAGGCCCGGCTCAACAGGCCTGTCAGGGCACACCAGTTGAGCGCACCCCGCTCTCCGGCGCGTAGGCGGGGCGCCGTCATGCCGCAGCACACGCACCGCCTTCGCTCGACAGCAACGGGAAGTTCAGGTACGTCGACCGACGACGCTGGCGGGGGGATTCCCGGTGCCGTGCGTCCGGCAGAAGCCTCTTGTCGCCGCCCCTGGAGGCCGCCCGAGACCGCAGCCGCGAACTGGCCGCCGGCAACAGCTGACCCACTGCCCGTGCCCCCTCCACCGTCCCGCGCCGCCCGCGCCCGAGTGCTGCGCGGGCGGCGTCATGAGGAGAGGGACGAGCGATGCGAGGGCAGCCCTCACATGGGGCTGCGGTCCATCAGTGAGAAGAACGTGTCACCGCGGACGACCTCGAACGGGTCCTCCAGCAGCGCGGCGAGGTCCGCGATATCGCTCGGGGTCCAGTCCCAGGCGTTGATCGCGGCGGCGATGAACATCGGCTTCGACGTGTCCCGCCCCTCGATGTGCCGGAGCAGCGCGTCGCGGAACTCCTTGCCCTTCCCCTGCGGGTAGAAGTTGCCGATCACCGGGATCCCGGCCGGCCGCACCTGCAGGTCGCCGGTCTCCCAGGACTGGATGACGCCGCGCACCGGCGTGTTCTTGCGGTAGGACGCCATGACCCGCTCGTCGAAGGGGATCCAGCCGTCGCCCGCGGTGTTGCGGGGGTTGTAGGCGTAGGCCAGATCCATACCGGTGCGGCGCAGGAAGCGGCCGCTGAGCGCCGTGTACGCGTCCAGAGCCTCCTCGGGCCAGGATCCAGGGTAGGTGTAACCCGCCCCTGACGGACCGGAGATGAGCAGGTCGTTGGCGGTCGCGGTCCTCTGGTAGTACGCGAGGAGCGCCGGTCCGATGTCGGCGAGCAGCGGGCTCACCGTCCAGTTGACGGGGACGGCGCCGCGCTTCGGGTCGTCCCAGATGTCACGCATCCGGCGCTGGCAGTACTGGACGTTGTCGCCCTCGCCGACCGTCAGCGTCACGTACACGCGGTTGTGGAGTTCGGCCTTCGGGCGGGGCCGTACCCGGTCGGAGATCTTCGCCCCGGTGCCGGCGTGCACCGTCCCGTTCATGTAGAAGTCGGCGGGCACGACCTGGATGCCGTGCTGCGAGGCGCGGTCGACGCCGCCCCACTCGCCGGCCACGTCGTTGGAGAACCAGCCCGTGTACGGGGTGGTGGGCTCGAGCCTGGCGAACGTCTCGTCCAGCAGCTTGCCGGTGTCGCCCGACGGCGGCAGCCACAGCACCATGCCCCTGCTCGCCACCACGTAGTCCCGGAAGTACGGGAAGGGTTCGACGCGGGTGGGCGCGGTGGTGGCGGCGGTGACCAGGTACTGGTTCCACAGGTCGACGTCGACCGTGAGTTCCTTGGCACCGGCGGGCGCGGTGAAGTGGTAGACGAAGTAGCCGCCGCCGTCGCTGAACCGGTTCGACTTGTCCCCGATGGAGGAGTTGAGGCCGTCGAACAGGTACGGCTTCTCGGCGTCGGTGCCCGGCGTGAAGGAGGCGATGTCCTTGCCGTCCGCCTTCACGGTGACCGAGGCGACCGAGGCGCCCCAGCCGTCGTCCCCGAAGGAGTCCTGGAACCGGAGGTAGACATCGTTGTCGCCGCCGAGTTCCGGGCTGAGGTCGAGCGTGCGCACCTTGCGGTTGGAGATGTCGCGGATCCGCTCGGTCTCCCGGGCGACCTCACGCCACTTGACCCCCGCCACGTTGACGGTCCGGCTCGGCGGCAGGCCGGCCAGCAGCGCGTGGCTGCAGTGTGGGAAGAGGTGGTCGAGCTGCCAGCGGTAGGTGGCCAGGACGTCGTCGGCGTCGAAGCGGCCGCGCAGGTCGGTGACGGTCTTCAGGCCGTGGGTCTTCGCCTGTTCGGCAGTGGCGGCGACGGCGTTCTGGAGTCCGGCGAGCGTGGTCGCGACATTCACCGAGTCCGGCACGTCGGGGTCGATGAGGACGGCGCCGCGCACCTCGTCGCGGTAGCGGCCGACCAGGTCGAGGGCGTCGGCGTGGTGGGTGGCCTTCGCGCCGGTGCCGGCGAGCCAGCGCAGGTCGACCTCGCCGCTGTCGAAGTTGAAGTAGAGGCGTGGGCTGCGCCGGTTGACGACGCCCTGCAGGGTCGTCAGCAGCAGTTGGTCGTTGCCGTTCAGCTCACTGACGTCGGCGACGTCGAGCCGGGTGGCCCGGCCGAATGACGGCAGGAGGCGGGCCGCTGCTCCGCGCTCGGCAGCCCCTGCCTGTTGCGGCAGGGAGATCCCGAGTCCTCCGACTGCCAGGACCGCGCCGCCCGCCTGCAGGAGATTTCTTCGTGACACCATCGACGATCACTGCTCCTCGAAAGCCTGACATCGTTGTAAACAGTCGGCGAAAGTAAGCCGGTCGAGGGCATGTTGTCCATGGGTACGCGCAGATTTCTGCCGCGGTGGACCAACTTCGTTGCCACTGACCGGCAATGACGTCCCAAGTGTTGACGGCCTTGTGTCAACCGATCTACGGTGCGCGGCACTTGGCTTTCTATCGTTGTAACTCGGTCACCGGGAGCATGAGTTGAACAGACGCACCCTCCTTGCCGCCTCCCTCGCCGCCGCGGCCACCGCCGCCGTCTCGGGCTGCGGCAGCGGGTCCGGCCGCAAGCCGGGTGAGCTCGAGGTCCTCTACCGCGTGGAGAAGACCTGGCCGCACCTGGAGAAGATGCTGAAGGAGGCCAAGAAGGAGTACGAGGCCGCGCACAAGGGCGTCACCGTCAAGCTGACACCGGTCCAGGGCAGCAGCGAGGACTACTACACCAAGCTCGCCCTCCTGAACCGCTCGCCCGGTTCCGCCCCTGACGTCTACTTCCACGACACGTTCCAGGTCAACGCCGACGTCGCGGCCAAGAAGCTGGCCCCGCTGGACTCCTACCTCGCCAAGTGGCCCGACTGGGAGGAGCAGTTCCCCGAGTCGCTGCGCCAGGCGGCCCGGGGCCTGGACGGCAAGACGTACGGCGTCCCGATCTCCACCGACAACCGCGGCCTCTGGTACAACAAGGACGTCTTCAAGTCCGCGGGACTGCCCGAGAACTGGGCCCCCAAGACCTGGGACGACATCCTCGACGCGGCCCGCACCATCAAGCGCAAGGTGCGAGGCGTCACCCCCTTCTGCATGTACTCCGCGAAGATCCACGGCGAGGGCGCCACCATGCAGGGCTTCGAGATGCTCCTGTACGGCACTCCCGGCGGCACCCTCTTCGACAAGGGCAAGTGGGTGGCGCGGAGCAAGGGATTCACCGACTCCCTGAAGTTCATCGACACGATCTACCGCGAGGACCTCGGCCCCAAGAAGGCCGACGCCCTCAACGCCAAGCTCGCCGACAAGGCGCTGTTCGAGTGGTTCCCCGAGGGCAAGCTCGGCATCAGCCTGGACGGTGGCTGGATCTCCGGCTCCTGGAAGCCGGCCGGACCGCACCCGTGGCCGGAGTGGACCAAGAAGATGGGCTGGGTCCCGATGCCCACGCAGGGAGGCGAGGCACCGGGCGCTGTCAGTATGTCGGGCGGTTGGGTCATGGCGGTCAGCTCGTACAGCAAGCTCAAGCAGAAGGGCTTCGACTTCATCACGGTGGCGCTGAACAAGAAGAACGCCGCCATGTACTCCGAGGGCTCCGGCGACCTCGCCGTCCGCAAGGACGTGGCGTCCGACCCGGCGTACCTCAAGAGCGACCCCTCGATCGAGTTCTGGACGGACCTCGCGAAGGTCACCCACTACCGGCCCGCCTACGAGCAGTACCCGAAGGTCTCCGCTCAGATCCAGGAGGCGATGGAGGCGGTCACCACCGGAAGCAGTTCCCCGGCGGACGCGGCGCAGCGGTACGCCCAGGAAGTGAGCCGGATCGTCGGTGCCGACAACGTTGTCTCGACCTCATGACGATGACCGTCTCCGCCCCGGCGACGCGCACCCCGGCGAAGACGCCGTCGCCGTCGCCGGGCCGCCGCTCGCTGCGGTGGCTCCTGCCGCTCGCGCCGGCTCTGGTCCTGATCGCGGTGTTCCTGGTGGGGCCGGTCCTGTGGAGCGTCTGGATCGCCTTCACCAACGAGACCCTCACCGGGTCGGCCTCCGTGAACTCGCACTTCATCGGCCTGGACAACTTCACGAGGCTCTTCGGCGACGACGCGTTCACCGGCTCGCTGGTGCGCACCCTGGTCTTCGTGCTGTTCTCGGCCGTCCTCGGCCAGAACGTGCTCGGCCTGCTGATCGCCCTGGTGCTCCGTGGCAAGAACCGGGTCGTCAGAGGCGTGGTGAACGGCGTCGTCATCGCTGCCTGGGTCGTCCCCGAAGTCGTCGCCGCCGCCTGCTGGTTCTCGTTCCTCGACGAGAAGGGAACGCTCAACTCGGTGCTCGGTGTGCACCAGGAGTGGCTCGTCTCCGCGCCGATGCTCGCCGTGATCCTCGCCAACACCTGGCGCGGCACCGCGTTCTCCATGCTCGTCTACTCGGCGGCCCTGTCCGAAGTGCCCCGTGACGTGCTGGAAGCCGCGAAAGTCGACGGCGCCTCCACCGGCCGCACCTTCTTCAGCGTCACCCTGCCGCTGATCCAGCGCTCCGTGCTCTCCAACCTGATGCTGACCACGCTGCAGACCCTCGCGAGCTTCGGCCTGATCTACGCCCTGACCGGCGGCGGCCCGGGCGAGGAGAGTCAGACCACGCCGCTGTACATGTACGAGCAGGCGTTCAAGTACTTCGAGGTCGGCTACGGCAGCGCCATCGCCTTGGTGATGCTCCTGTTCGGCGCGCTGCTTTCGCTGGTGTACCTGCGGCTGATCAAGGTGGAGGACTGATGACCCGCTGGGGCGCGCGCACCGCGTCGCACGCCGTGATCGCACTGATCACGCTCTGCTTCCTCGGCCCGTTCGTGTGGGTGCTGCTCTCCTCCGTGCAGCCCGGCTCCTCGCCGGCGGCCGAGCCGTCGTTCTCCTTCTCGCTCACCAACTTCCAGGCTGTCCTGAACTGGGACACGGTGTACGGGCCGCTGCTCAACTCCGTGATCATCTCCGGCTCCACGGCTCTGCTCACGGTCGTCGTCTCCGGCCTCGCCGCCTACCCGCTCTCGCGCTACCGGCTGCGCTACAAACGGCACTTCATGCTCACGCTGCTGTTCTCCACGGGCCTGCCGCTCACCGCGATCATGGTGCCGGTCTACGCGATGTTCTTCCGCTTCCAGCTGTACGGCTCCGTCCCGGCGATGGTGCTGTTCCTGACGGCCAGCGCGCTGCCGTTCGCCATATGGATGATGAAGAACTTCATGGACGGCGTGCCGGTCAGCCTGGAGGAGGCCGCCTGGGTGGACGGCGCGGGCTGGGTCCAGTCACTGCGCCGCGTGGTGGCGCCCCTGATGGCGCCGGGCGTCGCCGTCGTCGCGATCTTCGTGTTTGTCGGCCAGTGGGGCAACTTCTTCGTCCCGTTCGTGCTGCTCGACACCCCTGAGAAGCAGCCGGCCGCGGTCACCATCTACTCGTTCTTCTCTCAGTACGGCCAGGTGGCGTACGGGCAGCTGGCGGCGTTCTCCGTCATCTACACCACGCCGGCCGTCCTGCTCTACGTCCTCGTCAACAAGTACCTCTCCGGCTCGTTCAACATGGCCGGATCGGTGAAGGGATAGCACGGTGCGCATCATCGGTGTCGAGCCGACCGACCTGTTCGTCGGTCCCGCTGACAACCCCCTGCAGGTCGTCCGGGTCGAGCTCAGCGAGCCCGCCCCGGTCGTAGTCACCGGCCCCGGTGCGCAGGGCGAGAGCGCGCCGGGGGAGCCGGGGCAGCCCGTGGAGATCGGGGTGCGTTGCGACGCCGCACCCGGCGCCGTGGTCCCCCTCACGGTGACCGCCGGCGACCAGGTGGCACACGCCGAACTGACCGTGTCCGAGCCGGGCTGGACGGTGTGGATGGTGCCGCACTTCCACTACGACCCGGTGTGGTGGAACACCCAGGCCGCGTACACCACCACCTGGGACGACGCGGGCGACACGGCGCAGCAGTTCCGTATCGACTGGCAGTACACCGGCTTCGAACTGATGCGGCTGCACCTGCAGACCGCGCGCCGCGACCCCGACTACCGGTTCGTGCTGGCCGAGGTCGACTACCTCAAGCCGTACTGGGACGCCCACCCCGAGGACCGCGCCCTGCTGCGCCGGCTGCTCGCGGAAGGCCGCGTCGAGCTGATGGGCGGCACCTACAACGAGCCCAACACCAACCTCACCTCCGCCGAGTCGACCGTCCGCAACCTCGTGTACGGCATCGGCTTCCAGCGCGGCATCATGGGCGGCGACCCGCAGACCGCCTGGCAGCTGGACGTGTTCGGGCACGACCCGCAGTTCCCCGGCCTCGCCGCCGACGCCGGGCTCACCTCGTCGTCATGGGCACGCGGCCCGCACCACCAGTGGGGCCCGATGCTCACCGACCGCGACCGGGAACAGGACGGCTGGGGCGACCCGTCCACGATGCAGTTCCCCGCCGAGTTCGAGTGGCTCTCGCCCAGCGGCCGCGGCGTCCTCACCCACTACATGCCGGCCCACTACAGCGCCGGCTGGTGGATGGACTCCGCCACCAGCCTCGCCGAGGCCGAGGAAGCCGTCCTGGAGCTGTACCGGCTGATGAAGAACGTCGCCGCGACCCGCAACCTGCTCCTCCCGGTCGGCACCGACTACACCCCGCCCAACCGGTGGGTCACCGAGATCCACCGGGACTTCGCCGCCCGCTACACCTGGCCGCGCCTGAAGTGCGCCCTGCCGAGCGAGTTCTTCGCGGCCGTCCGCGGCGAGCTGACCGAACCCTCGCCGCAGACCCGGGACATGAACCCCGTCTACACCGGTAAGGACGTGTCGTTCATCGACACCAAGCAGGCGCAGCGCGCCGCCGAGTCGCTGCTCACGGAGGCCGAGACGTTCGCCACCCTCGCCTCCGTCGAGACGGGCGCCGACTACCCGCACGCCCGCATCGACAAGGCGTGGCGGCAGCTCGCGTACGGCGCCCACCACGACGCGATCACCGGCTCCGAGTCCGACCAGGTCTACCTGGACCTGCTCACCAGCTGGCGGGAGGCGTACGACACGGGACGTGATGTCCTCGATGTCTCGCTGCGCCGCCTCGGCCCCGCCGCCGAGGACACGGTGACCGTCTTCAACCCGTCGGCGTGGCCGCGCACCGACCTCGTCCGCATCCGCCTCACTCACCCCGAACCCGGCTTCCACGGCTGGGAGTTGACGGACGGCACGCCCCTCGTTCTGGAACACGCGAGCCACCACGAGGACGGGTCGCTCGCCGAGGCCGACGTCGTCTTCCTCGCCGCCGACATCCCGCCGCTCGGCTACCGCACCTTCCGCCCCCGCCCCTCCCGCACGGCAGCGCACTGGGCGCCCACGCCCGACGGCACGACCCGCATCGCCAACTCCACGCACGTCCTCGAAGTGGACCCGCGACGCGGCGGCTGCGTCTCCCGGCTGACCGTCGAAGGCCGCGAACTGCTCCAGGCCGGCCGCGTCGGCAACGAACTCCTGGTCTACGAGGAGTACCCGGCGCACCCCCGCTACCACGAGGGCCCCTGGCACCTCGTGCCCAACGGGGCCGTCACCGGCTCGGCGTCCGCCCCCGCCTCGTCGGTGCACACCGAGACATCCGTGCTCGGGGAGCGGATCACGGTGACCGGCACGGTCGGCCCGGTGCGGTACACGCAGACCCTCACCCTCTGGCACGGCGTCGACCGTCTCGACGGCGTCACGCACATCGACACGTTCGACGGGGCCGACCGGCTGCTGCGGTTGCGCTGGCCGGTGCGGGTGCCCGGCGCCCTGCCGGTCAGCGAGGTCGCGAACGCCGTCATCGGGCGCGGCTTCGGCCTGGTCGACGTCGACTCGGCTGAGCATCCCTGGACCCTCGACAACCCGGCGAACAACTGGTTCGCCCTGTCGTCCACCGCCCGCGTCCGCCTCCCCGACGGGTCCCGCGCCATCGGCATCGCGGAGATCGTCACGCCCGACGGCGCCGGCGCCAAGGACCTCGCCGTCGCCCTGGTGAAGGCGGGCGTGACCAGCACCTGCTCGGCCGCGCCCGGCGCCCGCTACGGCGACCTCGCCGTGGACTCCAACCTCCCCGACGTACGCATCGCCCTCGGCGGCCCGGACGAAAACCCGTTCACCGCCGAGGCGCTGACGGGGGAGTACGCCGACGCGTTCGCCGCACAGCTCGCGGCGACCGGCCGGGCCCGCCTCTGGGTGCCGGCCGACAGTCCGCTGGAGAAGGTGTGGGTGCCGGGAGCCGACCTGCGCGCCGCACACGCGCTGCCGGTGCTCGTCGTGGCCGGCGAGGGCGCGATGGACGACCTGGTCGCGGACCTGGACGACGCGACGATCGAGGTCGCGCACGGCGGCCCGCTCACCGAACCATCGCTCGACGACTACACGGTCGCCCTCGTCAACCGGGGCGTTCCCGGCTTCGCGGTGGACTCCGGAGGCGCCCTGCACCTGTCGCTGATGCGCTCGTGCACCGGCTGGCCGTCCGGCGTCTGGATCGACCCGCCGCGCCGCACCCACCCGGACGGCTCCACGTTCCAGCAGCAGCACTGGACCCACTCCTTCGACTACACGCTCATGGCAGGCCCGGGCGACTGGCGCGCGCAGAGCGTGGTCCCGCGTGCCCACGACGTCAACCACCCGCTGCGGGCGGTACGCGGCGAACGCCCGGGCCAGCCGGAGACCCGGTCGTTCCTCGCGGTGGAACCGGCGGGCCAGGTCGTCCTCAGCGCGCTCAAGCCCACGGGCAACGCCCTGGCGGAGGGTGAACTCCCGGAACCCGTATCAGGGTTGACGATGCGGCTCTACGAGGCGACCGGCCGGCCGGTCCAGGCCCGTCTCGCCACGGACCTCCCGCTCACCGACGTCCGCAGCGCCACCCTGCTGGAGCGCCCGGAAGCACCCCTCGCCGGACTCACCGTCGACCTCGGCGGCATGGACATCGCGACGGTCGTCGCCCCACTCTCCGAGCGGCGTGGCGGGGTGGAGCCGGGCCGCGAGCCCGACCAGCCGGTGTTCACCCGCTACTGGCTGCACAACACCGGCCCGGCCCCGGCCGGGAACCTGCCCGTGGCCGTCCATCTGCACCCGCAGGTGCTGCACGGCGCGGGCGACGTCACGCTCACCGTGGCTTCGAGCCTCACTGAGGCATCCACCGCCGGAGAGGTCCAGCTCCTGCTCCCGGAGGGCTGGTCGGCGGACACGACAGCGGTGCCGTACGACCTCGAGCCGGGCGGCCACCTCGCACGCGAGACGCGTGTCACGCCACCCCCGTCGGCGGAACCGGGAACGTACTGGCTGCGGGCGCGCACGACGTACGACGGACAGACCTTCGAGGACGTGACCCGCGTCCGGATCGGCGAGGCGCCGCCGGCCGAGCCGGTGGCGACCCTCCGGACGACGGCCCTGCGCCTGGCCCCGGGAGAGGCGGGCACGCTCGACGTCCACCTGACATCGGACGCCCGCACACCGGTCCACGTCCAGGCCCAGCTCATCAGCCCCTGGCAGACGTTCGACCTGTTCCCGCGGTGGAACACGGGCGCGGAGGTACCGGCGCGGGGGGAGCACACTCTGAGCTTCCCGGTGTCCGTCCCCGCCGGCACCCGGCCCGGCCGCTGGTGGGCGGTCGTCAAACTGGCCGCCGCGGGCCATCTGCACTACACCGAGGCGGTCGAGATCGAGGTCGCCCCGTGACACACACTCACATCGCGGCCGTCGTCGGTGACCGGACCCTCGGCGAGGCCGAGGTGGAGGCCAGAGTGGCCACACTCCGAAGCGGCCCCCTGGCCCCCCGCCTGCCCCGCCCCGGAACAGCGGACGCGCGCAACCTGCGCCGCTGGGTGGTCCAGGTCATGACGTACGAGGCGGTCGTCGAAGAGGAGGCGGCGATGCTGAACCTGCCACTTCAACCACTGGACAGCAAGGGTGAGTTGAGCCTGGTCGACGCCTTGCGGATGGGCGGCGTGGCGGCGGCGGTCCTGACGTCGCTGCCGGTGGCCTCCGCGGTACGGGCCCAGGTCACCGCCGACGTCGCCGTGCCGGAGTCCGCAGTCCGCGACTACTACGCCCGCAACCGCGACCTGCACCCCGGCCCCTTCGAAGCGGCGCGCCTCGCCATCGAGGACGAACTCCACCAGGCAGCCGCCGACCGCCATTTCACACTGTGGCTGGAACGCCGCCACGCCGAATCGGTGACCCTGATGCCCGGCTTCGAGCACCCCGCGGACCCCCGGCACGCGGACGCCACGCATCGTCACTAGACCCGATGAGCGGGAGGTGTCTGTGGCCGAGCTCGACGAGCTGCTGCAGCGAGCACGACGGATCCACGACCTGTACGACGAGCTGAACCTGCACGAACGAGGGCGGGTGCGGACCCGCGAGGAGTTCATGCTCGGCTTCATGGGCGACGTCGGAGACCCCGCCAAACTGGTGATGGCCGAGGAAGGCGCCCGGGAGATGCCCGGCGGGCGGCAGGCGCTCGAGCACGAACTGACCGACTGCCTGTGGTCCGTGCTGATCCTGGCGCACCGTTACGACGTGGACCTGCGGGCCGCCTTCGGCCGCACGATGACGGAGCTGGAGCAGACCATCAGCGCGCGGCTTCCCGCGGAAGGGTGAGCGGTTGAAACGGGAGGACATGGACCTTGACGCGTACGTCGCCCGTGCGCGCACCGGCCCCTGCTACATCTGCGCCTACGTCGCGGGGGACCCGGAGCACCGGCACGAAACGGTCTACGAGGACGACGCGCACGTGGCCTACCTGGACAAGTACCCGACCATGCCGGGGGCGGTGCGTGGTACGCCGCCGCTCCGGATCGGGGTTGTCCTGGTGCGGCAGGACGAACATGTGGCTGTCGGCCCAGGACGCGGGCCTGTCGTAGATCTGCGGGAAGGGCGCGGCGCCCAGCTCGATCCCCTTGATCTGGCTGAACGCGGCCGAGTCCCACTCGCCGGTGAAGATGAACGGGGCCTTGCGACTGGCGAAGGAGCCCACGGAGGTGGCGGGGTCCATGGTCCGGCACTGGGGCGCGGTCAGCTGCTGCATGAAGGTGATGACCTTCACGGCGGCGTCCCGGTCGATGGCGGCCTTCTTGCCGGACAGGTCGAACTCGCCGCCCGTCTGTGTGAACAGGGACCAGAACATCCGCCAGTTCTGGGCCGTGTCGTTGACGTGCCCGTACACCGGGCCGAGCCCGCCCTTGTTGACGGACCGCAGCCGCTTGGCCGCGTCCAGATAGCCCTCGGGCCCCGCGAATGGCAGCAACTTGCCGTCGCTGTCGACCAGTTCGGCCTTGTCCATCACCTCCTTGTCGTAGAAGACGACGAAGGGGTGGGTGTCGAGCGGCAGCGCGTACTGAGCGCCCTGGTAAGTGCCGCGCTTGTACGTCTTCGGGTTGAGCGTCCGCGGTGTGACACCGAACTCCTGGAAGAGGTCCATGTCCCACGGGTCGAGCAGCCCGCCCGGCGCGTAACCCGCGAACCGCGACGCATGCATGATCGCCACGTCGGGTGCGCGGCCGCCGGCCGAGGCCATGGCCAGCTTGGTGTAGTACGAGGCGCCCCAGTCGAGGACCGTGGTGGTGGTCTTCAGCCCGGGCACCCGGCGCTCGACCTGGCTCACCATCTCCTTCATGAGGCCGCCGTCGCCGCCGGTGAAGGGATTCCAGTACTGGATGGTGCCGGTGCTCGCGCTGGCGATCGAGCTGCACGCACTCAGCGCCGGGGCCGTCGTGACCGCTGCGGATCCGAACAGGGCGCCGCGCAGCAGGTTCCTGCGGGAAACGGCCATCACGCCGCCCCCTCGGCGCCCGACTCGATGGCGGCCGGGCGCAGTTGAGCGGCACGGACCCGCTCGACGTCGAGCTTGACGGAGCGGTCGAAGCGGTAGACGCCGTTCTGCTCCTGGAACACGTCGGTGAGCTGGGTGTAGCAGTAGCCGAACATGTCCGGGTCGTCCAGGAGCACCCCGGTCAGACCGGCGAAGCGCTGATGGAACTCCTCCTCGTCCCGGGGCCGCTGTCCGTATCCCCACGAGGCGTCCCGGTCCTCGCCGCCCGCTGCCGCGGCCTCCTCCGGGTTCCACCAGATGCCGCCGAACTCGCTGCAGAAATAGGGCTGTCCGCGGTACGGCACCGACCATTCGGTGTCGCCCGGCTCGTCCTGCGGATTGATGAACGGCGCGTTCTTGCCGAGCCCCGCCATCAGTTCCCGGAAGGCTTCGGGGTCCTGCTCGTAGCAGTGCGAGTCGTAGACGTCCGTCTCGGCGACGCGGTGGGAGTAGCCGGAGGCGTCGAGCACCGGACGCGAGGTGTCGGCGGCCTTGGTGGCGAGGAACATCGCACGGGTCGCGTCGTCGAGCGTGGTGTGCCGGTCGTGGAGCTGCTGGCGGGTCTCGTTGAGCGGGCACCAGCCGATGATCGAGGGGTGCGAGTAGTCCCGCTCGACGGCCTCCAGCCACTGGGCAGCGAAGCCGGCGGTCTGCTGCTGGTTGTCGCCGCTCAGCGGGCCGCTGCTCGCGCCCCAGTCGCCGAACTCGCCCCACACCAGGTAGCCCAGGCGGTCCGCGTGGTGGAGGAAGCGCTCCTCGAAGACCTTCTGGTGCAAGCGGGCCCCGTTGAACCCGGCGGCGAGCGACAGCTCGATGTCACGGACCAGCGCGGCGTCGTCGGGCGCCGTCATCAGACCGTCCGGGTACCAGCCCTGGTCAAGGACGAGGCGCTGGAAGACCGGCTTGCCGTTGAGCAGGACACGCTTGCCCTCGATGGTGACCGAGCGCAGCCCCGCGGTGCAGCGGGCACTGTCGACGACGGTGCCGGAGCCGTTCACCACGTCGAGCTGGATCTCGTACAGGTGCGGGTCCTCGGGCGACCAGGTCCTGCGCCGCTCCTCCGGGAGAGGCAGCACCAGGCGCGGCGCGAGATCGAGGTGGGCCGCGACCGAGGCCTCGACCACGGTGCCCAGCTCGTCGGTGAGACGGCCTCGGATGCGATGGCCCGCGCGGCTGCCGGACAGGGGAAGTTCGAGGTGGAAGCAGCCGGCGGCGAGGTCCGGCGTGATGCGGGGCCGCCCCAGATGCGTGTCGGCCACCGGCTCCAGCCACACCGGCTGCCAGATTCCGGTCGTGCGCGTGTAGTGGCAGCTGTAGTTGGCGTACTGGTCGGACTGCTTGCCACGGGCCTGCGGGCCCTGTCGGGAGTCTCTGGCGCGCACGACGACGACCGCCTCGTCGCCCGCGCTCACCACGCCGCCGAGGTCGGCGCTGAAGGAGGTGAACCCGCCGCTGTGGCGGGCCACTTCACGCCCGTTGACCCAAACCGTGGCGTCGTGGTCGACAGCCCCGAAGTGCAGGACGGGACGCCGGCCCCGCCAGTCCTCGGGGATCCGGACCGTGCGGCGGTACCAGACGGCCTGGTGGAAGTCGGTGTCCCCGATGCCCGACAGCTCCGACTCCGGGCAGAAGGGGACGGTGATCCGCTCGGGCAACTCGGAGTGGACCAGGCCGCGTTCGAATCCACTGTCGCCCGGGTCGAAGGCGAACTGCCAGGTGCCGTTGAGAGTGAGCCAGTCGTCCCGGACGAAGCCGGGGCGAGGGTACTCGGGGCGGGGGACGTCGGTCTGGGGATCGGGATGGGGGCGTTCTTCAGACAGAGTTGACATCGTTGTCTCCTGGGACGGCCTCAGCGATGGCGCTCATCACAGCACAGGACTTACATCGTTAAAAAGACTTGCGGGCCAGGTAGTTGAACGAACTCGCCGAGCGGCCCCGCCCGTATGGCCCGCTGCCGCACGCTCCGCGGCCGTCGGGGCGGCCACGCTGCAGCTCAGGAGAGAACAACTGCAGACAACAGCTGCGCTCGTCAACTCCTGCGCCGTGAGACGTCCGGCCGCAGCGCCTTGCACGACAACGGATTGGGTGACAGCCGTGCACCGGGACTGGTCCCACGCCCGGCTGTGGGGCTCGGAAAGTCATCGCTGCAGATCAAGCGGCGTATCGGTACTCGTTGATGAATCCGCCGAGGACGCGTGTGCGCAGGAGCCGCCCGGGCTCGAGCTGGTACAGGACTGCTGGCTGTTCCTGGGCCTCGGGCGGTCGTTGGTCCCGGGATCGGTGCGGCCGATGCCGGTTGCAGGGAGCCGGTACTCGGCGAGGTGTTCCGACCGGCGCACCGGCCGTCCACCCACCGCGGCAGCCCTCAAGAAGCCCGCAGCGTCCCCGGCCGCACACTCTTCGAGGTCTGCTACGTGACCGACTCCGCAGGAAGCGGCCCTGCCGATCAAGGAGTTCCACGTCGAAGAGGCCGACGGCCGCATCACCCCGGACGCCCTCGTCGTCGACCCCGCGGCCGCGCCACCCGCCTCCTCGGCACCGGCCCACCCCGGCCCACACCGCCGCCACCGCCACCGGCTGGACCGTCACCCTCGACCCCCTGCCCACCCGCCCCGCCCCCTCAGACGCCGGCTGTGTCGCCTACCTTTAGGCCATCACCGACGCACGCACGGGCTTCGGCGCGCGGACCGACATCGACCCGGCCGCGGCACAGCTGGCTGTGGTGACCACGCGGCGGCCGATCTCTCGACGGGCAAGGAACGAAACATGCGCATTCTCGTGATCGGCGGCTCGGTATTCCTCGGACGGGCCTTCGTGGAAGACGCCGTCGAACGCGGTCACACGGTCACCGTGTTCAACCGCGGAAAGTCGGGTCGGGACCTCCCCGGCACGCACAGCATCCGCGGCGATCGCGAGGACCCGGCCGACGTCGCCGCGCTCGCGGAACACGGCCCCTGGGACGCCGTGATCGACACCAGCGGTCAACACCCCCGCACCGTCGGCCTGTCGGCCCGCGCGCTCAGCGGCCACGCCGACGCCTACCTCTTCGTCTCCTCCTTCCACGCCTACGCCGACTGGCCTGCCGGGCCCGTCGGCGAGGAATCGAAGCGCCACCCCTGCGCGCCCGACGCCGCCGTCGAGGACGTACCCCCCAACGCCCTGAAGGCCGGCTGCGAACGGGCCGTCGAGGCCGATTTCAAGGGCCGCACGGTCATCCTCAACCCCGGCCTCATCATCGGACCCCGAGAGGTCCCCGGCCGACTGCTCTGGTGGCTGGAACGCATGGCGCGCGGTGGCGAAGTCCTCGTACCCGGCGGCCCCGACCGTTCAGTCCAGCTGATCGACGCGCGGGACATCGCAGCGTTCGGCACCCGGCTCCTCGAGACGGGAGACGAGGGCCGCTACCTCGTCGCCGGACCGCAGGGCACCGAGACCCTCGGCACCCTCCTCGACACCTGCGCACGCGTGACAGGCGCCGGCGCGCAACTCGCCTGGGCCGACGACGACTTCCTCCTGGAGCAGGAAATCGGACCCTGGACCGAACTGCCGTTCTGGGCCCCCGACCAGCCGGCCATGGCCGGAGTCTGGTCGGCGTCCACGACGCGCGCCGTCACGGCCGGTCTGCGCTGCCGCCCGCTGGCCGACACGGTCACCGATACCTGGGCCTGGCTGCGTGAACGCGGACCGGCTGACGCGCCGTACCGACAGGGGAAGATCCCGCTCGGTATCGACGCGGACAAGGAAGCCGTCGTGCTCCGGACCCGGAACACCCGATAGCCCCCTGACACTCATCGGGCTCCACCAGTGGTTCGCTCGATGGGTCCGCGAACACCCGACCGCTCGTCGCTGCTCGATGCGCTGGAGAGGCGCGAGCGGGTGGCGCCGGCCCGGGCCGGGCAGCTGTGGGCGGAGCTGTGGCCTCGAACTGCGTGCTCCAGGCCTGAAGTTGCGCAAGAGGCCGTGTGACCGGTGTCCGAGGTCCCCCAATGGCCGGCCTCGTCCGGCGAGAGCTGGCGCTGGGAGCGACCGTACCGCTGGGGGATGACGGCTGCCTTGATCGAGTCGTCGTACTCGGGCGTGCCGTTGGAGTCCGTGTCCGCGCTCCACTCGGCCTGCGTGATGACCGGAGGATCGACGACCGTCGACGGGCGGGCGGCCGGGACCGTCTCGGACGGCTCCGGCGACGCCGACGTGTCGCCCAGGGGTCACCTGCTCAGTTCACCGCCGATACCCGCACCTGCAACCGCGCCGAGCGCGGTGGGCCCGTACGACGCGCCCGTCGCGCCGCTCACGGTCATCACGGTCCCGTCGCCCGCGTTCTCGCCCTCGGCGCCGATCGCGAGGTCGGCCACGCCGTCCTCGGTGAGATCGGAGACGGTGACGGCGGACCCGAACCGGTCGCCCGCCTCGGGGGTGCCGGGCACCCCGCCCGCCCCCTGCACGTACGCGACCGCGCCGGTCGCGCTCAACCCGCTCGCGCCACCGCGCAGCAGGAACGCCCGCCCCGCGCCGGAGTCGTCCCCGGGCGCACCGGCCAGCACGTCGGCGTACCCGTCGCCGTCCGTCTCGCCGACGGCCACGGAGTCGCCCAACTCGCCCCCTCCAACGGGCTGTTCGAGCTCATCCCGGGCGATGACGGCCGCTCCGGTCGTCGTGAGCCCGTCCGCCGAGCCGTGGTACGTGGCGACCTCGCCGCCGGCTGCCGCGTCGGGGCGACCCACGACCAGGTCGGCGAAGCCGTCGCCGTTCAGGTCGCCGACGGCCAGGGACCGCCCGCCGTCGCCCGCGAGTACGGCGGGCTCCGCGGTGCGAAGCCCGCTCGACGACCCGCGCAGCATAATCAGCGGACGCTCGCCGGCGGGGGTACGGAACGTGATCGCCGCGTCCTCGAACCCGTCGTGGTCGAAGTCCCCGGTGGCGACGGAGGAGTCCTGTACGGGCCCGTCGGACAGCGCGGCCGCCGTGGAGAAGGCGCGGTCGGACCCGTCGATGGTCCAGGCGCGTCCGGCGCCGGGCGCCACGGCGAGGATGTCGTCGCCGCCGTCCCCGTCGAAGTCACCGGTGGCGAGCGCGGAGCCGAAGTTCGCGCCGCTCTTACGCACCGCCGTCGGCTCGTTGATCATCCCAGCCTGTCCGGTGAGCCCGTCGGCCGTGCCGCGCAGGATGCTGACGCCGCCCTCGTCGCTCGCGCCCGCGGTGACCTCCTCGCCGGGAGACGCGACCACGAGGTCGGTGTAACCGTCGTGGTCGAGGTCGCCGTACGCGGTCGCGGCTCCGAAGCCGTCGCCGGTCTCGGAGCCGCCGGGCACGCCCTCGGACTCCTGCGTGATGACGGACTTGTTCGCCGCGTAGGGCGAGGTCCGGGCGCCGGGTACGACGCTGACCTGGCCGGATCCGGCCAGGTTGTTCGCGGTGGCTTTCGGGATGCCGGCGGCCAGGTCGGCGTGGCCGTCGCCGTTCACGTCGGCGCCCTTGGCGGATGAGTTCTTCGACGCGGCGAGCGTGCGGATGGCGGGCAGGTCGCCGTAGAGGTTGTTGCCGGGGCACTCCGTCGGGTAGCCGTCGCGATGCCCGGAGATCCGGTTCATCGTCACCAGCTGGCCCTGAGTGAACTTCCCGTTGTCGGCACCGGCCGCCATGACAATGCTGCCTGCGGGGTTGATCCCGTACAACCCGAGTTTCCAGGCGGCGAGTTGGGCGATCGAGTCACGCACGGCGGGGGTGGACGCCGCGGTGTTGAAGTCGCCGAGGCTGAACGGCTCCGTCGAGCGGGCGCCGAGGACGCGCTGGGCACCGTCGGGGACCGTGATGGTGTGCACCGCTCCCTTGTGCACGGTGGCCCGCGCCGCGGCGGTTTGCGCACGGCCGGACAGGGAGATGACGCTGAGCACGACGGCGGCGGCGAGCGCGGTACGGGCGGCCTGACGGCCGAGGCCTCCTCCGTTCATCACTGTTCCCCCTGAGCGGACACCGGCGACTCGGAGACCTCGGGCGCGGGCAGCTCGCCCTGACAGGAGGCACGGCCGAACTTGCCGAACGCGGTGGCCGTTTGCACGTGCTCGCCCCGGATGGCCAGGTGGCAGCTCACCCGCCCGCCCTTCTCGCCGAGGGCGATGGTCACGATGGGCGGCTTGCCGAGCGGCACACGCACCGTCTTCCTCCAGGGCAGCGACACCTTGCGCACGGCCACTGCCGTCCCGGCCTCGCTGCGGGCCTGATAGGTCAGATCGGCACTGCCTTCACCGTCCACCTCATAGGTCACGGAGGCGGTCGGAACGTGTCGCTCGGGCTTCTCCTCGGTGTCGAGCACGCCGTAGAGAACGAGCCCGGCACAGGCGGCGAGCAGCACGCCACAGGCGGCTATGCCACGTCGGTCAACTCCCTTGCCACTCTTGGCGCCCTTGCCCTTCTCGGCATCCTCGGCGTCTTGGGCGTTCTTGGACTCGTCCGAGGACTTCGCCTCCTTCGCGCCCTCGGTGCCCGCGGCTTCGCCGGGTGCCTCCTCTTCTTCCGTGGTCGTTACGTCCGCTTCCATGGGTTCGGTCGGTTCTGACTGTTCGGACGGTGGCATGGGCCTGGCTTTCGTGAGGCGAGCATTCCTCGCGCGAATGCGTCGCGCTCGGCGGAGAACCGGGCGGTTATACCCCACGGGGGCGCGGCCGTTCCAGTGCCCGGAACAAGCGGGCGAATGGGACGGCGCGAATTGTGATGGCCGTCTTCCCGGGGCTGAACGGGAAATCAGTGGTCCCAGCGAGGTGATCTGTCCGACCAGGTTCCCAACTGCCCGTTTGATTCCCATCCTTGACATGGTCATGTACGGCTGACTAGAAATCATCCGCCCACGAAGAGGAATCCAGAACCGCCCGACGCATGCCCGGAAGGCCTCATTGGCCTGGGCCCTCCGGACGTACGTCGGTCAATCCGCGCTGCCCAGATACCGACCCTCCCGAGTGGTGCACAACAGGCGTCCGGACGGCATTAGCCGTTCGGAGATCCGGCATGCCCGCATTGCGCGCGGAGGCAATACCGCGGAAAGCGGGTGTGCCGCAAAGGAAAGGGCACGGGACGTGAAAGTCCGCTATGGGAGATTGATCTCCTGCCTTGTGGTGTCGGCGGTGGCGAGTGCCGCGCTGCCACAGATCGCGTATGCGGCGCCCGCATCCGCGAAGGGTGACGATGACAAGGGGGTCTTCGACACCGTCAAGGGATGGTTCTCGGACGACGACGGCGCGGATCAGGCCAAGCCGCCGACCGGCGGGAAACTGGAGATCCCCAGCCGCGAGAAGCTCCCCAAGGGCAAGAAGGTCGCCAAACCCAAGCGGGTCAAGGAGCTGACGTCCCGCCGCACTGAGCACGCCCGTTTCTGGCAGCTGTCCAACGGCCAGATCCAGGCCGAGCTGTCCCAGGTGCCGACCGCACACCGCTCGGGTTCCGGCAAGAAGAAGTCCTGGAAGTCGATCGACACGGGTGTCGACGCGACGAAGGCCAAAGGCTTCGACTTCGCCAACACGTCCAACTCCGGGCGCAGTTGGTTCGGGTCCGACCCCGACAAGTTGCTGAAGTTCCAGGCGGGCGCGGATGGACCGGCGGTGACGCTGGGTCTCAAGGGCGCATCCGGCAAGTCGGTGGACCCGACGGCCAAGGGCTCGGCCGTGACGTACAAGGACGCGGCGGCCGGTGGGGCGGACCTGGAGTACCGGGTCGGTCCCGGTCGGGTGAAGGAGAACATCGTCCTGGCGAAGGCGCCGGACGGGCCCGTCTCCTACACGTTCACCCTGGACGCGGACGGTCTGACGCCGAAGGCCCGCAAGGACGGCGCGATCGAGCTGTACGGCGAGCTGCCGAACACGCCGGTGATGACGATCCCGGCCGCCTACATGTCGGACACCCGCAAGGATGCCGACTCCCCGTACGGGGTCTCGTACAGCCCAAAGGTCAAGCAGCAACTGAAGCGTGACGGCAAGAACTGGACCATCGAGGTCACGCCGGACGCCAAGTGGCTCGCTTCGCCGAAGCGGCAGTACCCGGTGTCGATCGACCCCACGATCACGATCACGCCGACCCCGTCGCAGTCGCAGGACACGATGGTCCTGTCGGACCAGCCGGCGGCCAACTTCAACAACACCTGGAAGATGTCCGCCGGTAAGACGGACACGGGCATCGCCCGCTCGCTCATCCAGTTCCCGCTGGACGAGATACCGGCCGGCACGAAGATCGACTCCGCGCGTCTGGGCATGTACTTCGACCAGGCGCACACCACGAACGCCAACGACGTCACGATGGAGGTGCACCGGGCCACCGGCCCGTGGACCGAGTCGGGCGCCACCTGGTCCAACACCAGTGGCCTGTCGGGCGAACTGTCCGGTACCACTGTGCAGTTGGATGACGGTGACACCGGTACCGCGGCGGTCGGCGAGTGGCCCCGGGCCACCACGACCGGCGGCGCGGCGACCAACGACGACTTCGCCTACAACAAGAACAGCCTGACGGGCGAGTCGTACACCTGGCAGCCGATGGTCAACGAGACCGCGTCCTACCGGGTCGAGGCGCACTTCCCGCCGGCCTCGGACGGGGCGACGGCGGCGCCGTACACGATCACGCACCGGGACGGCACGGGGACCGGCACGGTCAACCAGTCCGGCACCACGTCGGCGTGGAAGACGGTGAACAGCACCCAGTTCTACTTCTCCAAGGGCAACGCGGGGAAGATCGTCCTGGGCGACACCAACAGCTCCACGACCCGCAACATCGCGGACTCGATCCGTCTGGTGAACCCCGCCCAGATCGTCAAGAACACGGGCGAGTACAACCAGTGGCACGACTTCGCGGTGACGGACACCGTGCAGAAGTGGGTCTCGGGCACGGCCACGAACAACGGGTTCGTGATCCAGGCCCAGGACGACACGCTGGCCGCGACGCCCACCGGTGGTCCGCGGTACGAGTCCGGTGACGGCGACTACGGCGGTGAGACCTCCTCGTACCCGCGCCTGACCGTGACGTACGGCAAGGTCGGCTCGGCGCTCAACTCGCCGACGATCGTGCACGACACGGGCCCGGAGCTGTCCTGGTCGAAGTACACCAACTCGACCGGCGACACCGGCCAGGACATCGTCGAGTACCAGCTGCACCGCTCCACGCAGCAGGTCTTCACGCCGAACGCGGCCACGCTGGTGGCCCCGGTCGACAAGGCGGCGACCGCCTACACGGACACCACCGCGACGCCGACGCCCGACTCGTCCACGGACGAGATCGGCCGCTCGTACTACTACCAGATCGCGGTGAAGACGAAGGACGGCTCCGTCATCGGGTCGCCCACACGCATCGTCGGCGTGCCGAAGGCCGGCCGGACGATGAAGCTGATCCAGGGCACGGCGGGCGGCGTCGCCGACACCACCCTCTCGTCCCAGCAGCCGACGACCAACGAGGACACGATCCTCTCGTACACGCCGCAGAAGTGGCTGAGCGTCGGCAACAACTCGGGCGCGTACGGCAAGACGCGTGCGGCGCTGAAGTTCCCGACGAGTTCGATCCCGGCGACGGCGACCGTTCTCGACTCCAAGCTCTACATGTGGGGTGCGGAGACGACGACCGGCACGGACGGCGCGATCTACGAACTCCATGGCCTGACCAAGGACTTCGACGAGACGACGTCGACCTGGAACAACGCCACGTCGACCACCCCGTGGACGGCGCCGGGCGGCGACTTCTCCGCCACGGTGTCCGACACGGTGGCGCAGGTCTCCGAGGTCGGCCGTCACTGGTGGGACGCCACATCGCTCACGCAGGGCTGGGTGAAGACCCCGTCCAGCAACAAGGGCGCCCTGCTGAAGCTGAAGGACGAGACGGGCACCGGGCCGCAGGAGCGCACGCTGTTCCTGTCGTCGGAGACCGCCGACCAGCAGCTCGGCCCACTGCTTCGCGTGATCTACGTGGATGCGACGTCGGAGAACACCTACTACGCGCCGCAGACACCGGCCCGTATGACGCCGAACTCCACGTACTCCGTGGACGTGACGGTCACGAACACGACCGGCACCGAGTGGCTCGCGGGTGAGCGGCAGCTCTCGTACACCTGGAAGCTGCCCGACGGCACGGACATGACGACCGGCGGCAATCAGCTGTCCACGGCGATCCCGAACCTGAAGCCGGCCCAGTCGGCGACGGTGCATGCGCAGGTCAAGACGCCGATCAACTCGGACGAGGGCAACAAGCGCACGGACTACGTCCTCGGCTGGGACGTCCGCAAGATCTCGGACGGCAGCTGGCTGTCGGCGGGAACCGGCGGCATCCCGTCCCTGAAGCAGAACGTGGCGGTCGAGGACCCGACGTCGGACTCGCTCGGCCTGGAGAAGTTCTACTCCTACACCGGCAAGAACACGGGCGCCGGCTCGACGGTGATGAGCAACCTCGCGTCCGGCAACAGCGTGTGGTCGTACAACGCGTTCACCAACCCGGGCCGCGGCCTCAGTACCTTCGCCCGGTTCTCGTACAACTCGCTCGACACGTCCGACACCGTGCTCGGTGCCGGCTGGTCCGGGCAGGCGGCGGGACCCATTCGCCTGGGCGCACCGCTGGACTTCCACCCGAACCCGAACCCGACGGAGATCCGTCTCCCGGACGGTGACGGTACGACGCACGTCTTCGCCAAGCAGCCGGACGGCACGTGGAAGGCGCCCGCGGGTGTCCACTACAAGGTCACGATGAAGTCGGGCCTGGACTGCACGCCGAACAAGGACCCGATCCCCGACGCGTGGACGTTCACGCGCCCGGACGGGACCCGCTTCCTGTTCGGCTGCGACGGCTACATGACGTCGACGGTCGACAAGAACGGCAACACGCAGACGTACACGTACGAGGAGCACAAGTCCGGCGGCAAGCCGACCAAGTACCTCAAGTACATCACCGACCCCGCGGGCCGGCAGACGCTGAACGTCGACTATTTCGACAAGTCGACGGCGCCGTTCCCGAAGGTCGCCGACCACGTCCAGTCGATGACGGACATCTCCGGCCGCAAGGTCACCTTCGAGTACTCGGACAAGGCGCTGCTGACGAAGATCACTGACGGTGCGGGTTCGTCCCAGCCGAAGGTGTTCGCCTTCACCTACGACGCCACGCAGGGCAACAAGAACGTCAAGCTGGTCCAGGTCGACGACCCGCGCGGCAAGGCCACGAAGCTCGACTACTTCGCGCCGAAGACCGGCGACGACCCGAAGTACCACTGGTGGACGAAGACGATCACCGACCGTCTCAACGGAGCGACCGGTTTCGGATACGGAGTGGATGCGGGGAACGCGAAGTTCACCGACACCACGGTCACCGACGCCGAGTCGCACGCCACGAAGTACGTGACGGACGACTTCGGCCGCCCGGTGCAGACGACGAACGCCAAGTCCCAGATCAGCAACATGAGTTGGGACGCCGACAACAACGTCACATATCTGGAGGAGGACAACGGGGCGAAGACCGCGTACTGCTACGACCAGAAGACGGGCTACCCGCTGTGGTCGCGTGACGCGGAGAACAACAAGGCTGGGGTTCCGCCCCAGTCGGACTGCACGCCGGGCACCTATCCGGCGAACTCGTCGCAGTACACCTACCAGACCCGGTTGGACGGCTTCTCGGCCGACCTGTTCACCAAGACCTCGCCCGAGGGGCGCAAGTGGCAGTTCGGGTATGACTCGTTCGGCAACCTGAAGACGGTCACGGACCCGAAGGGTGTGTCCACCGCCACCGCCGGTGACTACACGACGTCGTACGAGTACGACTCCTATGGGGAGTTGACGAAGACGACGGACGCGAACAGCCACGCGAGCACGAACAGTGACTTCGGTCCCACCGGTTATCCGGCGACGATGACGGACGCGCTGCAGAAGTCGACGGCCTTCGTGTACGACGAGCGGGGCCAGGTCACACAGGTCACCGATGCGCTGGGCAAGAAGACCACGCAGACGTACGACACGTACGGGCGTTCCCTGGTCAAGACGGTGCCGAAGGACCAGGCAGCGGGTGTCCTGATCACGAGCCCCGCGCCGGTGTACGACGCCAACGACAACATCACCACCTCCACCGCTCCCAACGGTGCGGTGATGACGGCGACGTACGACTCCGGGGACCAGATGGTCTCGTCGACGGACCCCACGGACACACCGAGCGGACCCGAGCGCAGGACCGACTACACGTACGACAAGGCCGGCAACCTGAAGACGACCACCCAGCCGAAGGGAACCGCGACCACCGCGGACCCGAACGACTACGTCACCACCTACAACTACGACGCGATCTACCAGCCCGCCTCGGTGGTCAACGCCGCCAGTGACAAGATCTCCTACGAGTACGACAACGTCGGCAACGTCGTCACGGTCATCGACCCGAAGAAGAACGCGACCACGGACCCCGCCGACTACACCTCCAAGACGGCATACGACCTGAACCACCGGGTCGTATCGGTCACCGACGCGCTGGGCAAGACCAGCTCGCGTACCTATGACAAGGACTCGCTCGTCGTCGCCAGCAAGGACGCCGAGAACAACGAGACCCTGATCACCTACGACGAGCGGGGCAAGCAGACCGAGGTCAAGGTCCCGCACGAGGGCACCACGCCGATCACCTACCGCTCGACGAAGTACGAGTACGACCAGGCCGGCAACACCACGAAGGCGATCACTCCGCGCGGTGTGGCGACGGCGAACGCCGACGACTTCGCCTCCCGTACCGAGTACGACGAGCTGAACCGCCCGGTGAAGCAGTTCCAGCCGTACGACCCGGCGGACGGCCGCTACAACAACCCGAACGTCTACACCCAGACGTCCTACGACGCGGTGGGCCGGGTCTCCAAGACCTCGATGCCGCCGTCCGAGGGCCAGACGGTTCGCAATGACACCACGTACTCGTACTTCGACAACGGCTTGACCAAGTCGTCGACGGATCCGTGGGACATCGTCACCACGTACGACTACAACGAGCTGGGCCGGCAGACCGCCCGGACCAGCACCTCGGCGGGAGGCTCCGCCAACCGCACGATGAGCTGGTCGTTCTACCCGGACGGCAAGCTGAAGTCGAAGGCGGACGACGGTGTGCCGGTCGGCAGCGCGGTCCCGCTCGTCGACAACTCCGACACCCAGAACACCTCGTCCACGGGTACGTGGGCGAAGGGTGACATCAGCGGACAGCAGGGCTACGACCACCGGACGCACGCGTCCGGCACCGGCTCCGACGCCTTCACCTGGACGCTCAACATCCCGAAGGACGGCACGTACACCGCGTACGTGAAGTTCCCGAAGGTGACCGGGGCGGCGACGGGCGCCAAGTACACGCTCGTGCACGACGGGACCACCGAACCGGCCGTCACGAAGGACCAGAACGCGGGCACGGGCACGTGGGTGTCGCTCGGCTCCTACAGCCTCAAGCAGGGCAACGGCACCACGCTGAAGCTCGACCAGAGCAGCACCGGCATCGCCGTCGCCGACGGCGTCAAGCTCGTCCGCGACAACTCGGGCGACACGGACAACGAGAAGCACACGTTCGCCTACGCCTACGACGTCAACGGCAACCTGACGACGATCGACGACACCTCCCCCGGTGCGCCGGTCGATGACTACACCGTCGCCTACACGGGCCTGGACCAGATCCAGAAGGTCACCGAGTCGCTCGCGGGCCAGGATAAGAAGGCCACCTCCTACAGCTACGACGCCAGCAGCCAGCCGCTCACGGTCACCCACCCGGACCAGTACTCCGCGTACACGTACGACGCGCGTGATCTGACCAAGACGATCTCGGTCGGCAAGTCCGCCACGGACACGTCTCCCAAGGTCACGTCGTACACGTACACCGATCGCGGCCAGGTCCTGAGGGAGACCAAGAACAACGGCAACACGGTCGACAACACCTACTTCCTCGACGGTGTACTCAAGACCACCGCGGAGAAGAAGGCCGACGGCACTCTGGCGGCCTCGCACACCTACGACTACGACGCCAACGGCAACCAGGCGCAGGACGTCGCGAAGAAGATGAATGCCGACAACCACTCGGCGTACCTCGACTCCACGACCAACTACACCTACGACCCGGTCGACCGGCTCGCCAAGTCGGTCAAGACCGGCAACGGCGCGTCGACCGACACGTACGTCCACGACGACAACTCCAACGTCATCAGCCAGACGGTCAAGGACACGTCCACGACCTTTGCCTACGACCGCAACCGGCTGCAGAGCGCGGCCGTCGCGGGTACGGCGTTCCAGTACAACTACGACCCGTTCGGCCGCCAGGAGTCGGTCACCAGCAACGGAAAGGTCGTCGGCCGCAGCGTGTACGACGGCTTCGACCACGTCGTCGATTCCCAGAGGATGGACGGGACCGGCGCGATGAAGTCGACGAAGTACACCTTCGACCCGCTCGACCGTACTCTGTCCAAGACCGCCGACGGCAAGACCACGGACTTCGAATACCTGGGTCTTTCCAGCGAGGTCCTGGACGAGAAGGTCGCCGGTCAGCTGTCGAAGTCCTTCCAGTACAGCCCGTGGGGCGAGCGCCTGTCCCAGGTCAAGCAGAACACCGACGGCACGACCGAGGACACGTACTACAGCTACAACAGCCACACCGACGTCGACGCGGTGACCGACAAGAACGGTGACACCAAGGCCACTTACGGCTACACCGCCTACGGCAGCGACGACACCTCCGAGTTCACCGGCATCGACAAGCCCGACGCCCAGAACCCCTCCAAGGAGGACTACAACCCGTACCGGTACAACGGCAAGCGCTGGGACGCCCAGTCCGGCACGTACGACATGGGCTTCCGCGACTACAGCCCGGGCCTCAACCGGTTCACCAGCCGGGACATGTACACCGGCGCGCTGGCCGACATGAGCCTCGGCGCCGACCCGTTCACCGGAAACCGCTACGCCTTCGGCGGTGGCAACCCGGTGAGCAACGTCGAAATAGACGGCCACATCTTCGGCATCGACGATGCGATCGAAGGCGTCGCCGCGGTCGTCGTGGTCGTCGCGGTGGTGGCGTACGCGGCCGCGACCGACAAGGACGTGTCGGACTCCCTCAACTCCGCCTTCAACTCGATCACGTCGAGCATCCAGGACCTCTTCAACAGCGACGACGACCCGGAGCCCGAGCCGGAGCCGGAGCCGGCCCCCCGGCCGCGTCCCGGTCCCCTGCCCGGCGACTCGAACAACAAGCAGCGGTGTGACTCCGAGCCCAAGTCGTCCCGCTTCCAGTACCAGCCGCTGGACGGGGCGGACCGTTCCCAGGGGGCGACCGCGCTGATCTGCCCCAGTGACTACAAGCCCAGGGGGGCGAAGAGGTCCACCAGTAGCAAGGTGGACGTCTACGGATTCCCGGACCCGGCGCAGAACAAGGACCTGAACGGCGACCCCATTTTCCACCGCTCGCACATCCTCGGGGACAAGATGGGTGGCGACTGGGTCTCGGAGAACCTCTTCACCGGGTTCGGGCGCCAGAACACCAGTGGTATGCGGCGTTGCGAGACCAAGATGGAGAAGCAGCTCGCGTCCGGTAAGTGGGTCCAGTACACAGGGAAGCTCAACTACAGTCACACCACGGGAATACCGGACAGCATCACCATGTCCGCCTACACCGAGGACGGGCCATTGTTCACCAACGTCGTGGTTCAGAACAGCATGGATTGGCAGACGACATGCTGAGGGTCGAAGAGCTGGAGGCCGCGCTTCCGTCGATGACGCAGTGGCGTGTGCCGACGGGGCGTAGCGTGGACTGGACTGCGCTCGAAGCGGACCTGGGTACGGCGCTGCCGTCCGACTACCGGTCCCTGGCGGAGGCGTATC
This sequence comes from Streptomyces sp. NPDC055140, assembly GCF_053607285.1. Taxonomy (NCBI): domain Bacteria; kingdom Bacillati; phylum Actinomycetota; class Actinomycetes; order Kitasatosporales; family Streptomycetaceae; genus Streptomyces; species Streptomyces sp. NPDC055140. Next base: position 76,025 of record NZ_JBSGTG010000025.1, on the reverse strand, counting down.
CGGCGCTGGTCATCGACGACTTCCTCTTCCTGTCCGTTCCGCGGCCCGGGGTCGAGACGTCATGGGCGTCCGGGGCCAGGGAGTCGGCCGAGATCCTCCAGGATCTGTACGAGATGGGCGACACCGAGGACTACGTCCCCTACCCGCGGCCCGGTGGTCTGTTGCGCTGGGCGGAGTCCAATGAGGGGGACTACCTCTACTGGAGGATGAGCTCACCCGACCCGGACTCCTGGCCCGTGGTGGTGCGTGGAGCCAACGGCGACTGGTCGGAGTTCCCGGTTGGCGCCGTGGAGTTCCTGGCCGGCGTGTACCGGCGGACCATCGACGTGCCGGGCCTGCCAGAGGGCTTCCCGAGTGACGCCCCGACGGTAGTGGCCTGAGCGACCGCATCGACTGATCGGCAACTGATCCACAGGCACATGTGAACAGCGATCGCCCCCAGGCTTCCTGGGGGCGATCGTCATTGAGCAGGATTGGGGTTTGCTCCCGGTCCGAGGATCACAATTTCGGGGTGGTTTCCGATCTTGATCGCATCCCGCCCATGCTGGGACGATGCCGCATCGTCCCCACCCGGAGGCCCATGGTGAACATCGACCTGTCCTACGAATTGCAACCAGGCGAGCTCAGGCGTGCCCTCCTCGGGATGGCCCGGCGAAGGCGCATCATCCTGTGGGCCGTCACCACCGTGCTTCTCGTCCTCGGCCTCACCGCCCTGACGCTGGGGGACGGTGACCACGGCCCGAATTCCCCCGGCTCCCTTTGCGTAGGCGTCGGGGTGGCGTACGTCCTGCTGCTGACGCTCGGCACAAGGATGCGCGTCAAGAAGCAAGCCGCTCGCTTGTGCAAGCCCACGCAACTTCTTCTCACCGTGCATCAGTTCACGATCGAAACGGACCTTGAGCGTGGTGAATTCAAGTGGGCTGCCATCATCAAGATCCGCGAGACGCGCGAAGCCTTCCTGCTTCACTGGTCAGCGCGACTTGCCATCGTGATACCCAAGCGCGCGTTCGACCCCGAGCAGCTGACGGAGTTCTCGGCCTTCGTCGCCGGTTCGGGTGCGATGCCCCCCAACGACGCTCCAGTTGCCGGGACCGTGTCTCAGTAGTCGACAGCCCGCCTGCGTTGGCCCAGGTTCTACTAGCGGACGCGAGGCTACCGACTCCGCCGAGAACCAGCGTTCGGCGTCGACGGCATGGGCGTAGACCTGCCGCCGAACTGGACCGCCGGGAGAAGCGCATGGCCAGGCCGCAAGCGGCCCGCACGCACTTCGAGGCCGAAGCCGCCGACAAGGCGCACGAGCAGCCGAGGAGATCGAATGCCGCCGCCAGGAGAATATGGGTGCGCTCGGCAGGACTCGGTGCGGGTGGTCCGGCTGAGGTGGCTGGGCGATGGGAGGGCCGGCCGGAGGCTGGGCGGAATTCATCTTGGAGAGTCATGTTCAGCGTAACCTTCGCCCCGGAATCGATGCGGGGAATGACCGATAAACAGCGTGAGAAGTTGGAGCGTGCCAGTGAAATGGACCTGCGCTACGAGTACTTCTGGGCGAATATCCAACTGGCCGCAGGTGGCCTCGGGGTCGAGGAGTTCCCGGGAACTCCGGTGCTCGACTTCATGTTCTGCCTCCTGCTTTCCTCGCAGGAAATCAGAGAGGGAAACGCTGGAAGCGTCGCCTTCACGGAGAGTGACGTGGTGATTGTTCTCGCGCCCAGTGGTGAAACCCTGACCATCTCGAGGTCTTGGGACCCGGTGGCGGGGAACTGCACAATTGCAGAGTTCCTGGCCGGCGTCTCCAGGTTCTCCGGCGAGACGTTGGAGTACATCGCTCGCAGGTACCCGGCCTTCCAGGAGCACCCCACACACCGAAAGTTGATGGACATGCTGGAACAACTTGGGTGAACAGCCCGGATCGGCGGACGACATGCTGAGGGTCGAAGAGTTGGAGGCTGCGCTTCCGGCGATCACGTCGTGGCGTGTGACGGCGGGACGTAGCGTGGACTGGGCTGTCCTTGAGGCCGCTCTCGGAACGGCGCTGCCCTCGGACTTCCGCTCTTTGGCGGATGCGTACCCGGTACTGGTCGTCGACGACTTCCTTATGGTGTCTTCTCCGACCCCCGGCGCCGAGGCGTCATGGGCATCCGAGGACGAGATCCTTGAGGATCTGTACGAGATGGGCGACACCCAGGGCTATGTTCCCTTCCCGCAGCCGGGAGGCCTGATCTCCTGGGCGGCGTCCTATTCGAGGGACTCCTTCTACTGGAAGACGAGCCCTGCGGACCCGGACGCATGGCCGGTGGTCGTCCGCACGGACAACGCCGACTGGATCGAGTTCCCGGTCGGCGCCGTCGAGTTCCTGGTCGGCGTGTACGGGCGCACCATCGACGTGCCGGGCATGCCCAGGGACTTCCCCAGCGACTTCCCGAAGGTACTGGGCCTGAGCGACCGTATCGACTGATCGGCAACTGATCAGCAGGCACATGTGAACAGCGATCGCCCCCAGGCTTCCTGGGGGCGATCGTCATTCAGCAGGGTGGGGCTTGACCCCAGCTTGTGGACATCTCTTGAGCCGTGCGGAAGCCCCAGCGGGGGTTCTCGGTGCCGAGCCTAATGATCAGGTCGCGAATCTCTTCCGGCAGGGGCGGGCGTCCCGGGGAGGGTGGGTGTGTCCACTTCTTTCTCGCCAGCCGCTGGTGCCGGGACAACAGGGTGGCCGGGGTGACGAGCCGGTGCCGGTGCCGGCGCAGGGCTCGGGGGAGCGGTTGGGTCAGGGCGGCGAGCAGCGCCCGGTCCGACCAGGTGGGCTTGGGTGCGGTGACCTGTCGACGGAGAACCGCGAGCCCGTGGCGCGGGATCAGTATCTGGGCGTTCTTGGCCGCGGAGGATCGGGACAGCAGGACGAGCCACGCGAAGATCCGCATGGTGGTCAGGTAGGAAAGTCGTACCAGCACGAGCACCGATCACACCGGACAGGTGGTGTGCCTCGCGCATTCCGCCGAGGTCAGGGCCGGTGAACCCATCCGCCAGGTGCATTGACTCCCACGCCTTATTCATCGCATGATGAATAAGGGCTCGGCTCGGCATCACAGGACGATCGCCGACAGCCACCACCCCAAGGTAGGAAGGCAAGCCATGCCACTCGTTCTCGACTTCAGCTCCATCGACGCCACGATGCCGGCCGCCGTCGGGGGCAAGGCCGCCAACCTCGGCGAGCTGACGCGGGCCGGGCTGCCCGTGCCGCAGGGCTTCTGCGTGACCACGGACGCGTACCGGATGATCTCCGGCACAGACGGCCTCGCGGACGTGAGGCCCGACAAGGCGCGGCAGCGAATCCTCGAGGCAGCCGTCCCGCCGGAGCTGAGGGGCGCGATCCTAGCCGCGTACGCGGAACTCGGTGACGACGTCCCCGTCGCGGTGCGCTCCAGTGCCACCGCCGAAGACCTGCCGTTCGCGAGCTTCGCCGGGCAGCAGGACACGTACCTGAATGTCGTCGGCGCCGACGCCGTCATCGACGCCGTACGTCACTGCTGGGCATCGCTGTGGACCGACCGCGCGGTGAGCTATCGCGAGACCAACGGCATCGACCACGGCTCCGTCCAGCTGGCCGTCGCCGTACAGCGGATGGTCCCATCGGCGGTGGCCGGCGTGATGTTCACCGCGAACCCCGTCACCGGCAAGCGCGATCAAGTGGTCATCGACGCGAGTCCCGGGCTCGGTGAGGCCGTCGTCTCCGGGGCGGTCAATCCGGACCACTTCATCGTCGACGGCGGCGAGATCGTCGAACGACGCCTGGGTGACAAGCGGTTCCTCATCTGCCCACTGGACGGTGGCGGCACGGAGAAGGTCGACATCGGCGAGAACGACGCGCCCTGCCTCACGGACAGCCAGATCCTCGAACTCGCCGAACTCGGCGGCACGGTGCAGGCGCACTACGGCAGCCCACAGGACACCGAGTGGGCGATCGACGGGCAGGGCGAACTGCACCTCACCCAGTCCCGACCCGTGACGACGCTGTTTCCGGTGCCAGAGCCTTCCGGCTCCGACGGCTTTCACGTCTACTTCTGCTTCAGCCTCGCACAGGGGCTCGAGCGGCCGATCACCCCGGCCGGGCGCGCAGCGTTCCGGGAGATCGCCGGAGCCGCCAGCGAGATCATCATCGGCAACCCGGCGTCGAACGGCTACACCGAAGCGGCGGGCCGCGTCTTCCTCGACGTCACCAACGTCCTGCGCAGCAGGACGGGAAGGGCCTTCTTCCCGCGCCTGCTCGACGTGATGGAGGCCCGTTCGGCGCAGGTGCTGCGCGGCCTGTACGACGACCCGCGCCTGAGTCTGACACAGACGTCGCCGTGGCCCGCGGTCAAGCGGGTGGCGCGCCTCGCCCGCAGATTCCACGCTCCCGCCATCGCGATGCGTGCACTCGTCAACCCCGAGGCGGCGGTACGGCGCGCACGGACGACGGAGACGGAACTCCTGGCGGCCGCCCAGAACAAGTCCATCGAGGAGGCGCTGCGCGACTGCGTCGTCCCGGTGCTTCCCACAGTTGCTCCGACCGCCCTGGTGGGCTTCGCGATGCTGGCGCTCACCAGCAAGCTCGTCCGGACGGAACCCGGCGAACTGCAGACGATTCTGCGCAGCCTGCCGAACAACGTCACCACTGAGATGGACCTCGACCTGTGGCACCTGGCGCGTGGGGTCCGCCAACAGGCCGACACCGTACGGGAGTTCCAGGAGTGCGATGTCGAGGAGCTGGTCGACAGATACCGCGACGGCGAGCTGCCCGAGACCGCGCAGGACGGCATCCACGCCTTCCTCGACCAGTGGGGTCACCGCGCCGTGGCCGAGATCGACCTCGGCCTGCCGCGCTGGTCCGACGACCCCACGTACGTCATCGGCGTCGTCCGCAACTACCTGCGCCTCGACGACCAACAGGCCCACCCGGACGCGGTGTTCGCGCGCGGAGCGTCCGAGGCCGAGGCGATGATCGACCGGCTCGCACGGCGGGCGAAGGGGCGCGGCCGCCTGGTCCGGTTCGCGTTGCACCGCGCCCGGACGCTGGCCGGCCTGCGCGAATACCCGAAGTACCTGGCGATCACGCTCTTCGGGGCCCTCCGCGAGCGCATCGCCGAACGGGGAACGGAGCTGCACGCGCAGGGACGCGTCGACGCCGCGCAGGACGTCTTCTTCCTGGACTTCGAAGAGATGCGTTCGACGCACGGCGACCTGCGCCGGAAGGTTGCCACGCGCAAAGAGGAGTACGAGCGTGAGATGCGCCGCAAGCACATCCCGCGCGTCCTCCTCTCCGACGGCACGGAACCCGAGGCGCACCACCCGCAAGCCACGCCCCTCGCGCCCGGAGACCTGATCGGCACCCCGGCGTCGGCGGGCGAGATCACCGGCCCCGCGCGCGTGGTGACTGACCCGGTCGGCGCGCGCCTGGAACCGGGCGAGATCCTGGTCGCCCCGTCCACCGACCCGGGCTGGACCCCGCTGTTCCTCACCGCGGGCGGCCTCGTGATGGAGATGGGCGGCGCCAACTCCCACGGCGCGGTCGTGGCCCGCGAGTACGGCATCCCGGCGGTGGTCGGCGTACGTGACGCGGTCGCGCGGATCGAGACCGGTGACGTCATCACCGTGGACGGGAGCACGGGGGCGGTGCGGACGCACCAGGACTGAGCGGCGGTACGGAGCGTTGAGGCCGGCTCGGTCCCGTGACCGAGGTCAAGCCTGACGCAGTCGGCCGCCCGGAGCAGACCCACCGCCCGCACAAGGATGTCGACGAGCATGTCGGCCTGCTCCCGGTCGCGGCTGACGTGTTCCAGCGTGATGCCCTCCGGGGTCCCAGTAGTAATCGCCGAAAAACAACGGACATCCCTGGCCTGCGCTGATGCGGCCTGGGGATGGTCGGCTTTGTCGCGCAGATGGGCAACGGTCATGACCCGGCCCCGGGGAACAACGGAACAGCCATTGGCGCCAAGGGATTGATCTTGCTGGCTACTCAGCCTCGGCGGACTGGAGGCCCTGGTCCTGGTGCAGCATGTCCTCGGCGATGACGGGCGGCCGGCCGGCGTGCTTGCCCTTGCGGGCCGCCGCGTCGAGTCCTTCGAGGGTCGATTCCCGGATGTTCTCCCGCTTGGTTTCTGCCATCGCCGCGAAGAATGCGAACAGCAGGCTGCCGGGCCCGCTGGGGTTGTACATCCCGGGTAAGGGTCCGGCGAGCATCTCCAGGACCAGGCCGTGGGCGGTGAAGTGGTCGGCGAGCGCGGTGAGTTCGGCGGCGTCGCGGCCGAGGCGCTTCATCTCGTACACGGTGAAGATGACCCGGCAGTGCGGGGCGTGGGCCTTGATCTGGCGGGCCGGCGCGAGCGCGGCCTCGAACTGCGGACGGACGCATACGCGGGTGCTGATCTTCTCGGAGAACACCTTGTCGCGCGGGATGCCGTGCTTGGCGAGCGCGTCCAGCTGCGACTGGAGTTCCTGGGTGAGCGTCGAGCGCCGCGCGTACCCGATGCGGATGTCGGCAGTCGGTGTGTCCGGCGCGAGGGCGAGCGGAACGGGGGTGCCGGGACGCCAGGGCTGGCCGGGGCCGTGGTCGGCCGGGGTAAAGATCGTGCGCCTCGCCTTTCCTGGCGGGTGCTGACAGGCGAATACGGCCACGGGCCGAGGTGGCGTTAGGCGGGCTGCGGGGCGGGCGTTGCCGGAGCGGCCGCGACCTTGCGGGTCTCGCGCATTATCAGCAGGCCGTTGACCACCATCAGTGTCGCGGTCAGGCAGTGGACGCCGAGCGCGGTGGCCACGGAGCCGTGGTGGGCGAGCACGGTGGTCATGTCGCCGTACGCGGCGAGGGCCTCCACCAGCAGCGCCCAGCCCAGCGCCCGGCGGTGGCCCGTCACCAGCAGGATGCCCAGGACCAGGGCCATGACGACGTCGCGGATTCCCTTGATGATCAGGAAGCCGTCGCCGTCGCCGGACGGCCAGCTCGGCAGGCCGAAGCCCGGTGCCGTCGTCTCCGGGCTCAGGATGAACTCCGCCCCGAACCAGAGGATGAAGAGGATGAAGGCGGCGGCCAGGACGGTGTTGATCTTCTTCAGCGGCATTGTTCTTCTCCTTGCGATTCTTCGTCAGCTGGGTGAGCTTCGTGGAGCTTGCTGAGTCGTGTGGGGCCTGATCAGGCCGCGCGACGTGGCTGATCGAGGGGCGTGGTTTGCCGGGATCGCATTTGTGGGATCCGAGCGGCAGATGCATTCCCGAATGTCGGGATTTCGGTGGCCAGTTGCCGCCCGGGGAGTGGGGATTGTGCGCCACCGGCGCGGCGTCGGCCCGCGGGGTCAGTAATCCGATGCCCTGTCGGGCTCACCCCGACGGGGTGAAAGCCGTCGACATACAGGGGGCGAACCAGTGCATGTCGGGGCGGCTTTGGTATCAGGCGAGGGGGGCGACCGGCTGGGCGACAGCGGCGATGATGACGGCGACGCGGACGTAGTGGAAGCGGTCCCAGCGGTTCATGTGCTCCTTCCAGTCGGCGGTCCGATTCTCGGGGGTCCACGTCTTGCTCCGGTTGTTGATCGGGACGAGCAGCAGGATCGACATGATCACGCTGAGGATCAGCAGCGCGCCGGCGGTGACGACGAGGCCGGGATGAACTGGTCGCTGGAGCGCCCGTCACGCCCGTGGACGTGACAGAAGAGCCGCTCTGCCGATCACGCCACGTCCGAGCGCAGCCACGGTGACACGTCGACGGCCAGGACCAGCCGGCCGTCCGGAGAGCGCGGCAGTGGCAGCCCGGCCGGCAGCACACGCAGCCGGTCGACGTCGATGCAGCCCCGGTTGAGATCCCCGTACGGCCCGCCGCGCCCCCGTCGGTGTTCGGGCAGCAGCGTCAGGTCGACCGGTGGCGTCACCGGACCGTCCGCGCACATCACGGCGTCGGTCGCGACTACGAACGCGATCCCGCCACAAGCGAAGACATGATCCGCTGGGCCGCCATCGGCCTCACGACCCGGCGCCGCCCGGGGTGAGGATCTCCATGAGATGTCCGTCGGGGTCATGGAAGTAAGTGCCCCTGCGGCCTATGGGGCGCTTACTGTGATAAATCTGCCCAATCTCTTGGCATGCGGGATCGCCGTAGTGGGTGATTCCACCGTGCTGGATGCGGGCGAGGGCAGCGTCGAACTCCTGCTCGCTGAGCATGAACGCGTAGTGGTGTGGCTCGAAGTCGTCCAGCTGGTCGTAGTCCAGGCTGACCCGGTTGGCGAGCGTGACCGGCGTGAAGTGCGCCACCGGCGGATCGACACTCAGGCCGAGGATTTCAGCCAGGAACTGCGCCGAGGCTTGCGGGTCACGGGCGGGGACGATGGTGTGATTCAGTTCCACGGTCATAGTGACTCCTTTTCAGGGACGGGGCTACGCGTGCTGGGGTGCTCGGCGGCCTCGGCGACCCGGCATGGTGCATGCATGTGTGACTGCCCGGCGGAAGGCAGGGCTTCTCCGGCTGCCCTCCTCCAACTACGACTGCCGTGTCATACGTCGATCTGCTCGAAGATGTGCGGGTACGACACGATGTCGTCGGGGAACTCGGCCGCCATGCGCTGGAACTCCGGGCTGCCGAACGCCGTGGCGAGCGCCTCGGTCGACTCCCAGACAGCGACGTTCATCAGAAGTTGACTGTCCGCCGTTCCCTTGTGCATCTGCAGGGAGACGAATCCCGGTTGAGCCTTCATGAACTCGGCCTGCCTCCGAAAGAGGGCCAGGAACGATTCAGCCCTCTCCTTCGGGACGAAGAAGGTGTTGGCCAGGACGATGGGCCCGGTCTTCTCCTTGAACTGCGCGAACATCGGCGTGTGCGGGTCGAGACTCTGCAGCTTGGCCATTCTCGGCACTTCCTCTCGCCATCGGTCAGTGGGTGTCGCTGGCGCCCGCGTCCTGGGGATACCAGCGGAGTTCGAGGGTGTTGGTGTCCGGGTCCTGGATGTAGATGGAGGTGGCGGTACCGCACTTCGGGCGCACGCTCGAGCGGTTGCGGCTGACGGCCGGGCGGTGAGCCCGCGGGCTCAGGAGAGAGCGGCGGCCAGCAGGGCGAAGGCGGCGATGATGACGGCGACGCGGACGTAGTGGAAGCGGTCCCAGCGGTTCATCTGCTCCTTCCAGTCGGCGGGCCGGTTGTCAGGGGTCCACGTCTTGCTCCGGTTGTTGATCGGGACGAGCAGCAGGATCGACATGATCACGCTGAGGATCAGCAGCGCGCCGGCGGTGACGACGAGGCCGGTGCCGTGGTGGTGCCATCCGGCGATGGCCCAGACCGCGACGAGGACGAGCGAGCCGATGTACCAGACCGGCATCACGGCGCCGAGCATCCGGCCCCCGTGGGCGCGGCCGAGTTGGCCACTGTCCTCAGGGAGTGCGTTGAAGATCCGGTTCATGACGAAGGCGACGGAGAACTCCACCCCCACCATCACGCCGACGACCACGGTGGTGAACACCTCGAGTGCGTTGAGCATGATGACCCCTCCTGGGATCTAGCATTGCTAGCTGATGAGGCAATGCTAGTACTGCTGCCGCTCGATTGTCTAGCGATGCTAGGATCGAATCATGTCGGTACAGGAACGCAAGCAGCGCGAACGGGCGGAGCGCGAGCGCCTCATCTTGGTGACGGCCCGCGAACTCGCCGAGCAGCAGGGCTGGGACGCGGTCACCACCCGCCGGCTCGCCGAGCGCATCGAATACAGCCAGCCCGTCCTCTACAGCCACTTCCGCGGCAAGCGCGAGATCATCGGCGCCGTCGCCCTCGAAGGCGCCGCCGAGATGGCTGTGGCGGTGCGGGCCGCGGCCTCCAGCGCGAACAGCCCGCGCGAGCGGGTCGCCGCCCTCGCCCGCGCCTACCTCGACTTCGCCGCACGCAACCCGGCGGTCTACGACGCCATGTTCCAGCTCGACGGCGGCCTGGCGTTCGCGCAAGAGGACACCCCGGAGCCTCTGAAGGACGCCTTCGCCGCCCTGCTGGAGAGCCTCGGCGAGGTCGCCGGGGACGGCGTTCACCCGGGGCTGTTCACCGAGGTGTTCTGGGCGTCCCTGCACGGCCTGGCGACCCTGACCCGGGCGGGACGGCTGCCGCCGGAGGACATCGAGCCGAGGGTGGAGCTGCTGGTGGACCGGCTCGCCATGGTCTGACATGCGTCATTCGCCGGTGCCCTCGTCGTCCTCGTCGAGGTGGACGGTCACCGGGTCATGCCTACTCGCTGGTGCACCCGGCCGGCCACCCCGCCCCGCGCTCCCTGCCGCTGGTGGACTGGCACGAGAACTGCGGCTCCTACACCCGCCAGTGGTGGGCCGAGCAGGACTGGATTCCGAAGGCGACCGTCCTGACCGAGGACGACGGAGCGGTGCTCTCAATGGTGAGCAGAGGTCTCGGCATGGCGATCATGCCTGCACTCTCGCTGAACGAAGCACCGGACGGCATCGAGATCACCGATCTCGGACCCGAGCGCCCGACCCGTTCCGTGGGCTACATCACCACCCCGGAGCTGGCCTCCAGCGTCTCCGTCCGCGCCCTGATCCGCGGGCTCAGAGCGGCCCGCCAGTGAAGCCGGAGTCGAGTACGAGCGGAGCGGAGAGTGCAGTAAAGGACCGGGCTTGAAGGTAGTGCTCAGTCGTGGTCGTGGTCGTGGTCGTGGTCGTCGTGGTCGTGTTCGTGGTGTGTGCTGGGTGTGCCGCCCATCATGCGGAGCATGTCCCGTCCGCCGGTGTGGAAGAAGCGGAAGAGGAGGGCGGCGGCCAGGGTGAGGAAGGCGATGTTGAGCCAGGTGGTGTAGTTCCAAGTGATGCCTTCCATGGGGACCTTGGCGTCTGCCTGATCGGGGATGAGGCCGAGGCCGCCGAACGAGAACTCCACGATGTAGCCGGCGACGACCGTGGCGAGATAGAAGGTGCCGAGCAGGAAGAGGGTCATTCTTGCGCCGTAGTACTTCCGGTAGATGTTGAGGATGGGCAGGATCAGCAGGTCGGCGAAGATGAACGCGACGACGCCACCGAAGCTGATGCCGCCCTTCCACAGCACCACCGCCAGCGGCACATTTCCGATGGAGCAGACGAACGACGCGATCGCGACGAGCGGGCCGATGATGGGCCCCCACAGTTTGGATGCCAGCGGGTGGCCCTCGAAGAAGAACGTGCGCCAGAACGAGTCCGGCACCCAGGCGGCGATGGCGCCGGCGATGAGCAGGCCGATCACCAGGTCGCGCAGGATCGCGGCCCACTCCATGACGAAGACGTGGCTGGTGGAGGTGAAGCCCTCGCGGGAGAACAGGCGTCGGGCGAAGGACCCTTCGCGCTGAACGGACATGTCCATCGCCGCGTGCCCCTCCATCGAGCCGGCGATTCCGCGGTCGGCCTGCTCGCGGGCCTGACGCAGGAGCTTGTCGCGCAGGAACAGCCGGAACAGGACCGCCAGCACGACGATCATGATGGGGCCGCCGATGAACTCGGCCGCGGTGAATTGCCAGCCCATCAACAGGGCGAGGATGACGCCGAGCTCGACGACGAGGTTGGTGGAGGCGATCTCGAAGGCCATCGCGGCGGTGAAGTTCGCGCCCTTGCGGAAGAGGGAGCGGGCCAGGGCTACGGCGGCGTAGGAACACGAGGAGGAGGCCGCGCCGAGGCCTGCGGCGATGGCGAGGGTGTGGGGGCGGTCGTCGCCCAGCAGCGTGACAACGGTGGCTTTGCGGACGACGGCCTGGACGAGGGCGGACAGCGTGAAGCCGAGGATCAGGGCCCAGGTGATCTCCCAGGTCATGGAACCCGCGATCGACAGTGCGTGCAGTACGGCATGGGTCATCTCTGAAGCCTTCCGGGGCGAGCACGGCATGGGGCCAGCGACACGTCGCACCGGGGGCTGTCGTGTGGCGGGGGCGGCGCTGTGGGGCGCCACTCAGATGGGGGCGCCCCCCCGCCAGGGTCAGCCGACGTTCAGGGTCAGCGCCGCGGTGTGGAGATTTCCGCCGGTCTGGAACTGCAGGAACAGCCGCCAGTTCCCCGAGGTGGGCAGCTCGGCGTCGAAGGACAGCTCCAGGCCGCCGTGGTCCTCTCGACGTGATCACATCGTGAAGCGGAAGCTCAGCGAAGGTGACGGGGTGGTCGGCACCCATAGGCCTGGACCTGGGGCCGAGCCGTACTGCAATCGGCTGGCCGGGCCTGCAAAGGTCTGGCCGGGCCCGGAGGAGGGCCGTTCGGCCCACGCCGGGGCCCTGCGGCCCCTGCAGGACGGCTGCTCATGGCACGAGGCTGGTAGCAGATCCGGTCGCGCCTGCTCGTCCCTTTGGGAGGTAGGAACCATGGTCCCCACCGTCAGCGCCCGATTCGTGGACGACGAGGCCGCCGCCGTGACAGAGGCGCTGCGCCCCTGGCGGCAGAATTCGCGACAGTGGAGGTCACCGAGGACTCCCGGTCGGGAAAGCCGGCCGAGTACTTGGTCGAGCCGCCTGCAACGCCTCCCTGGTGGTGGACCGTCGCGGATGCCGCTGTGCACTCGGCGCCGACACCGGGCCGGTCACCTACGCCGTACGCACCGTGCCACTGCTCCCTGTCGCCGTGGCGCCCCATGGGTGATCACCTGGGAGAAGCGATTCTCGTGACACAGCACTGATGTGGGCATGTGTCGTGGTGCTGAGCGTCTCCGCTGACGCCGGTGAAGGAAGGTGAAGGCCGTGGAACTCCCCCTGGTCGTGGGCGTCGACGGCTCCGAGTCGAGCATGCGTGCGGTGGACTGGGCGGCGGACGAGGCCGTAGTGCGTGGTGTGCCGCTACGGCTGGTGTACGCGTCGTTGTGGGAGCGCTACGAGGGAGCGGCGCTCGCCGAGACCCTCGGCAGGACTTCGGAACAGGCGCTGGAGGACAGCATTCTTGATACTGCGGCGCGGCGTGCCGAGCGCCGTGACACCGATCTGAAGGTCACCACCGAGGTGCTCCCCGAAGACGCGGTCAGTGCTCTCCTGAACGAAGGGCGGAACGCTTGTGCCCTGGTTCTGGGATCGCGCGGCCGCAGTCGTGTCGTCGAGCTGCTGCTCGGCTCGGTCTGCCTCGCGGTGGCCGCCCGCGCGAACTGCCCCGTGATCGTGCTGCGCGGCAGTCACGACAACCAGGCCAGTAGCGGGATGCTCCGGCGGATCGCTCTCGGAGTCGGCGAGGAGCAGCAGAGCTCGGAGGCCCTGCGCTTCGCCTTCCAGGAGGCACAACGCCGTGGCGCCGCCCTGGACGCGGTGCGGGCCTGGCGCTGCCCGGCACGCGAGTCGGCCGACCATCCGCTGCTTGCGGGAGAACCCGCCCGTTTGCACGAGGAGCGGGCGGTGGAGATCCTGGAGTCGGCGCTGAACCAGTTCGCTGCGGAGTACCCGTCGGTGGAACTGCGTCGGCGGACGGCCGAGGGGCCCGCTCGCCGGGTGCTGCTTGACGCCTCGACGCGGGCCGACCTGCTGGTCGTCGGTGCCCGGCGGCGGCAGGGCCACCAGGGTCTTCGGCTCGGCCAGGTCGCGCACACGGCGCTGCACCGTTCACGCTGTCCCGTCGCCGTCGTTCCGCAGCGGGGCTGAGCACGTGCCCCGCTCAGAGCCCCGCCGCGTGGTCGGGGACATATGTCTGCAGGTCACGCGGCGGGCGTTCGTAGCCGGTCGACGGGGGCCTGGATGGGAGCTCGAGCACCGGAGGGGGCACCTCGTGGTAGGGCACGGAGTCCAGCAGGTGGGCGATCGTGTTCAGTCGCGCCCTGCGCTTGTCATCGCTCTCCACGACGAACCACGGCGCGTCCGAGGTGTCGGTGTGCACCAGCATCTGGTCCTTGGCCCGGGAGTAGGCCTCCCAACGGGTGATGGACTCAAGATCCATCGGGGAAAGCTTCCACCGCCGCGTCGGATCCTCGAGCCGGCGGCTGAACCGCTCCTGCTGAACGGCGTCGCTCACGGAGAACCAGTACTTACGCAGCAGGATTCCGTCCTCGATGAGCATGCGCTCGAAGACGGGGCATTGGCGCAGGAAAAGTTGGTACTCCTCCTGGGTGCAGAAGCCCATCACATGCTCGACACCGGCGCGGTTGTACCAGCTCCGGTCGAAAAGCACGATCTCCCCGGCAGCCGGCAGATGCTCGACGTAACGCTGGAAGTACCACTGGCCGCGTTGGCGTTCGGTCGGCGTGGGGAGGGCCACGGTCCGGGCGACGCGCGGGTTGAGGTGTTCGGAGACCCGCTTGATGGTGCCGCCCTTGCCTGCCGCGTCCCGTCCTTCGAAGACGACCACCAGCCGGGCGCCCTCGGTGCGCACCCACTCCTGAAGCTTCACCAGCTCCGTCTGCAGACGCAGCAGCTCCCGCTCGTACGCCGCGCGCGGCACCTTCGCGGACTTCTCGCCGGCCATGCCGCCTCCTCCGTCCGATGACATGCTTCGATGACTTACGGAGTCACCATGCCCAAGGTCGAACACCAGAACAGCACGGTACTGACCGACGACGAACTGCGCACCCTGGACGCCCACTGGCGGGCCGCGAACTACCTTGCCGTGGGACAGATCTACCTGCTGGCCAATCCGCTGCTCGCGGAGCCTCTGACACCCGCGCACATCAAGCCGCGCCTGCTCGGCCACTGGGGAACATCGCCCGGCCTCAACCTCGTCCACACTCATCTCAACCGCGTCATCAAGGCCCGTGACCTCGAAGCGCTGTGCGTGTGGGGCCCCGGCCACGGCGGGCCCGCGGTTCTCGCGAACTCCTGGCTGGAAGGTAGCTACAGCGAGACCTATGCGGACGTCACGCGTGACGCGAAGGGCATGGAGCGCCTCTTCAGGCAGTTCTCGTTCCCGGGCGGAGTACCCAGCCACGTGGCACCCGAGACGCCCGGATCGATCCATGAGGGCGGTGAACTCGGCTACTCACTCGCTCACGCCTACGGCGCCGCCTTCGACAATCCGAACCTGCTGGTCGCCTGTGTGATCGGTGACGGGGAGGCGGAGACCGGTCCGCTCGCCGCGTCCTGGCACTCGAACAAGTTCCTCGATCCGGTCCACGACGGCGCCGTCCTGCCGATCCTCCATCTCAACGGCTACAAGATCGCCAACCCGACCGTGCTGTCGCGCATCCCCGAGCCCGAACTCGACGAGCTGCTGAGGGGATACGGGCACGAGCCGATCCATGTCACCGGCGACGACCCGGTCCAGGTCCACCGCGCCATGGCAGGAGCCCTCGACCAGGCGCTGGATCGCATCGAGCTGATGCAGCGCACAGCCCGTGAGGGCGGCGTGGCCGAGCGGGTGCGCTGGCCCGTGATCGTGCTGCGTACGCCGAAGGGCTGGACGGGACCGGCGGTGGTCGACGGCGAGCCGGTCGAGGGGACCTGGCGGGCCCATCAGGTCCCCCTGGCCGGCGTACGCGAAAACCCGGATCATCTGCGGCAGTTGGAGGCCTGGCTGCGCTCGTACCGGCCCGAGGACCTCTTCGACTCCGGCGGGCAGCCCGGCGCGGACGTCCTTGCCTGTGTCCCTGAGGGGGACCGCCGCCTCGGCGGCACCTTGCACGCCAATGGCGGCCGTCTCGTGCGCGATCTGCCGATCCCGCCCCTCGACGCCTTCGCCGTCCCCGTGGACAAGCCGGGTGCCACCCTGCACGAACCCACCCGCGTCCTGGGCAGCCTCCTCGAACGGATCATGGAGGAGACTTCCGGCCGCCGTGACTTCCGCTTGGTAGGGCCCGACGAGACGGCCTCCAACCGGCTGGAGGCCGTCTACCGGGCCAGTGGCAAAGCCTGGCAGGCGCAGATCCTTCAGGTGGACGAGCACCTGGAACGGCACGGCCGCGTCATGGAGATCCTCTCCGAACATCTCTGTCAAGGCTGGCTGGAGGGCTACCTCCTCACCGGCCGGCACGGACTGTTCTCGTGCTACGAGGCGTTCGTCCACATCGTCGACTCGATGGTGAACCAGCACATCAAGTGGCTGAGGACGTCGCGGGCACTGGAGTGGCGTGCTCCGATCGCCTCCCTCAACTACCTGCTGACGTCGCACGTCTGGCGGCAGGACCACAACGGGTTCTCGCACCAGGACCCCGGCTTCGTGGATCACGTCCTCAACAAGAGTCCGGAGGTCGTACGGGTGTACCTGCCGCCCGACGCGAACACGCTGCTGTCCGTCGCGGACCACGTCCTGCGCAGCCGTGACTACGTCAACGTCGTCGTCGCGGGCAAACAGCCGTGCTTCGACTGGCTCTCCATGGAGCAGGCCCGCGCCCACTGCGCGCGCGGCGCCGGAATCTGGGAATGGGCGGGGTCCGCCGGCGGGGACCGTGAACCCGATGTCGTCCTCGCCTGCGCGGGCGACGTCCCCACCCAGGAGATCCTGGCGGCGTCCGACCTGCTGCGGCGCCACCTGCCCGAACTCGCCGTCCGGGTCGTCAACGTGGTCGACATGACCCGCCTCCTGCCCCGCGAGGAGCATCCGCACGGGATGAGCGACTTCGAGTACGACGGGCTGTTCACGACGGACAAACCCGTGATCTTCGCCTACCACGGCTACCCCTGGCTGATCCACCGTCTCGCCTATCACCGCACCGGACACGGCAACCTCCATGTCCGCGGCTACAAGGAAATGGGCACGACCACGACGCCGTTCGACATGGTGGTCCGCAACGACATGGACCGCTACCGCCTGGTGATGGACGTCATCGACCGCGTTCCCGGCCTCGCTGTCCGGGCCGCCGCCGTACGCCAGTGCATGGCCGACGCCCGAACCCGGCACCACGCGTGGATCCGCGAGCACGGAACCGACCTGCCCGAGGTCGCCGACTGGGCCTGGAGCGCGTAAGGCTCCCTTTCCTGCAAAGGAGTTCATCGTCATGACGGACTCGACGCGCGGCACGAAGCCAATTCGAGGGCCGGCGAACGATGCGTGGTGAACGGCGCGGAACAGCCGCTGTGCCCCGTGCGTTGCGAGGGACGGCAGCCGTGGTCTTCGACACCGACGGCGTCGTCACGGACTCCGCGCGGGTGCACGCCGCCGCGTGGAAGACGGCCTTCGACAGCTTCCTTCGCGCCCGGGGCCCTGAGGGACAACCGCCCTTCGACATGCGCGACGACTATCTGCGGTACGTCGACGGCAAATCACGCCTCGACGGAGCCGCCGCGTTCCTCCGCGCCCGGGGGCTTCGGCCGTCCGGCACGGAGATCCAGGCCGTCGCCGCCCACAAGGAAGCGCTCTTCACCGAGCGGCTGCGCGCCGAGGGCGTCGAGGCCTGTCCCGGCACGGTCCGGCTGGTGCGCACCCTGCGGTCCGCCGGGATGCCGCTGGCCGCGGCCTCGGCCTCCCGGCACGCCGGTGAACTCCTCGAGCGCGCGGGCGTGCGCGACTTCTTCGACGTCCTGGTGGACGGCGCGGAGGCAGGACGCCTTGCCCTTCCGGGGAAACCCGATCCCGCGCTCTTCCTGGAGGCGGCGCGTCGCCTGGGCGTCCCCGCCCGGCAGGCCGCCGTCGTCGAGGACGCTCTGGCCGGGGTCGAGGCCGGACGGCGCGGCGGCTTCGGCCTCGTCGTGGGGGTGGACCGCGCTCACACGCCCGACACCCGGGGCGCGCTGCTGCAGCACGGCGCGGACCTGGTGGTCGACGACCTCGCGGAACTGATGGGGGAGGGCTGACGATGCGGGACTGGACACTGGAGTACGAGGGCTACGATCCCGCCGAGGAGCGGCTGCGTGAGTCGCTGTGCACCCTGGGCAACGGCTATTTCGCGACGCGCGGAGCAGCACCGGAGTGCGCCGCCGACGCCGTCCACTACCCGGGCACGTATGCGGCCGGCTGCTACAACCGGCTCACCTCGGACGTGGCGGGCCGCAGGGTCGAGAACGAAGACATGGTCAACCTCCCCAACTGGCTGCGACTCCGCTTCCGTACGGACACCGGGACCTGGCTCTCCCCGGACACCCATAAGCTCCTCGACCACCGCCAGAGTCTTGACCTGCGTACGGGCACGCTGGAACGCGTCGTGCGGTACGAGGACCACGACGGTCGGCGCCTCGCCGTACGACAGCTGCGCGTGGTCCACATGGCCGATCCGCATCTGGCCATGCTCCGGACCCAGGTGACCGCCGAGGGCTGGTCGGGACGCTTGGAGGTCGAGTCGGCTCTGGACGGGACCGTCACCAACACAGGAGTCGAGCGCTATCACGCGCTCGCCCATCGCCATCTCACGCACGTCCGGACCGGATCGCCGGCGCCCGACACCGTGTGGATGCGCTGCCGTACCAGCACCTCGGACATCAGGATCGGTCTGGCGGCCCGGACCGTCGCGGACGCGCAGGTGGAGACGGTGCTGTCGCACGAGAACGCGTGCGCCGTCCAGGTGCTCAGGTTCTCCCTGGCCGACGGGTGCACGGTGACGGTCGACAAGACCGTTGCCCTGCACACCTCGCGTGACCCGGCCATCAGCGACCCGTTGCACGCGGCGGTCGACCGGGTCCGCCGTGCCGCGGGCTTCGAGACGCTGCTGGAGTCGCACCGCTCGGCGTGGCAAAGGCTTTGGCGCAATGCGGAGTTGGATGTGCCGACCCCTGCGGGTCCGGTGCTGCGACTGCATCTCTTCCACGTGCTGCAGACCTTGTCCCCGCACACCGCCGGCCTCGACGTCGGCGTCCCGGCCCGGGGGCTGCACGGCGAGGCCTATCGCGGGCATGTCTTCTGGGACGAGCTGTTCGTCCTGCCGTATCTGAACCTGCACTTCCCCGAGGTCTCCCGGGCCCTGCTCATGTACCGCCACCGCCGTTTGGACCAGGCTTGCTCGGCTGCGCGTGATGCCGGGCACACCGGCGCCATGTATCCCTGGCAGAGCGGCAGCGACGGACGTGAGGAGACCCAGCGGCTCCACCTCAATCCGCGCTCCGGACGCTGGCTGCCCGATCACTCACGGCTCCAGCACCACGTCGGATCGGCGATCGCCTACAACGTGTGGCAGTACTGCGAGGCGAGCGGCGACACGGAGTTCCTGCATACCAAGGGCATCGAGATGCTCCTTCAGGTCGCCAGGTTCTGGGCCGGCGTCGCGGAGTTCGACCAGACACTCGGCCGCTACCGGATCAGGGGAGTGGTCGGCCCCGACGAGTATCACGACGCGTATCCCGGCGCCCGCGATCCCGGGCTGGACGACAACGCGTACACCAATGTCACCGCCGCGTGGGTGCTGGCCCGCACTCTCGACGTCCTGCGCGGCCTGCCCGAACCGGTGCGCCGGGACCTGTGCGAGACCACCGGGCTCGAGCCCGCCGAACTCGACCTGTGGGAGGACGTCTCCCGCAGGCTGCACGTGCCGTTCCACGCCGGCGTCATCAGCCAGTTCGAGGGGTACGGCGATCTGGTCGAGCTCGATTGGCGGGCCTACCGGGACCGCTACGGTGGCATCCGGCGCCTCGACCGGATCCTTGAGGCCGAAGGCGACAGCGTCAACCGCTATCAGGCGTCGAAGCAGGCCGACGTCCTGATGCTGGGCTATCTCTTCTCGCCCGCCGAACTGGCGGGCCTGTTCCGTCGGTTGGGCCACGAGCTGGACGACACCGTCTGGCGTCGCACGGTCGATCACTATCTCCGTCGGACGAGCCATGGTTCGACCCTGAGCAGTCTTGTCCACGGGTGGGTGCTGGCGAGGGCACGACGGGCCGAGGCGTGGACCTATGTCCATGAGGCTCTGGCGGGTGACATCGCCGATGTGCAGGGTGGCACCACGGGTGAGGGCATTCACCTCGGTGCCATGGCCGGCACCCTCGACCTCGTGCAGCGCGGACTGACCGGCCTCGAGACCCGCGGTGGCGCGCTGTGGTTCGACCCCGTGCCCTTGCCCGAGCTGTCCGAGTACGGGTTCGCGCTCCGCTACCGGGGACACCGGGGTGTGCAGCTGCGGCTGAGCGCGGGCCGGCTGCGGGTTTCCGTGCCGGCGTCCGACCACGACCCGATCGGCATCGCCCTCACGGACCGCACCGTCTCGGTGGCGCCCGGAGAGTCCTGCACGCTCACCCTGCCGGGGCGATGACGGGGCGACGCCCGCAGGAGTGCCGACCGCACGGTCGATGACGAGTGTGGAGCCGTGCGACGCGGTGGTGGTCGGAGGTGGGCTGCGCGCGGGACGCCGGCATAAGGGCGCCCGCCCTGCGCCGTCACCCGCCGTCATGTGGCGTCACCTTTCGCGGAGGGCCGGTGTGACGAGTGAAGGGAGAGGACGGTGTGCGTCCCGGAACACTGCGCCCGTTTGACCGGCAACGAGCCGCTTCGTCGCATGGAAGCGTGATGCCGAGCGCTCCCGGACAGTACGGTGAAGGCAGGGAGTTTTGTCCTGCTCTCTGTCTGCCTGTCTGCGTGAGTCGGTCGGAGGAAGCGGTGAGCGGAGAAGGGCCAGGGGGCGCCGCGCAGTATCTGCCCAAGCTGCGGCTCGATGACCTGCTGGGCGAGCTGCAGGTGCGCATCGCCGCGGCGCGCGGCACCCAGAACCGGTTGCACGGCTTGTTGGAGGCCGTTCTCTCGGTGGGGCGGGGGCTCGACCTGCCGCATGTGCTGAGGAGCATCGTCGAGGCCGCCGTGGTGCTGGTGGACGCCGAGTACGGGGCGCTGGGTGTGATCGGTGACGATCGCAAGCTGTCCCAGTTCCTCACGGTGGGCATCGACGACGAGCAGCGCGCGGCCATCGGGGCGCTGCCCAGCGGACACGGGATCCTCGGGGAGCTGATCCGGCACCCGGAACCACTCAGACTGCCGGAACTCTCGCAGCATCCGACCTCGTACGGCTTTCCGGCCAATCACCCGCCGATGCACTCCTTCCTCGGCGTCCCGATCCGGGTGCGCGACGACGTGTTCGGGAACCTCTACCTCACCGAGAAGCGCAGCGGTAAGGAATTCGACGCCGAGGACGAGGCGGTGCTCTCCACGCTCGCGGTGGCGGCGGGCGTGGCGATCGAGAACGCACGGCTGTACGAGGAGACCAGGCTCCGTGAGCGCTCGCAGCGTGCGAGCGGCAAGGTCACGAGCATGCTCCTCACGGGGGCTCCGAGTGACGAGGTGCTGGAACTGATCGCCGAACAGGCCCGGAAGATCGTCTCCGCGGACGTCGGGATGATCGCCGAGGGGGTGCAGGGCGACGAAGCCCTGCGGCCGGTGATCGCGGTCGGTCTGGACGCGGAGCGGCGCAACGGTCTGGTGATGTCTTGCTCGGACGGATTCGTCGGCGCCGCGCTGAGTTCGGCCGAACCCGTGGTCGCCGACATCGAGCACGATTCACGCACCGGCGGGGGAGAGCCGCAGTGGGCCGGCCTCGGTCCGGTGGCCGCCGTGCCGCTCGGCTCCAGTGGGAAGGCGCGCGGTGTGCTGATCCTGGGGCGTGTGCCGGGTGGGACGCCGTTCGCAGACGTGGACACCGGACCGCTGCTCGGATTCGCGGATCAGGCGGCCTTGGCACTCGAACTGGCCGAACGGCGGCGTGACGCGGAACGGATCGCGCTGCTCCAGGACCGTGACCGCATCGCGCGCGATTTGCACGACCTGGCCATTCAGCGGCTTTTCGCGGCAGGGATGACGTTGCAGAGCGCCCAGCGCTTCATGGAGCACCCCGAGGGCAGTGAGCGGCTCGCGCGGACCGTCGACGACCTGGACGACACCATCAAGATTATTCGGTCCACGATTTTCGGCCTGCGTACGCACGGCGGGGCAGCGCCGGACGCCGCGGGTCTGCGCGGCCGGGTCTCGGACCTGGTGAAGACGTCGGCCGCCTCCCTCGGGTTCCGGCCCGCGCTGAGGATCGAGGGGCTCGTCGAGACGGATGTCCCGGGTGACATCGCGGATCAGGTGGTCGCGGTGCTCGGGGAGGCGCTCAGCAACGCGGCACGGCACGCCGGAGCGCAGGCCGTGGACGTACGGCTGCGCTGTGACGGGGGCGAACTGACGCTGGTGGTGACGGACGACGGCTGCGGGGTGCCCGGCGGCGTCGCACGCAGCGGCCTGAGGAACATGGAAGAGCGGGCGATCGCGCTCGGCGGCAGCTTCACGCTCGGCGCGCGTGAGGAGGGCGGGGGTACACGGCTGGCGTGGCGGGTACCCGTCAAGCCCGGCTGATGCGCCGGCCCGGGTCTGGGCGGCCGAGAGAGCCCATGCGTGGCGGCGGTTCCGGCCCCGGCGGGCTCGACGCCGGTGGAACTCACCTCTGCATGGCTCACTTCATGGGGCGATCTGTGGTGTCGTGCTGTTCCAGCTGGGTGGCGAGGACCGCGGCCTGGACGCGGCGGTGAACACCCAGCTTGGCCAGCAGGCGTGAGATGTGGTTCTTGACCGTCTTCTCCGACAGGTAGAGCCGCTTGCCGATCTCGCGGTTGGTCAGACCGTCCCCGATGAGCGCCAGGATGTCCCGCTCGCGCGGTGACAGACCTGCCAGCTCGGGGGCGAGTTCCGGTGTGGCATCGGGGTCGGCGCGCAGGGACCGCATCAGGCGTGCGGTGGTCGCGGGATCGAGCATCGACTGTCCCGAGGCGACCGTACGTACCGCCGAGACCAGGTCGGAACCCTTGATCTGCTTGAGCACGTAGCCCGATGCCCCGGCCATGATCGCGTCGAGCAGGGCTTCCTCGTCGTCGAACGACGTCAGCATCAGACAGGCCAACTCCGGCATCTGGCTGCGCAGTTCCCGGCAGACGCTGATCCCGTCCCCGTCGGGGAGCCGGACGTCGAGGACGGCCACGTCCGGCCGGAGGGCCGGACCGCGGGCCAGCGCGTGCTCCACGTTCTCCGCGTCCCCGACCACCGAGATGTCCGGCTCCGCGTTCAGGAGGTCGGACAGGCCGCGCCGGACGACCTCATGGTCGTCCAGCAGGAAGACACGGATCGGGTTCTGCTCCGTGAAGGTACGTGCCTCGGCCATGACGACCCCTCGTTCCCCGGGCGGACCACAGGTTGTCTCTGACGACGATCATTATCCCTCGGCGGCCGGATGCACGAGGGCCGACCGGCCCAGCTCGGACGGGCGCCACGGTGAACGGTCCGCGCGGCCGGGCCCCCACCTGCGAGTGGGGGCGGGCGCCTGTACGCGATCCTGCATGACGATGCGCGCGGTGGGAACGCGGTGGTCAAAGAGCGCTCCCGCTGCCGTAAGGGGCGTACAGGTCCAGCAGCCGCTTTCGCGTGGACTGCAGCCTGTGGGCGACGATGCTGCCTACCCACTGGGACACCGCGGCGGCGAGCGCGGGATCTTCCCGGCACAGCTCACGCACCGTGGCGGCATCGAATTCGTAGGCCCGAACCGGGCTTGTCGCCTCGGCGCCCAGATGCCAGGTGTGCGGTGGGAACAGCCAGGACCAGCCGACGAGTTGACTGTGGGTGAGAGTCTCCACGACGACTTCGCGGCGACCCGGCACATGGAGGTCGAGAGCGACGTTGCCGGTACGGATGATCCAGAACCGGTCGGCGTGGCCGCCCTCCTTGAACAGACGACTGCCCTGCGGGAACGACACCTCGCGGGCGACCCTCATCAGCCGTTCCCTGTATTCGGCGGGCAGTGCCCTTTCCATCGTGGCGGTGGGGGAAGCGTTCATCGTCCTGCCTCTTCCTCAAGTGGTGCTCTCCCAGCTCCAAGGTCTCTCTGCGCAGGACCTTCTTGCCATGGGCCACCCGGCCCTGAGGTCGGGCCGCATGGCACCGGCCACGGCGTCCGGCAGGGCTCGCCCCGTTCGGATGTGCGGCCTGCCGCATGTTCCTCCGGCGCCCCGGCCTCAGGTCCGGGCGCCGGCTGCACCCGTCGTCAACGAGGCGGCTGTCATGTCGTCCTGCGTCCCCATCGAGGCCCGACCTGGTCCCACTCGCGACCCCACAGGTCGTAGCGCCGCTGATCGAGTCGCCACTGTGCGAGGCGCCCCGCGGCGAAGACAAGACCGCCGAAGGCGAGTGCGGCTCCCGTGCCGAGCGTGCCCGCCTCGACGGCGGCCGCCTTCGCGGCCGGCGGCTTCTCGGTGAACTGTCCGTTGCTGTCCAGCCAGACCGTGACACGTGAACCGGCCCTGCGGCCGGCGTCCACCGGGGCGCGGCCGGTCCGGACGGAACCGTCCGGCGCCGTCCACCGAACCTTCGCCCGAACGTGGCGATAGGTGTTGCCTTCCCCCGTCTGCACCGCACGGGTGGTGTTCTCGACCAGGACGACCCGGGCCGAGTGCCGGTCGTGCCGCAGCTGTGCGAACGACGCTTCGGCGGCCTGGGCGGTGACCACGCCGACGAGAACTCCGCCCAGGCCGATGACCACCCACATGGCGAGGACGATCCAGGTCTCGACGACGTCGTCGCGTCGGCGTAACGGATTGCTCCGCCACCGCCACAGCCAGCACCTCCGCCGCAGTCGCTTGGGCCTGCGCATGGCGTTGCACCTCCTCGTCACCTCCCCCGTACAAGAAGAGGACACCCGGCAGAGCAGGGGCGGCAGAGGCCGAACAGACCGGATTCCGGGCCATGTGGCGCCCCCTTCGCGTCGGCCACATGTCGGCCGCGCCGCGCCCCGCACGGCGGTCGTGGCGCCGACGCAGGGGCGAAGCCGATTCCGTGCCTGCTGCGACTTCGCGGTTGGCCCGAACGGCCCCGCGTGGCCTGCTGATGGGGACCGCCCGGCCCATGTGGGGAGCGTCAGGCAAAGGCACGCTGGAAACACGAGGAGGCTCTGCGAGCAAGACAACCGCCCAGCGTCTGGAGCCACCGTCGGAACAGGCGGCAGGACGGAGGGGCAGCGCAAAGAAGAGCCGCCCCTCGGTCATCGGCAGGACTGACAGTCGGAAGGCACCGGGAGGAATCGCCATGAAGGCACTCGTATTCCACGGTTCCGGCACGTCTGCATGGGAGGACGTACCGGACCCAGGCACTGAGGACGCCACCGATGCCATCGTCCGCGTCGACGCCGTGACCATCTGCGGCACGGATCTGCACATTCTCAAGGGCGACGTGCCGGAGGTGAGTCCCGGCACGGTGCTCGGACACGAAGCCGTCGGTGAGATCGTCGAGGTGGGCAGCGACGTGCGCAGTGTCCGCCCGGGTGACCGTGTCCTGGTCTCCTGCATCACGGCATGCGGCCGATGCCGCTTCTGCCGCGAGGGGACGTACGGGCAGTGCCGGGATGGCGGCGGCTGGATTCTCGGCCATCTGATCAACGGCACTCAGGCCGAATACGTCCGCGTCCCCCATGCCGACCTGTCCACGCACCTCCTGCCCGGCGCGGTGGACAGCAAGGACGCCGTTCTGCTCGCCGACATCTTCCCCACCGCTTACGAGGTGGGTGTCCTCAACGGGCGCGTGGCGCCCGGAGACACCGTCGTCGTGGTCGGGACGGGTCCCATCGGGCTGGCCACGATCGCCACGGCAGGGTTCTTCACCCCCGAGAAGATCATTGCCGTGGACCGCGACCCGTTCCGGCTCGACGCCGCGAAGAATCTGGGTGCCGACGCCGTGGCCCTCCCGGGCGACGAGGCCGAGCAGTTGGTCGCGGACCTCACGCTGGGCCTGGGCGCCGATGTGGTGATCGAGGCAGTGGGCGTGCCGGAGAGCTTTGAACTGTGCACGCGCATGGTGCGACCCGGCGGGCATGTCGCCAACGTCGGTGTGCACGGGAAGCCGGCGACTCTCCACCTCGAAGACCTGTGGATCAAGGACGTGACGATCACCACCGGCCTGGTCGACACGCACTCCACTCCCACTCTGCTGCGCATGATGGCCGCCGGCCGGCTGCCCGCGTCGTCCCTGGTCACCCACATCTTCTCGCTGGGCGACATG
The DNA here is from genome assembly GCF_053607285.1 of Streptomyces sp. NPDC055140. Taxonomy (NCBI): domain Bacteria; kingdom Bacillati; phylum Actinomycetota; class Actinomycetes; order Kitasatosporales; family Streptomycetaceae; genus Streptomyces; species Streptomyces sp. NPDC055140. The sequence continues at coordinate 50,246 of NZ_JBSGTG010000025.1, read as the reverse complement.
GAGGAGGCGTACGACGTCTTCTCGCGGGCTGCCGACACCGGCGCGCTCAAGGTTGTCCTCGGCGAGCCGCAGCACGACGCAGTGACGCTCAAGACGTCCTGACAGGAAGAGGTGAAGAGCCATGTCCGAAAGGGCAACGCCGCATGCAGAGGCCGTACCGACGGGCCGCGCACAGAGTGACATCGGGCGTCGCATCGCTCAACGACGCGAGGAACTCGGTCTTACCCGCGAAGAGACGGCTGCCAGGGCGGGCACCGCCCCGGGGTATATCCAGTACCTGGAGGAGAAGCCCACCGCCATGCCGGGCATGGGCGTCCTGATCCGGCTCGCCGACGCCCTGGACATGCGCCTGTCGGCCCTGCGCGGCGGTGACGCGGACCTGGCACCCGGCATGGGCAGGGCGGCCCGGCACCCCGAGCTGATCGAGCTGAGTGTGGAGGAGTGCTGGGAGCGACTGTCGACGCACGGTGTCGGCAGGGTCGCTATCGACGGCCCGGCCGGGCCGTTCGTCGTCCCCCTGAACTACAGCGTCGTCGATGGCATGATCGCTTACAGGACGGCACCTGACGCGACACCGGCGACCGCCATCGGCACCCAGGTGGCCTTCGAGGTCGACCAGATCGACGAGGCTCTGAGCCAGGGCTGGAGTGTGCTGCTGCAGGGGCACGCCCGGGCCGTGTCGGATGCCGACACCGTGCGACGCCTGAACGCCCTCGCCTACAGCGAACCTTGGGCCGGCGGCGAGCGCGACATGTGGGTGAGCATCGATCCGGACAGCGTCAGCGGGCGCCGGATCGTGGTGCCAAGCGAAGGATGAAGTCGTCGGTGTCGACAATGGTCCGCTTGCCTGCGGACCCGGACCGATGACCGCGAACCCGGCGCTCTCACTCCGACAGAGCGAAGCGCGCGGCAGTTGTACCGCTGTATCGCGGGAGAGTTGAACCCGGTGATGTATTCCGAGGACGGCGTCCGAGAACTCGACCGGCAGGAATGCCTGCGGCTCCTGGCCACGGCACACGTCGGCCGGATCGTCCACACGCGCCACGCCCTTCCCGCGGTGCTGCCAGTCCCCTTCTGCCTTGACGCAGACTTCGCCGTGGTCGTGCGGACTTCGGCAGAGTCACAGCTTGCGGGCGCCATCGATCGTGTGGTGGTCGCCTTCCAGGCGGACGATGTCGATCCGGCCGCGCACTCCGGATGGAGTGTGGTGGTCACCGGACGCGCCACTGTGGTGACCGACCCCGCCGAATACGGGAGGCTGCGCCGGGCCGGCCCACGCTCCTGGAGAGCCTCTCGCCACGACGTCTTCTTCCGTATCGAGCCAGAGCTGATTACCGGCAGCGAACTCGGCGCACGGCGTCTGCTCCACGAGGCGCGTCGCATGTCGTGAAAGGGAAGTGAAAGGCGGTGGGGAGCATGGAACTGCCCCTGATCGTGGGTGTTGACGGGTCGGATTCGAGCCTTCTGGCCATCGACTGGGCAGTCGACGAAGCGGCCAGGCTCGGGGTGCCTCTGCGGCTCGTCCACGCTTCCAGATGGGAGCGTTACGAGGGCGCCGCTCTCTCGGGCGGCCGGGATCGGCCCTCGGAACAAGTGATGGGGCAGAACATCGTCGGATCCGCCGCGGAGCGGGCCCGGCGGCGCAACCCAGGTGTGAAGGTCTCGGCCGAGTCGCTGCCGGAAGACGCGGTGTACGCGCTGTTGCGCGAAGGCCGGAACGCGACGGCGGTGGTGACGGGATCACGCGGCCGGGGCGAACTGGTGGGCCTGCTCCTCGGCTCGGTCGGTCTTGGGGTGGCGGCTCGCGTCGAATGCCCGGCGATCGTGGTCCGCGGTGACACGGCCGGGCTCCATGGACAGCATGAGCGGATCCTGCTCGGTGTGGGCGACCCCGCCACAGGTGAGGAGGCGGTGCGCTTCGCCTTCCGTGAGGCCGAGTCGCGCGGGTGCACTCTCGATGCCGTACGCGCGTGGCGCTGCCCCGCGCACGAGACCACGGACCACCCCGGGCTTGCCGACGAACCGGAGCGCTATCACGAGGAGCAGGCATCGGCCCGGCTCGACGCCGTGCTCCACGACGCCATGGCGGACCACCCGGACGTCAAGGTGTGCCGGGCGACCGTCGAGGGAACGGCACGGAAGGTGCTTGTGCACCGCTCTGCCGCAGCGGACCTTGTGATCGTCGGAGCCCGGCGCCGGCACGGACACTTCGGCCTCCAACTCAGCCGCGTGGGCCACACCCTGCTGCACCACGCGGACTGTCCGGTGGCGATCGTGCCGCAGAGCGCGTGACGGAGTGCTGCCCGTTGTCATCGAACTCAGCGAACGGGCTGATACCGCGAGGTGGCTGCAGAGAGCCCGGGGGCGTCGACGGGTGGGCCCCACCGGGAAGGAGACACAGTGGAACTGCTTGTCCCGCCCGGCGAAGTCCCCGGTACGTTGCGTGAGCTGCTCGAGCCCAACGCGGTCGATGTGGCCGTGGACGAGGCGGGCCTGGACGAGGCGTTCCTGGACTTCTACCGAGGAGCGGACCGTCAGGAGCCACCGACCCGTCAGGAGCCACCGGGAGACAGGCCGTATGGCAGGGGGTTTGCCCTGCGACAAGGCTGGACGGACGGTGTCGCACAGAGGGTGTGGGGGCATGGTCGGCTGTTGTCCGTGTGGACGGACTGACGGCCGGGCGAGGGCAGGCGGCGACGGCTATGGGTGTGTGCCTTCGGGCCGTCGGGAGACAAGGTGACCGGGATCCCGCTGTTGCGTGGTCACTCGAATGGGACGACGGCCACCGGCGCTGCGTTGCGGTGGATCACCGCGTGGGCGACATGGCCGAGATGAGGCCCCAGCGGAGGGCGGTGCCGCTGACGCCACCGGCAGGCCACGTCACGGGCGGTTCGCCCGGTTCACCGGACCAGAACGGCCTCCCGAGCGGGATAATCGTGCTTCAGTCTCGTTCCTGCCGATGTGCTTGCGCAGGAGCGGACCCGCGCTCTCCTCGCCGTGCACCGGATGAGCCACGTATTGGCAGAATGAGGAATCCGATACGGCGGCGCCCGGCCGGACTTGGGCCGGCTCGCTTACGAGGGCGTGACACCCGTCGGTGGGCTGCCCCGTACAGAGCGGCTGTTTCCCGAGGGGCCGATTCACGGTTGAACCGGAGCCCCACCTTCAGGCGGAGGTCCGGGCGGCTCCCGCAGTACGCTCCAGGCGACCGGCCCCAGCAAGTCCGCCAGCCGCCGCAAAACGTCGAGGAAGAGATCATCGATCGTGAGCACACCCACCGCCTCGCCTTCGTTCAGCACAGGTAGGCGGCGCACGCCGGTGCGGCGGAACGTCTGATAGGCCACCTGAAGGTCGTCATTGACGTCGACGACGACCACCCGCGCCGACATCACCGCGTCGACCCGTGTCTCCCGGTCCAGGCCACCGTCCATGCCACGCAGAGCGATGTCGCGGTCGGTGACGATGCCGCGCAGCGCTCCGTCCTCGATGACGAGGAGGGAGCCGACGGCTGACTGGGCCATCAGCCGGGTCGCTTCGGCCAGGGAGTCGTGGGGTGCGACGCACACGGGCGGAGTGGCCATCAACTCTGAGACCTTCATGCCCGTTCCTCCTTGCCATCGAGTTCCGACCGTCTTCCGTACGCCGTGACGCAGGTGTGCCGGCCCGCCCTTCTCAGATGACGTCGAGCACTTCGGCCACCGGTCGCCGTGGGCTCGCGTGGCCCTCGGGGCCGTAGCCGAGCCTGAGCACCATCTGTACGTGGGCCATGGCGGAAAGGGGGTCACGGGCCGCCCATCGGGTTTCCGGCCACTCCAGGGGCTGAGAGGTCATCGCGGCGACGAGGCCGTCCATGGTCGCCTGCAGCAGGACACGCTGCAGTGCCTGCCCCGCGCGCAGCCAGTCCGTAGGTCCGTCGTGATCCGTACCCAGCAGGGCCACGTGTGGATTCTTCTCGAAGGATGCCCAGCCACGTTGTGGCATCGGACGGCCGGCGGTGAAGTCCCGCACCGGCGCTGTGGTCCCGAGCTGGCTGGGGCCGAAAGCCTCGGCGGGGACGCCGTCGGCCGCCTCGGCGGGATCGACCGCTTCTGTGCGAGTCCACCGCACCGTTTCACTGCGCAATTCTGGGTCATGTGCTTCCCGGCCCTCGGCGTCACGCACCAACTCCGCGATCTCCTGCACGTGCCAGGCGCTGGGGAACAGCAACTGTGCACCCTCAGCGCGGGCTGCCTCGAATATTCGCTCCCTCACGGCGGCAGGGATTTCAACGTCACGGTACGGAACGCGGCTGGAGTGCCGGCGGTGGATCGCCGGGCGCAGGCGGGCGAGAGCCGTGTCAGGGCGTGCGGTACCGCTCAGCTGCACCTCGGCGAGAAGGTCCATGTCGTCCGGGTCGGGGAGCAACCGGACGACTGGCTCCAGCCCCGCCGAAGCGGCGGCCACACGCAGATTGAGCAGCGCTGCGCCGCACCCGAGATGAAGGCCTCGCTTCTCCGGGTCGGTCCGTGGCAAGGTGCGCGCCAGGTCGGCGTACAGGTGCAGGACGCCGGTGCTGCGAACGTAACGGAACGCCCAGGGCTGTGCGTTGTGCAGCGAGGGCGCCGCACAGGCGTCCGCTACGAGCGTCGTGACAGTGTTCGTATCAATGGTTTGCGCAGTCACGGTGGCTCCCCTTCCATGCCGGGCGCCCGACCGCAGCCGGGAGACTGCCGCCCCAGCTGATCACCGGGCGAGCACCTCGGTCCGCATCCCGCTTCCAGCTTGTGCCCCGCGTGCCGCAGTGTGGCAGGGCCGTACGGGCCGGACTAGGGCCCAAGCGGCCTTCCCACTCACTTGCGTGAGCGGCCTTCATGACGGTCCGGTGGGCTCATCCAAGGCAACACGACCAGGAACGGCCTGCGTTCACTCGGTCCGGACATGGTCGTGGGCCGCCTGAGGTGTGACGGGAGCCGACGGCACGTCGGTGACCGTGTCCATGGCGACCGGCTCACGTGTCAGGTGCCGGACATAGGCATCCGGCCCGGGAAAATAGAGGCTCACTCGTCCATCCTGTGCCCAGCGCACGTCGTAGGGCGGGCTGCCGTCGCGGTGGTGAACGCCGACGACTTCGCCGTCCCGCGTGACAACGCCGGCCGTGGTGCCGCGCACGACGATCTCATCCCCAGCACGGGCGTACACGGAGGCGCGACTCGGCGCCGGTTCGGTCCTTGGCGCCGCACGGTGGCTTTCCCGCGTGGAGGCGGGTGTGGTCATTGCCTCTTCGACCCCTCGATGCGGCGGCGCGGTGACGCCCGTCGAGAGAATCCTGGCCTCGATGTCCGAGCGGACCCTCGTGGTCAGTTCCTCCAGCGCTGGGGACCGGTCCGCGCGCACCGGTTCGGGGTCGTGGATCCGCCGCGCCGACGGCGGCAGCGCGTCGGTGTCCCCGCGGAACCGTTCGCGCGCGTCCTGCCAGCGGTCCGGCGGCCCTGTTCGCCTCCCGTCACGCATCACCGTGCGCAGCAGTGGCCGTGCCGAGTCCGGCGGTTCCTCCCATGACAGAGCGACGACGTCCGGGTGCCCCACGCGCCGGTAGACCTGTTTACGGCCCGGGGCCGTGACCTTCGCCGAGGACAACTTCATCACGGGGCGGCCGTCGTACTCGACGAGCTTGTACGCGCAGTCCAGGTACGGGGCGTCCGCGGCGACGCCGACGCGGGTGCCCACGGCGAACACGTCGATCGGGGCACCCGCGTCCACGAGTCGGGCCACGCCGTACTCGTCGAGTCCGCCACTGGCCACGATGCGCACGTCGGGCAGTCCGGCATCGTCCAGGATGGCTCGTGACCGGCGCGAGAGGGAGTCGAGGTCGCCGCTGTCCAGGCGGATCGCGCAGCCGGGGCCGCGCCGGAGGTCGCGCAGGACACGGGCCGCGACGCCCACGCCCACCTCGGTGTCGTAGGTGTCCACGAGGAAGGTGAGGGGGCCGGGGTGGCAGCGCGCGAAGGCGCGGAACGCCTCTTCTTCACCGGCGAAAGTCTCGATGTAGGAGTGCGCCATGGTCCCTGAAGCCGGGATGCCGAGGGCTGTGGCCGCGGCCACATTGCTGGTTCCCGCAAAGCCGACCATGGCTCCGAGACGGGCTGCCTGCGTGCCCGCCCAAGGACCGTGCGTCCGGCGCAGAGAGAAGTCCACCACTGGCCGTCCGGCGGCCGCCAGGACGCAGCGCGCCGCTTTGGACGCCACCACCGTCTGATGGCAGATCTGGTTCAGCAGGTACGTCTCGACGAGCTGGGCCTGCGGCAGCGGCGCGGTCACTTCCAGCAACGGCTCACCGGCGAACACCACATTCCCCTCCGGAACAGCGCGCGCGTCGCCCTTGAAGGCGAGTCCGAGGAGAGGTTCGAGGTCACGGACCGGGCGATGCAGCGCGGCCGCGAACTCCTCGACGTCCGAGCGTTCGACGTGGTATTCGGAGAGGAAGTCCAGGGTGGGTTCAAGGCCCGCGGAGACCAGGAAGCCGCGGCCGGGTGGGAGGTCTCGGACGAAGAGGCTGAAGGTGGCCGGGGCCCGCATGTCCTCGCGTAGGTAGGACAGGGCCATGGTCACTTCGTAGAGATCGGTGGTGGTGACGTCGGACATGGTGATCGCCGCCGGGATGTCGTGGTCCCCTTCCCACCAGTCTGGTCGCGGAAGCGCGGGAGAGAAGGGACTTCCGGGCCCCGGGCTTGGGCTGTTCGGCCTCAGCGCGGGGGGGACCGGTCGCGGTGCACTGGAGGTGTCGGCCGATGCGACGAGCACCGAGGAGGTAGAGCGATGGCCACACTGACACGCAAGCAAAAGTTCCAGTTCCCGGAAATGCCGGACTGGTTCGAGACCATTCCCGGCAAGTTCACGATGCCCGCGGTCCGTATCGAGGACTACATGGATGACGACCGCTACGTCATGCGTGCCGAACTGCCAGGGATGTCCCCCGAAGACATCGATGTTGTGATCAGTGACGGGGTGCTGACGGTCCGGGCCGAACGCATCGAACGAGACGTGGACAAGAACCACAGCGAGATCCGGTACGGCGAGTTGAGCCGCAGCCTGACACTGCCGTCCGGCGCTGATGAGGACGACGTCAAGGCCGACTACACCAACGGCCTGCTCACCGTCAGCGTGGGCCTGGGTGCCGAGAAGCCAGAGGCCCGGCACGTCGAGATCCGGCATGGCACCTGACGTGACGTGTCCACGAAGCGACAGCGGGCCCTTGAGAGTCCGCTGTCGCTTCGTGTTCCCACTGTCAACTTTCAGAGGAGCCAGCACCTGCCGGGGCCAGCATGTGCCGGGCCGGGCGCGGGGAGCCCCACCTACTCCGCGGTCTCGCGCGCGAGGTCGAACCGCACGTCGACGACTCCTTCGACGGACCGGACCAGGCGTGCGGCCACGGGGACCATGGCGGTGTCGTGAATACGGCCCGTCAGGGTGGCCACTCCGTCATGCACCTCCACCTGAAGTGTCGAGGCCGGGGGCGGGAAGAGGTAGGACACGATCTCGCGCCGGATCTCATCGGCGATCTTGTCGTCCCCGCGCAGGAAGACCTTGAGCAGGTCGGTACGGCTGACGACACCTGCCAGCAGACCTACCTCGTCCACCACGGGCAGCCTCTTGACCCCCTCCTGCGCCATGGTGCGCGAGGCCTGGGCGAGCGTGGCGTCGGCCCGGATCGTGACGGCGGGGGAGGACATCAGGTCATCTGCGGCGAGGGCGTCGGCTTTCGCCACGTCGACCGGCTGACGCAGCTGCAGGTAGGCCGCGTCAGGGTTGTCCCTGAGTTCCTCCTTGGGCAGCAGGTCGGCCTCGGAGACCACGCCGACCACTCGTCCCTCACCCTCGATCACAGGGAGGGCACTGATCTGCCAGTCCTGCATCAGCTGCACGATCTCCTTGAACGGGGCCCGCCGCCCGACCGCGGCGACCGTGTGCGTCATGACATCGCTGACGATGTGCGGGGTGCCTTCCATGATGACTCCGTAAGGTCTGGGTCAGTCCTGCCGATTCCAGCCTGTGCCGGTGCGGGAGGGGTGGCCAGGGGCCACCTGGCCCCTCGGGCGGGCCGTACGGATTCCGGCCACCCGAGGGCAGGCAGGCCAGGGCCGGTCCGCCGTCATGGAAGTCGGGCACCTGCCGGAGCATGGCTGCGGCCTTGCCGTTCTTGCGTCGGCCGGCAGGTGTCCACGCCTGGCGCAGGGCCGGCGGTCCAGCGCGTCGGGCCCACTCGGCCCATGGCCCGGACGGGCTCGAGGCCGCAGCCTGAAAGCGTCCGAGACGGCACCCGAGCCCTGGAGGATGCCATGAACGGCACTCCGATCCTCGTGAACGACGTGATGACGGCCCGGGTCGTCGCACTTCGGACGGGCGCGGCCTTCAAGGACATCGTGAGGGCCATGCGCGAGTGGCGCGTCAGCGCCCTCCCGGTGCTGGACGACGCCGGACACGTGGTCGGCGTCGTCTCCGAGGCCGACCTGCTGCCCAAGGAGGAGTACAGCGGGGGAGATGTCGGCCGGTACGGGCAGGTGCAGGATCTCGCGGAGGTTCGCAAGGCGGACGCGGTGACTGCGGGCGAGCTGATGACCACGCCTGCCGTCATCGTGGCGCCGGACGCCACCCTCGCCCATGCCGCCCGTGTCATGGCGCGCAACAGGGTCAAACGGCTGCCGGTGGTCGGCTGTGACGGGACACTGAACGGCATCGTCAGCCGCTCCGACCTGCTGAAGATCTTCCTGCGGGACGACGAGGCCATCGGCGAGGAGGTCCGGCGGGATGTCGTCGTACGGCTCTTCGGCACACATACCGCAGCGATCCGGTCCGACGTCCACGACGGTGTTGTCACCCTTGCCGGCCGGGTCCACGAAACTGCCCTCATCCCGCTCGCCACCCGCCTCGCACGGGCCGTGCCGGGTGTGGTGGACGTGCGTTGCGCGCTGGTCGGCAGGCCCCGCCACCCGGACCTCGACCCCGACCTGCCGGATACCGACCTACCGGGCGCGGGCCGGGCCGTCACGCCCTGAGGCCGGCCGTCAGCACATGACCGTCAGCACACGACAAGGTGTCTCGCCCCGCGGTCGGCTCTGTCGTCCGGGCGGGCGGCGTGACATGAGTGGCTGATGAAGTTACGCGCTCGCGCGCAGCTTCAGGTCCCCGCACAGCTTCATGTCCCGTCGTCGGTGGTGAGCCGGCAGTCCAGTCCGACGATGCCTTCGACACCTCGCACCAGGCGTGCGGCGAGCGGAATGCGGGTCGCGTCCTGCACCCTCCCGGTCAGGGTCGCGACGCCGCCGACCACCGTGACGTGCACGGGCTCGACGGGGGCCGGGAACAGGACGTCGAGGACGTCGCGCCGTATCTCGTCGGCGAGGTCGTTGTCCGGGCGCAGGAACACCTTCAGCAGGTCGCCTCGGCTGACGACTCCTTCGAGCACACCCTCGGCGTTCACGACGGGCAGCCGCTTGACGTGCCGGAGCGCCATGATGCGCGCCGCCTCGGCGAGTGTGGCGTCGGCGTGGACGGTGACGGCCGGAGCGCTCATCAGCTCCTCGGCGCACACCGCACCGGCCTTGGCCATGTCGGCCAGGCGGTGCAGCTGGGTGAACCGGTCCGGATCGCTGTCCCGGAACTCCTCCTTGGGCAGCAGGTCGGCCTCGGACACCACTCCGATCACCCGGCCGTCGCCCTCCAGCACGGGAACGGCACTGACCTTCCACTGCTCCATGCGTTCGACGAGGTCCTTGAACTGGGCCTTGCGGCCGACAGCGATGACGGCGCGCGTCATCACGTCATCCACATGGTGAGGGCTGGTGTCCATGTTCTCCTCCTCGGAACGGCGGCGATGCCGGGTCACGGCAGTCATTCGGGACCGCCACTGCCGTGAGGGGCGTAGAGGTCGAGCAGCCGGATTCGGGAGGCATGCAGCCTGTCGGCGACCACGAGCCCGACCCAGACTGCGATCACCCGGCCGAACTCGGGGTCCTCGGAGCACGCCGCCCGCACGGCCTCGGCGTCGAACTCCCAGGTCCGCACCGGGCTCATCGCCTCGGCTCCCAGATGCCAGATGTACGGCGGGAAGTGCCAGGACCAGCCGACGAGTTCGCCGTGCCCGAGTGTCTCGATGACGGCGGGCCGGCGGTCGGGCACGCGCAGGTCCAGGGCTACGGTGCCGGTCCGCACGATCCAGAATCGGTCGGCGCGCTTTCCCTCCTCGAACATGCGGGCCCCGGCCTCGAAGGAAACCTCACGGGCGAACTGCATCAGCCGTTCGCGGTGCCCGGCGGGCAGCGCCGCGTTCATCGTCGTGGCGGTGGTCATCGCACCGGCTCCCTTCATCGCTCCTGCTCCCAGCGTGGGCGTGCCGGGCACCCGGCACCACGGGCCGCACGGGCCCGACGGGGGGTCTTTCGGCCCCGGTGCACATCCACGGCCCACCGACGGGACGCGCGAGGAGTTGGGTCACCCGGCGCACACAGGAGGGCGGGGGGCGGACTGGTTGTATGGGTGCCGTAGATGCCGTCGAACCGAGCGGGCTGACCGAGTGGTACGCGGCTGTGGTCGACGGCGGCATCGCTGCGCTTCATCAGCCCGTTCCACTACTACACGCCGGGTGACGTGCTGGCCCAGGGACATGTGCTGTGGCCGCAGTTGGGGGTGCTCGTCGGCGTCGGATTGCTCGGGCTGCTTGCGGCGTACACCTTGCTGATGAGGCGGGATCAGGCCCCTCAACTCGACCGTGCGGCGGGCGGCCTGGAGGAGCGAAGCGGAGGGCTGGAAGGGGACCGCAGGGGGTGTCGTCAGGTCCACAGCACAGGAAGCGCGGCCGTCACGTTCCGGGGGTATGGGCCGATCGGTCCCTCTTCGGTACGGCCCACTCGGCCCCTTCGGCCTGACCCCCTCGGCACTGCGGCCAGGGCACCGCGCGGCGTGATCGTGGAATCCGGACACCGCTCGGGGTTCCGCTCGCGAAGAGGTGAAGACGATGCTTCGCATTCGGATCCAGGCCCGGCCGAAGCGGCTCCACCGGCCTGCGCCGCTGGACCTGCGCACCCCGTCCGGCCACCCACTGCCTTACTGAGCACGCCATCACCTCACGTACGACGGAGGACGTCATGGCCACCACTCGATGCGTCATCCCGTTCGCGGAACTCGGCCGTCAGGACGTCGGCCGTGTGGGCTGAAGCGATACGGCGCGGATCTGATGAGCCCGGCCTCCCCTCGAAAGCCACGGGTGGAAGTGTCGTCCGGCGGCTGAGGAACACGCCATGCCACGGACGATGCTGCCGCCGAGGGCAGGGAGGCGACGTACCGTTCGGCGCCGCCCCCACCACATCGGTGCCGAGCTCGCCGGCCTCCACGGGGCGACTTGGCCAGGCACAGGCCGGAGGGACGACATGGTCGACGCTCATCCGGAGAATGGACCGCTGCGAAGGCTGCTCGGTCGCCGATCCGGCGAGCTACGGCACGCCGCCGACCGGACGCGCGGCGGCTGGTTCGTAGCCTTCGCGCTCTCAACGTGCATCGCCGTACTCTGCGCCATCGCGATCGGGGTCGCGGTCTGGCACACCGAAACGCATGCGGCTCACACGGAGGCCCTGCACCGGCACCGGGTCTCGGCGACGACGCTCGCTGAGGCTCACCGCACACTCCCCTTGCGGTTCGACAGCACCGAGGCGGCGACAGCTCGGGCCGCCTGGGCATATCCCGCCTCACAACGGCACACCGCCACGGTCCTGGTCCCGGCCGGTACGCCGGTGGGCGGGAAGGTTCTGGTCCGGGTCGATGACGCGGGCAGGGAGGCGCCGGCTCCGCGTTCGGAAGGGGATATCGCGTTCAGCGCCATTGCCACCGGGACCGCTGCATTCGGGGTTCTCCTCCTCTCTGCCGCCGGAGTCATCTGGTTCAGGCTCCGCCGTGTCGAAGCGCGCAGGCTGGCCGAATGGGACCGCGAGTGGCAGCTCGTGGAGCCAGGTTGGTCCGGCAGGCTGCGCAGGCAACGGGGAGCAGATGATGACTGAGGCCGTCACCAGCCCCAGGGACGCTGCCCGGGAACCGCTCCTGGCCCCGGATCCTCTTGAGCCCTTGCCGCTGCTACGGCGGGAGCTCGGCACGGGGTCGCGTGGGCTGTCGGCCCGCGAGGCGGCCCGCCGCCTCGCCGTATACGGGCCCAACGAGGTTCGCCGCAAGGCCCGCACCTCCTTGTGGCGTGAACTTGGTCGACAACTGGCCCACCCCTTGGCCCTGCTGCTCTGGGCGGCGGCCACGCTGGCGTTCGTGGCGGGCATTCCCGTGCTCGGGTGGGCCATTGTCGCTGTGATTCTCGTCAACGCGGCGTTCGCGCTCCTTCAGGAACGGCAGGCCGAGCAGGCGGTGGAGACTCTGGCCACATACCTGCCTGAGCATGCTCTGGTGGTGCGCGACGGGCGGCCCTCGGCGGTGGAGGGAAGAGCACTGGTTCCGGGCGATCTGGTCGTCCTCGAGGAGGGTGCCAAGGTTCCTGCCGATGCGCGACTGACCGAGGGAGGCATCGAGGTGGACCTGTCGATGCTGACCGGCGAGTCCGCACCGGCCGAACGCATCGTCGGCCCCGGACTGATCGGGGCGCCGTTCCTGCAGGAACCCAACCTCGTGTTCAGCGGCACCATCTGCACCGGGGGCCAGGCCCAGGCGATCGTCTTCGCCACCGGAAACCATACGGAGCTCGGTCGCATCGCCGCACTGAGCCAGCACACCCGGCGCGACTCCAGCCCTCTGGAACAGCAGGTCAAGAAGGTCGCATGGCTCATCGCCGCCGTCGCGGTAGCCATGGGCGGTGTGTTCCTCGTGGCCGGTGTAGCGGTGGGCCTGCCGTTGACCGGCACTCTCATGTTCGCGATAGGCCTGCTTGTCGCCAACGTCCCGGAAGGGCTTCTGCCGACCATCACCCTCGCACTCGCCGTCGGCGTACGTGTACTCGCCCGGCAAGGCGCGGTGATCAAACGCCTGAGCGCCGTCGAAACCCTCGGCTCCACCAACGTCATCTGCACGGACAAGACCGGAACCCTCACCCAGAACCGCATGAGGCTCCAAGCCGTGTGGACGCCGGAGCACGGAAGAGAGCCCGGCCCCTGGACCGGAGACACGGTGCGGACCAGCGCACTGTGCACGACGGTCACCGAAGACGAAGACGGCGATCTTCACGGCGACCCGACGGAGATCGCTCTGGTCGAAGGCGCCGCCGCACACGACGCTCCCGTCGACCTCGGCGACCGTGACGCCGGACGCCGCGCTCTCTTCCGCTTCGACCCCCGGCTGCGTCTGATGTCCGTCGTCCACGCCGATGCCGCGTATGGTCCGCGCGTCATCGTCAAGGGTGCGCCGGAGACTGTGATGCAGACGCTGGAAGGAAGTTCGGAGTCCGCGGCAGCCGCGACGGAGGCACTCGCTCGCGAAGGAATGCGCGTCCTGGCGGTCGCCGCTCGGACACTGCCGGACGGCGACGCGGTGCCGAGCCGCCGCGAGGACGCGGAGACCGGGTTGCGCCTGCTCGGGCTCGTCGGCCTGTACGACCCACCACGTCAAGAGGTTGCCGCCGCCGTCCGGCGCTGCCACGAGGCCGGACTGCGCGTGCACATCGTCACCGGTGACAACGGCGCCACCGCCGCAGCCGTCGCCCGCGAAGTCGGCATCGGCCTGCCCCGTCTGCACGTGGTGGCACAGTCCGAGTCGATCGCCGACCACGAACTCGACGAACTCCTCGCCTCGGCCGACACCGAAGTGGTCTTCGCCCGCTCCTCACCCGAGACCAAGCTGAAGGTGGCCGACGCCCTGCGCGCCCACGGCCAGATCGTCGCGATGACCGGGGACGGGGTCAACGACGCCCCTGCCCTGCACCGTGCCCACATCGGCGTGGCGATGGGCCTCTCCGGCACGGACGTCGCGCGAGAAGCCTCCACCATGGTGCTGACCGACGACAACTTCGCCACCATCGTCACCGCGATCGAATCCGGCCGCCGCGTCTACGACAACGTACGCAAGTTCATCGTCTACATCTTCGCCCACCTCACGCCCGAGGTCGTGCCCTTCCTGGTCTTCGCGCTGTCGGCCGGCGCTGTTCCCCTACCGCTGACCGTCCTCCAGATCCTCGCCATCGACCTCGGCACCGAGACCCTCCCCGCCCTCGCTCTCGGCCGCGAACGAGCCGAGCCGGGCACCATGAGCCGTCCGCCCCGCCCGAGTTCGCAAGGAGTCATCTCCCGCGACATGCTCGTCCGCAGCTGGTGCTACCTCGGTACCGTGTCCGCGGTCCTGGTGATGGGCGCGTTCTTCTACGTGCTGTGGCGCGCCGGGTGGCAGCCGGGCGCCCCCACCGGCGCAGGCGACCCCGTGCATCACGCGTACATCACCGCCACCACGGCCACGTTCGCCGGAATCGTCACCTGCCAGGTCGGCACAGCGGTGGCAGCCCGCACCGACCACGCGGCCCTGCGCGAGATCGGCCTGTTCACCAACCCCCTGCTCCTGGCCGGCATCGCCTTCGAACTCGCCTTCACCGCAGCACTCGTGTACGCGCCGCCAATGCAAGGCCTGTTCGGCACCGCCGCTCTGCCGCTCGATGTCGTCGCCCTCATCGCCACCTTCCCCTTCCTCGTCTGGGGCACCGACGAACTGCGGCGGTGGGTGCGGCGCGCTGATCACCGCACGAAGCCCTGACACACCTACCGGAGGCACGTCATGTCACACGCTGCCGAGTGGAAGGTCCGGCTCTACCTCTTCGAGGAGGACCGGACGACGAAGGCCCGTCTGGAAGTGGACACCGGCACGAACAAGCTCACCGGTCACGGCACTGCACGCTGCGCGCCTCAGGACGACGACGTACCGGAGATCGGAGACGAACTTGCCGCTGCACGGGCCATGGAGAACCTGGGAGAGCAGCTGAAGCGAACGGCCTATGGAGATATGAAAGCCGTCGGGGCGCCGGCGCATCAGGAATCCCTCAAGCCGTACGCGGGCTGGCTGGACATGGAGGGCTCGTAGCCGACCGGGCTGAGGCAAGTGCCGGGCTTCTGGGCGTCCTGATCCCTCACCGGTAAGCAGGCAGCAGCGCCCAGTGCCCGCGGTGGCGAACTGTCCGCGGGGCAGCTGTTGGTGTGCGACGACGGCGACAGGTGCCCGGGTGTGGTGGAGGACCGCGTGAGTGATCGGGCCGATGTGCGCGCCGACCGAAGACCGGCGAATGCGTCGGCCGACGACGACCAGTCCCGCTTCGGCCCCCGCCTCCACGAGTTGCCAGGCGGCATGTCCGACCATCGCACGTGCTACGACGCGGACTTCGGGGTACTTCTCACGCCAGGGCTTCAACATCTCGTCCAGACCGCCCTGCGCGCTCATCTCGAGTTGTGCATGGACTCTCGGGTCGTACGCGGCTCCGTACCCCACCAGCGGAGTGGGCGGGAGGCGCTCGGCAGCACGGGGCTCAGCTCCTCAGGTCTCTACGGTGTCGTCGACGGCGTAGCCGAGCAGTTGCTGTACCGAGACCACGCCGTCCACGGTGCGGCAGAGCCTTTCGATGACCGGGATCAGGCTCTTGAACTGGACTGTCCCGCGGAGTTCGACGCGACCGTCGGCCACCTCGACGGCGATGGCGGCAGGGCCCAGTCGCAGGGTGCGGTCGAGGATGTCCACCATGATCTCGTGGCGGATCGCGTCGTCGTCACGAAGGAAGATACGCAACAGGTCGCGTCGGCTGACGATGCCGACCAGCGTGTCCGTCCCGTCGACGACGAGGAGGCGTTTCACGCCCTGCGCCTCCATCAGCCTGGCGGCTTCGGCGACGGTCCAGTCCGGTCCGGCGCATATCGGGGGAGCGGACATCAGCTCCTCGGCACGCTGCGCTGCTGCCTTGTCCTCCTGCAACGCTTCCCGTTCGGGCAGCGACCGGAAGTAGTCGCCCTGGCCTGCGGACTTCTGGAGTAGGTCCCCTTCCGAGATCAGGCCGAGGGGATGCCCCGCGGAGTCTACGACCGGGACTGCCGACACCTGGTGTTCGGTGAGTGCCTGCACGGTGTCCTTGAAGGCGGCGTTCTGGGGGACGGTGATGACCTCCCGGGTCATCAGCTCGCTCACTTTTCGATGCCTCACGGTCGTCTCCTACCGCTTGGTGGCCGTCGGCGAGCCGACCGGCATGTCGTCCCGCTCGTAGCCGAGCCGATTGATCACTTCCACCACCCCGTCGACGCTGTGGCACAGCCGCATGACGATGGGGATGAACATGCGCCGTTCCACCGTGCCGCTGAGGGTCACCACGCCATCGTTGACCTCGACGGACAGTGCCGAAGGGCTGAGCTGGAGTGTTCGTGTCAGTACGTCTTCGACTATCTCTTCCCGGATCGACTGGTCACGGCGCAGGTAGAGCTGCACGAGGTCGCTGCGGCTCAGGACCCCGATGAGCCGGCCGGCGGCGTCCACCACGGGCAGGCGCTTGACCGAGTGTCTGCCCATGACACGCGCCGCACGGACGACGCTCCACTCGGGTGCGGCGGTGATGGCCGGACTGGTCATGATGTCTGCCGCGGCGGTCGTGCCGCTCCCGGCAACACGTCTGTAGAGCAAGTCAGCCTCTGAGACGACACCCACAGGCCGTTCGGACTCGTCCACGACGGGCACGGCGGTGATGTCGAACTCGTCGAGGAGCCGGGCGATCTCCTTGAACGGGGTGCCGCGCCGGACACTGACGGCCGTCGGGGCCATCAGGTCGGCGACGGTGCGGTGCCTCATCGTCGTCCTCCTAGGGGACTTCGACGTCGGACTGTGCGGTGACGTCGACAATCCCCAGAACCGTGCGTGTGACACGCCTCAGCAGGTCCCTCAGGGGGCGCACGTCGGGGACGGAGTCCTTCAGGTGGATGATCCCCTCCGCAGCGTGGACGTGCACCTGGTCCATGACTCCTCCTGGAATATCGGTCCTACGTTCGAGCCTGGGTGTCGCAGGGTCTCCTGAGGTAGGGCCGTCCGGGGTTCACCGGGGGCTGACCGGTCCCGAGTGGACAGGGCCCCGGCGGTCACAGTGGGTGATGAATCCGGCGAGGCGGTCCCTTTCGTCCTGCGACAGGCGATCCACGATCTGCCGGTCCTCACGAGAGGCAAAGGTGCGAACAGTCTGAATCTGTCACCGGCCGGACCTTCCTTCAGGCGTGGGGCAACGCTTCGCAAGAAATGGGACCTTTGGCCCCCAGCAGGCCCCTGAGAGGCCCTCTTGTTGCGGTGGTCCGTAGTGCCAGCCTGAGAGTGGGGGCGCTTGGCGGTTCTCTGAGGAGGAAGCATGGATGGCGCCACGAGCAGCCCGGAACTCGGCTCCGTGATAGTCGGGGTCGACGGCTCCAAGCTGGCCCGCCAGGTAGCGCTGTGGGCAGCGGCCGAGGCCGCGCGCCGCGAACGCCCCCTCCACATCGTGTATGGGGCCGATACGGACACCCGGGCCATTTTCTTCTCGGTGGAGAGTCTTGAGCGCGTCCGGCAGGCGGGCCGCGAACTGCTGGATTCCACGGCTGCGGCGGTGAAGGAACAGTTTCCCGGCCTGCGGGTCGACACAGAGTTCAGCCGCAGCGCTCCGGTTCCGAGCCTCCACCGGTCCGCGGGACTGCACGGCACGATCGTGGTGGGCAGCCGAGGCGCCGGCGGATTCAGCACACTCATGCTCGGCTCGGTCGGGTTGAAGGTTGCGGCGGGTGCGAAGACGCCCGTCATCGTCGTCAGAGGCATCGACAACGGTGCCGAATCGGGGGTGGTGCTCGCTGCCGTCCGTGATGAACACGACCTCGACACCGCGCGCTACGCCGCCCGTGAGGCCGAGCTTCGCAAGGGCTCGCTGCGGCTGTTGCACGTGTGGAGCATCCTGCAGTCCGCCGGGAGTGCCGTGACCTTTCTCGACGACGTGAAGGAGATCGCGGGCGAGCACGTCCATCATCTGAACGCCGTGGCGGATCAGATCCGCGAGGAGTCCCCGGACCTCACTGTCCAGGTGGACGCCGAGAAGAGCACGTCCGTCGGTGCTGCCCTGGTGGAGGCCTCGCACCATGCGGACCTGCTGGTCATGGGCGGTCGGCGGTCGCCCAGCTACCTCGGACCCACACTCGGACGGGCAACGCACAGCCTGCTCCACCATGCGCACTGCCCCGTGCAGCTCATTGCGCGCCACAAAGATGACGAGCACAGGAGTGAGTCGTGATGGGCGAGGGCGCACGCGATGAGATCGCCGTCGGCATCGACCCGGCCCGGGACTGGCGCCTGCCCCTTGCCTGGGCGGTGGACGAGGCCCGACGGCGCCGGTACGGGCTGCGACTCGTCGCTGCCGTACTCCCGCAGCACAGCACGCACCACGTCGACGACACCCCCCACGTCGTGGCCCTGCGACAGGCCGCCTCGGATGCCCTCAACGCTGCCGCCGCTTGGAGCAGGGAGCGTCACGCGGAAGTCGAACCGGCCGCGGAGCTGGTCGAGGGGCTTCCGGTGCAGGTGATGGGCCGACTGTCCAGGCAGGCCCGCATGATCGTCCTCGGTTCGCGTCACTTGGGCCGCACAGCTGAGTTCTTCAGCGCGGGTTCTCTCGTGGTCCCCGTCACGGCGCAGGCACAGTGTCCGGTCGTCGTCGTGGGCGACGCCGAGCACGTGACACAGCAGCCGTCCTACCTGGTGATGGGTATCGACGGGAGCGAATCGTCGAAGGCGGCGCTGGGTCTGGCGCTCGAGGAGGCCGACCTCCGAGGAGCTGAGCTGCGTGCCATTTCCGTGTGGCAGCCGCCGGTCCTGCTTCGCCACGACGAGGAGGCGGCCCGGCAAGCCCAACGACGGATGCTGTCGGAGGCGACAGCCGGATGGTCGCAGAAGTACCCGGACGTCGTGCTGCGGCACGAAGTGCTGGCCGGGCATCCGGTCGAGGAGCTCGCCGGTGCCGCCGAGCACGCACTCGCCCTGGTCGTGGGTCGGCGCGGTAGGGGTGGGTACACCGGTATGCGTCTCGGATCGGTCGTTCATGGGTTGCTGCACCGGGCCCACTGTCCGGTGATCACGGTTCCCGTCGTGTGAGGACCGCCATGACGACGTCCGCCGCTCAGCAGGCGCCCGCTCCCGCGGGATCTCGCAGAGGCCTGACGGTCGCGGAGGCTGCGCGCAGGCTGGTGGAGTACGGCCGCAACGAGGTGGCGGCCGCCAGGGCTGTCCCGCTGTATGCCAGAGTGCTCACGCAATTGCGGGATGCGCTGATCCTTGTGTTGCTGGGCGCCGTCGTGCTGACCCTCGCGGTCGGCGACCACGCCGATGCGGTGGTCATCGCGCTGGTGATCGTCGTGAACACCGCGGTCGGTGTCGCGCAGGAGGTCCGGGCCGACAATGCCGTGGCCGCGCTGTCGGCCCTGTCCGCCCCCAACGCCCGGGTGCTCCGTGACTTCGCCCCGGGGGAGGTTCCCGCCGCAGAAGTTGTGCCTGGCGACGTATTGGTCCTCGGCGAAGGCGACATCGTCGCCGCCGACGCCGAACTTGCCGAAGCCTCCGCCCTGTTGGTCGACGAGTCCATGCTCACAGGTGAGTCGGTGCCCGTGGACAAGGACTCCGGCGCCCGGCTCAGCGCGGGGACCGTCGTCGCACGGGGGCGAGGCGTGGCAACCGTGACGGCCACGGGAACGGCCAGCGCCCTCGGCCGCATCGCCGCCGAGCTCGACGGCAGGCGGGAGCCGACTCCCTTGCAGCGCCGTCTCGGTGCCCTCGGCCGTGTCCTCGCCGCCGTCACCCTGGGTCTCTGTCTGGTCGTGTTCGGGCTCGGCCTTGTCCGAGGAGTGCCGGTCGCCACGATGGCGGTAACTGCGATCAGCCTCGCCGTGGCGGCCGTACCGGAATCACTTCCGGCGGTGGTCACCCTGGCCCTCGCGTTGGGAGCGCGGCGGATGGCGGACCGGCACGCCCTGGTGAGGCGGCTTCCGGCCGTGGAGACATTGGGCTCGGTGACGGTGCTGGCCACCGACAAGACCGGCACCCTCACCGAGGGACGCATGGTGGTCCAGCACGTATGGACGCCACGCTGCACGTTCGACTTCTACGGTGTCGGCTACGAGCCGGAAGGCGACATCCGGATTGAAGGCAAGCGCCCGACTTCCGACGAACTCGAGTTTGCGCGTGAACTGTTGACCGTGACGGCCCTCTGTAATGACGCCGGGCTGCGCCCACCCCAGGATTCCGCGGACAAGAACCTTTGGACCGCGGTCGGTGACCCCATGGAAGCCGCGCTCCTGGCTGCGGCTGCCAAAGCGGGGTGTGCGGACCGAGCCCGTCTTGTGCGTGAGCGCCCGCGAACGGATGAGTCGCCCTTCGACAGCATGCGTCAGCGGATGAGTACCCTGCACACGACACCGTCGGGCCAGGTACTCGTGTGCCTGAAAGGCGCGCCGGAAGTGGTGCTGCAAACGACTGTTCTCGCAGACACCACAGATCTGCTCCGCGGCGCCCGGCAGGAAGCGACATCGCTTGCCGCCCAGGGATACAGAGTGCTGGCCGTCGCCTCGGGAACACGGGACGACCTGCCGCGACGCCCGGCCGAAGCGGAATCCGGCCTGCGTCTGCTCGGCCTCGTAGCGATCAGCGACCCGCCCAAGCCGCACGCGACCGCCACCCTCGCCGCCTGCCGTGAGGCAGGCGTCACACCTGTGCTCATCACAGGAGACCACCCCGCCACGGCCCGGGCGATCGCGAAGCGTGTCGGCCTGCTCCACGAAGACCACGCGCACGAGCACGTCGTCACCGGCCCGGATGTAGCCGCCGGTCGGGTCGCCGACCTCACCGCGGTCAGGGTGTTCGCGCGTACGACCCCACAGCAGAAGCTCGCCATCGTCGAGGCCTGGCGATCGCGCGGCGAGATCACCGCGATGACCGGTGACGGAGTCAACGACGGTCCAGCCCTCAGGCAGGCCGACATCGGCGTTGCCATGGGCCGGCGCGGTACCGAGGTCGCGCGACAGGCCGCCGACCTCGTGCTCACCGATGACGAACTCGCCACCGTCGTCGCGGCCGTGGAGGAAGGCAGGCGCGTCTACGACAACATCCGCCGATTCCTCGTCTACGGACTGGCGGGCGGCACAGCGGAAATTCTCGTGATGCTGGCCGGCCCTCTGCTGGGACTCACCCTGCCGCTGCGGGCAGGGCAGATCTTGTGGATCAACCTCCTCACCCACGGACTGACCGGTGTGGCCATGGGAGCCGAACCGGTGGTGCCCGGTGCCATGCACAGGCCCCCACGGCCGCCTGGTCAGCAGATCCTCGGCGGCGGAGCCTGGCATCGGATGCTCTTCCTTGCGGCAGTGGTCGCCGCGTCGAGCCTCGGGGCCGGCGTCGTGGCCCGGCACTGGGGCCTGCCCTGGCAGAGCGTGCTCTTCCTCGCTCTCCTGGCGAGCCAGCTCGGTGTCGTGCTGGGTCTGCGTACGCGTCTGCTGACTCGGCAGAATCTCTTCCTGCCGATGTCGGTGCTCGCTTCGGTCCTGCTCGCCGGGGCCGCGCTCTACATACCGTTCCTGCGATCGGTGCTGGAAACCGAGCCCCTCGGCTGGGCCGGCGTCGTTCTCGCTGCAGTCGCCGCCGTCACCGGATGTGCAGCGGCCCGACTCTCGCGAGTGGTTTTGCGGACTCCGCCGCGCAGATAGTCAGGGGTGTTCCAGCGTCCCGAACTCCGCCTATCGCGGCGGCTGCTGCCGCGGTAGCCGCGTTCCTGGATCTCGCGGAAGAGCCGGCCGCTGTTGCATCCCTCCCGCCAGCGTGTGTTGGGGGACTCGACTCACGACTGCAGTGGCGAGTGACGCCGTGGCGTGGGGGAGACCGTGCGGCAGCTGGTGGAAGAACGGTGGGAGATCGAGCCGGAGAACCTGTCTCACATCTCGCCGTACCTGACCGACCACATTAATCGGTTCGGCGAGTACTCAACGCACCAGCTCGGCATCCAGCCCGGGGCGTGCGACCTGAAAAAGGACCATGGATAAGGGGCGCGGAACCGGCAGAAGGAGGCGACCGACGCTGAAAGCAGTCTGTCGGGTCTCCGGCGTGTGCCTTGATGTCACATACGCACGTACTCCTCGCTTTCCTCAGCGAAGTCCTGCAGTGCCTGGTCGGTGAGTGTGGGACGGGTCTGGGCGATGGCCTGCAGGTAGTCCTCCGTGCCGATCGGGATGCCTTTCCCCTCGGCGACTTCGCGTTCGAAGGCGGTCTGGGCACCCTTACGAGCGGCGAACTCGATATCGGCGGGCGTGAACATTGCGCTTGCCTCCACCAAACGGTGCAGGTCGACATGGGTGGCGGCGGGCCCGAGGTAGCGTCGCCAGACCGCCGAACGGGCCTTTGGATCCGGCGGGCCGATGGGGATGACGTAGTCGAAACGGCCAGGCCGAAGGAACGCCGGGTCGAGGGAGCGGACGGAGTTCGTGGCGCAGATCAGGAGGCGGTCGTCGTGGTCACGGAAGCCGGGGATCAGCTTGAGCAGTTCGTTGGTGACGCCGTGACTGGGGTCGACAGCCGTACCGGACCGGACGGAGGCGATCTCCTCGACCTCGTCGATGAAGAGCACCACCGTCTCCAGCTCGGCCAGTTCGGTGAATGCCTCCCGCAGCGAGGTCGCCAGTCCTCCCTCCTGGAACGACGCAAGCCGTGAGGGGAAGAGCTCCACGAAAGGCCACTGCAGCCGCGAGGCGACCGCTCGGGCGAAGCTGGTCTTGCCGGTGCCCGGAGGCCCGAAGAGGATGACCGCCTTCGGCGGCCTCACTCCGTACTGCTCGGCCAGCACGGGCTGGGCCAGCGGCAGCACGATCCGCCGCTCGATGGCTTCTTTCTCCCGTTCCATTCCCGCGAGGCTGTCCCACAGGCCCCCGGGAAGCATCCTTCCCCCGAGTTCCGCGAGGAGGCCTGCGTCGCTCGCGCCGAGGTGCTCGACCTTCTGGTAGAAGACGAGCCCGGACCGGGGGCGGTAGCCGGCGTTCTCCAAGGCGGCGGTTCCCGTCGCCCCCAGTGTGAGGAGCGCGCCGATCCGGCGGACTCCCTGTGACCGCAGGCGCCGCTCAAGCTCGGCGATCAAGGAGCTCCCGATGCCGCGGTTACGCCACGTCGCGGCCAGGGCCACCACGGTGATCCAGCCCCGCTCGCCGTAGGCCTGCGCCACGGCGACGCCCACCAGCTCGTCTCCGACCACCGCCACCACGGCCGGTCCTCCGGCCCTGGCCGTGGTCACGACCTCTGACACGGGGAAAACGGCAGGTGCCTCGTCCGCCTGCTGGTTCTGGTCCCAGATCTGGATGGCGCGGTCCAGGTCGTCATCGTGAAAGTCCCGCAATCGCCACGTCGGCATCGCCACCACCTCCGCGAAGGGGCCACTGCCGCTCTGCAGGGCAGAGGGCGTGGTGCTCTTGGCAACAGATCCTTGCTTCATTCTCCGCGTGCGTACCACCCATGCGCGCGTCGAACGATCCGGCATGGGGAGCTGACAAAGATCGCCGGGCCGCCGCGGCAGCATCACGGGGTCGCACAGACCGGCACGACGTGACGCATGGCCGTCATATGTGACGGCCATCACTGGCTTCGTTGATCTCTTGGAGCGGCGTTTGTAGGTGAGTTTGGGCGGCATTTCTTGATCTTGAGGCGCTGAGATGTCGATGAGAGTTTTGACGGCGCGTGGAGCCAGGAGCTGCTGGCTGTGTCGCCAGCCCCGGGCTTCTGCTCCTGGTTTCAGCCGGTAGCGATCTCGCAGTGTGAGCCTGTCTCCTCGGCTCGCGCTTTTGGGCAAGCTGGACGCTATGACTATGGGGTTCAGCGGTGACGTTGCCGAGTACTACGCGAAGTTCAGGCGTGGTTATCCACCTCAGGTGCTCGATGCGCTGCAAACAGCCTTCGCGCTGACCACCGACGACCTGGTGCTCGACCTCAGGTGTGGCACGGGCCAGCTGACCATCCCGCTCGCCCGGCGGGTCCGCTCGGTCATCGGTATGGATCCTGAGCCGGACATGCTCCGCCTCGCGAGGGAAGGAGCCTCAAGACAGGGAGTACAGAACACGACGTGGGTCCTGGGCGCCGACACCGATGTTCCCGCGTTCGGAGACCTGCTGGGGCAGCGGTCGTTGGCGATGGCGGTCATCGGACAGGCACTCCATTGGATGCAGCACGAGGAGCTCTTCCGTGCTCTGTCGCCCCTGGTCCGCTCCGGAGGTGGTGTCGCCGTGGTCGCCAACGGGACACCCCTGTGGCTGCAGGACAGTGATTGGTCACGCTCACTGCGGGCCTGCCTGGAAGGCTATTTCGGCACGAAGCTGAAGGCGTCCTGCGGCACCGGTGCATCAGACCGGCTTCGTTATGCGCAGGCACTGGAGGCGGCCGGTTTCGAAGGGGTGCGGGAGATCGTGATCGAATACAGCGACAAGCTGAGCTTCGACCAGCTCATCGGCGGGGTCTACTCTGCTATCCCCGCAGATGAGCTGCCCGAAGGGGACGACCGGCCGGCGTTCGCAGAGGGAATCCGGCAGGGGCTCCCGCCGGATCAGTACTTCACTGAAGACGTCGCAGTCTCCGTGCTCGTGGGTCGGATGAGGTAGTCAGCCAACCGACGCTTCGGCTCGTGCCCGGGTGCTGGCAAGGCGGTAGGAGTCGGTGCCCGTTTCGATGATGGTGCCGTTGAAGGTGGGACGGTCGACGACTTGCCGCGCAGAGGCGGCGGTCGGTGAAGGTCTTGGTCCAGCCATCTGGGGCTGGCACGGATGGCGCCCAAGACCAGGGAGGCTTGCGATGCCGTCGAGCGTGCCTGCCTTCGCTGAGCTACTGGGCCGCTGCCAGCGGTCCGCCATGCATCTGGAGATGCGGGACTCCTATGCGAGTACGGAGCGCTTCGAGGCACGGCGGTTTGGTCGAAGCTGGCGAGAACGGGCCTAGCGCCTTCGCCGCAGGTGAGCGGCATTCGCACGGTTGATGTGCGCCGACAGGGGCACTCTGCTGCAGATGTTGGTCGAGTAGTCAGCAGTGGTGACCTGGCCCAGGATGAAAGGTGAACATGTCCCTGTCCGAGCTGCCCCCGCATGAGATGCCCATGACGATACGGCCACGCATTCGGCCAGCGTTTGAGGCCAAAGGGCCCAGGCTAGTGACGCCGCCCGGGGTGTACGCACCCCAGTACGACACCAACCTGCTGACGCGGGCCCTGCAGAGCGAGCCCATAAGCGGGCAGACCGACATGCTGGACCTGGGTACCGGCTCGGGCGTACTGGCGGTGATCGCCGCTCGGATGGGCGCCCGGGTCACCGCCGTCGACATCTCCTGGCGCGCCGTGTGGACAGCACGCCTGAACGCCAGCCTCAACCGCGTTTCCATCACGGTCCGGCATGGTGATCTGAGCATGGCATGCAATGCCAACGCCTTCGATCTGGTCGTCAGCAACCCACCGTATGTGCCCGCGCCCGCGGCGCAACTGCCGGTACGCGGCGTTACCCGGGCCTGGGACGGGGGTATGGACGGTCGCAGTCTGGTGAACCGGGTCTGCGACTCGGCGCAACGGGCCCTGCGCCCTGGCGGTCGGCTGCTGATGGTGCACTCCGAGATATGCGGTTCCGCTGAGAGCATCGGCCGGCTTACAGACCTTGGTATGAGAGCCGCTGTGATCGACAAGGCGCAGGTGCCGTTCGGCCCCGTCCTGCAGGAGTGTCGAGCATGGCTGTGTGCGCAGGGGCTCCTAGAGGAGGAGACGGCGACAGAAGGACTGGTGGTCATTCGTGCCGAACAACCCTGAGCGCCCGCGCCGGGTCAGTATCGCGCCCGAGGGGCCCCTCCTGGTGGAAGGGCCGGTGGAGGTCGTCGACGACGAAGGCGTGGTGCACGTGTCACGGCGCTTCCAGGTCGCGATCTGTATCTGCAGACGAAGCCGCACCTTCCCCTGGTGCGACACCAGTCACCGCCGACGCGGCAAGCCCGCGGATGCGGCGAGCACCGCGACGGCGGAGCGTTCGGACAACGAGGAGGAGGACAAGCCGTGACCGTCCTTGCGGAGTCCCGTTCACTGGAGCCCGAACTGCCCGCTCCCCGGGGTCCGTTGTCCGTCCGGGTGATCAGCGCCCTGCAGGACCCCGGCCTCGACGTCATCGCACACGACGGCACTGACAGCGCCGACCCGTACGGCGACGACCTCCACCTCGCCCTGTACGTGCTCTACGAACTCCACTACCAGGGGTTCCGGGGCGTGGCGGCCGAGCGGGAGTGGGATCCGCAGCTACTGGCCCTGCGCAGTGCTCTGGAGTACCGATTCCTGGACGCCCTGCGGGCCGACGCGCCCGTGCGGGCAGACGCCGAGCGGACACTGGCCGAGCTCCTCGTCGAGCCCGTCGGGCACGACGACGCCAGCCTGAGCGACCACCTGCAACGCGACGGTGAGTTGTGGCAGTTCAGGGAGTACGCCGCGATGCGTTCGCTCTACCACCTCAAGGAGGCGGACCCGCACGCCTGGGTCATTCCCCGGCTGCACGGCAGGGCGAAGGCCGCAATGGTTGCGGTTGAGTACGACGAATTCGGTGCCGGACGCACGGAGGACGTCCATGCCCGGCTGTTCGCCGGACTGATGGCGGACCTCGGCCTTGAGACCGCGTACGGCCACTATCTCGACGCGGCGCCCGCGGCCGCACTTGCCACCGTCAACCTCATGTCGCTCTTCGGCCTGCACCGCAGCCTGCGGGGTGCCCTGGTGGGTCACTTCGCCACCGTCGAGACCACGTCCTCGCCGGGCTCACGCCGACTCGCCCAGGCGTTGCGGCGGATGGAAGCCGGAGCGGCAGCCCAGCGGTTCTACGACGAGCACGTCGAGGCGGACGCCGTGCACGAGCAGGTCGTCCGACGCGACGTGGTCGGCGGCCTCCTCGAAGCCGAACCCGGCCTGGACGCGGACGTCGCCTTCGGCGTGCGGGCCACCAGCTTCCTCGAAGAGCGCCTGTCAACAGAGCTGTTGGACTCGTGGCGGCAGGGGCGCAGCGCCCTGCGTGAACCTCTGTCCTCGCACACCGCCTCCTGAGTACCCCGCAGCCTGCGGCCGGGGGATGCGGATGTTCCGTCACTCTGAAGGAGGTTGCAGAGCGCGCACTGAGTGCGGCGGACGTCAGCAGCGTCACGCGTGTGGGGACCCGGAGGGTCTGCGTATTCGGAAAGGGGCGTGGGGGTGTATTCAGCGTGTTGGTCACGTCGCACACCGGAGGCCGGTTCCGCTACACGCAATTCGAGCATGTGGGCAGCGACGAGAGATTGGTGCGTGCGATCAAGACGCATGACATGGAATGCTCGGCCCCACCGCGTGCCAGGTCCGTGATGTGCAGGCACGAATACGGAACAGTCGTGGACGATGTGCGGCGGCGCAGCTCGCCTTCGCTGATGGCATGGTGCTGTTTGCCTGGTCTGGCACCGCAGGCTGGGCTGGCGAAGTACGCCACAGTGCCGCAGCATTGTTCGTTCGCCATCAGCCCCCGTTATGTTCTTCGCGGTCCTGCAAGAGGACCGCTGGTCTCCGGACCCGGCATGGCTGTTCCCCCCTGTCGCCCGACCGATGGACCATCCGCCTGGAATGCCACCCCCGATAGTGGCGCCTAAACTGGAGTGGAAGTATATGCGAGAACGGAGCATTTGATGATCATTCTCGGAGTCATCCTGCTCGTCATCGGACTTCTGGCTGGAATCGGCATCCTGTGGACCATCGGGATAGTCCTGGTGATCATCGGTGTGGTCCTGTGGATCTTGGGAGCGGTTGGTCACGCTGTCGGTGGACGCCGTCATTACTGGTAGACGGTGTGACTCCGAATGCCCTTCACGTGCTCGTCCTTGTTTCCTTCGTACTTGCGCGCCAGGTGGGGTGTTCGCGCCGACGTCCGGTGCATTGACGCCGTGAAGGCGAGAGAGAGCTGCGCGGACATCGCGGCTCCATGAAGCGGTTCGCTGCGGATCCAGGGTCGCTCGCCGCGACGCGCAGTCGATCGCTGCGCAGGGGGTGATGCGCGAGGTGGTGCATCCTGCGGCTGCCTAGGACAGGCAGAAGGCGGCGTACTCGTGCCGCGACAGAGCGGGGAAGCGGCATTTTGAGCTCAAGGTCAACGGCTCGGGCCCTGAGGGGAGTTCAGTCCCTTCGGGGCCCGTTCAGTTTAGAAGTCAGGTGTGCTTCCGGATCTTTCCCTTCGTTTCCTCTGCCCCTCCGCGGACGGTCTGTTCGACTTCGCCAGCTGCCTGTTGGGCTTTACCCTTGACTCGATCGCCCGTGCCCTTCACTCGCAGCTCGTTGTCGCCTGTTGCCCGTCCGATCTTCTGCTTGGCCTTGCCCATGGTCTCCTGTGCTTTGCCGTGCAATTTCTTTCCTGCGCCAGCCACATGGATCAGCTCCTCGGCTGGGAAATGGTCCTTCTCTATTGTCAGGCAAGAACCAGGAAATGACGCCGGTAAATTCTTTCGTTGGCGGTCGGTGGGCAATTGACTACCGAGGGTTGTCGTGGCACGACAGAATGAGCGGGCGCTCGGGATCACCCTTTGGTTCAGGGTTGCTATTACGGTTTACGGACCTCGGCCGTCGTACCTCGAGGGTGATCCTGGCGAGAACGAGGCTTGTGCACTCAGTTCGGCCGAGCAGGTCAGACGTCTCCCCGGCCCCGCCTTCGCGCGGTCCAGTCACCGAGACCCGGCTGGCGCTGTTGGTGAAGCTTGGCCTGGCCGCTGCATGGAGTCACTCGGGGGGCGGCAGCAATGTACCGAGTGGCCCCAAATCCAGATTCAGGTCTTCCATCGTCAGCCCGTACTCGGCACACAGACCAGCCATGCGTTCGTGAAGGACCAGGAGCGTGGCACCAAGGCGTTCCTCCTGCTCTTCGGTGAGGTCACCTTGGTCGACCCGGTGGAGTGCCTGGCGTTCCATGAGTTGGCGCAACAGTTCCACAAGCGTGAGAACCAGCCTGAGCAGGTCCCGTTCCACGGTGTCAGGGTCGGAGCTGATCCGGTGTGAGGATCCACGGGCGGGCTCGACGTCCGACAGGAGGTCACGGGGCGTGGCGGGCAGCATCCGGAAAGCGCGCGTGGCAGCATCGGCGACCTCGGCTTTGCGCTGTGCGTGCCTACCGCGTTTTCCGGATGTCATCGCTGTGTCCTGTGGGAGCGGGCGGGGGCCATGGCGAGGGATTGTCCGGGCCGATGGACACGATCAGGGCGCGCAGCGATATGCGTACGAGGTCGATGTCGGCGATGGAGAGCACGACATCCCCGGTGAGGACCACGCCTCCGCTGAGCAGCCGGTCGAGCAGGTCGATGAGGGCGACCTGTCGGTCCGGTAGCGGGGTGACCTCGGACGGTTCGCCTGCCGTCATCATGAGATAGGTCCGTCCATGGGAGGGTCCGGCCCGGGAGGGGCTGCCGCGAACGAGTAGGGAGCCCATGGGCCGGTGATCTCGACTCTCACGCCCTTGAGTCCCTCGGTAGCCCGTGCGACCTCGGAGCGGAAGGTCTCAGCACGGTCTGCGGAGACGAGGTACGCGTCGTTGAGGACGTTTTCGTCCGCGGTGGTGGCGAGGTCGCCCTGCTGGACACGGTGACGTGCGCGGCCGACCGCGAACTGGCGCCCAACTGTTTCTACCCGCTCGGCAGCCTGCTGCGCAGCCCGGTACACCTGGTCACGGACGCCCTTCTGTGCCTTGCGTTGTCGAAGATAGGCCCGGCCCGGCGACAGAGCGCCGGCTTCGGCCGTGACCGGGGCGGGAGTCGGCGCTGAGGGGTCTGCGTAGATCTTGACTCCCCACTCGACGTGACCTGCGAGCCGGGTGAGTTGCTCGTCGAATACCGCCGCTCGGTCGTCGAGTACCTCACGGGCGCGCGCGTTGTCGAGGTAGACGGTTGCCAGGCGCAGTGGGAGGACGTCGGTACGGGTCGCGAGGGCGTCGATGACGCTGTGATGGGCGCGGGCGACGGCCTCCAGCCACGCCATGTCTTCCAGATGCTTTTTGAGGGCGGTCTCCTGGAAGTCGTCCGCTTCGACGCGGCTCACCACGAGGACAATCGATGCGTCGCGGTCGCTGGTCACGAGTGCGACGCTCTCGCCGACGCCGGTGAGGGTGGCCGCGTACTCTGCGAGCCCGTCGGCGTCGCGGGCTACGGCGTAGGCGTAGGTGACCAGTTCACTCATCGGTCTGGCTCCGGGGTTGGCGCCTTGCCTGCTCCTGTTCCCCCTCGGGGAGCTCGGTGCCCTGGCGCAGGGCGTCGATCTCAGCTCTCAGCCGCCGGTTCTCTTCGGACAGCGACCGCTCCCCTCTGGCTCGGGACGAGAGTGACGGGTCGTGCTCCCACCAGTCGATGCCCATCTCCTTCGCCTTGTCGACGGATGCGACCAGCAAGCGAAGTTTGATGGTGAGCAGCTCGATGTCGAGCAGGTTGATCTGGATGTCGCCGGCGATGACGATGCCCTTGTCGAGTACCCGTTCAAGAATGTCCGCGAGATTGGCTGACGAGCCTTGGGCGTAGGCCGGCGCGGCTCGGGTCGGATAGGAGCCGAGCCTGTCGACGGGAGAGTCAGTCACAGGAGTGGCCTCGCGTTCCGTAGTGCGGCCTAAGGAGCGCCGCGGTCGCGACGAGCTCTGATTTCATCGAGCCGGTCGAGCAGTTCGTCTTCGCGCTCGTCGAACGTCGCCTCGTCGATCTCCCCGTCGAGCAACTGACGCTCGAGATCCGCCAATTCACGGTGGACGGGCGCGGGGTCGTAGTACTTGTCCTCAGCGGCCTCGAGCACACGGTCCGCTACCCAGGCAACGCCGCGCACCGGTGCGAGAGGGAGGGTGAGGATTTGGGTGAGCAGGCCCATGGTGGTTCCTTAGACGAAACTGTAGGGAGGTAGGGGGCCGTTGAGTCGGAAGTGGAAGTCCTCACCCAGCTGATTGGCGACGCTCAACTCCGTGGTGAGGAACATCTCTTCATGATCGTGAGGTACGAGGAACGAGACATTGAGGAAGTCTTCGCCGGTCAGCTGGGACGACTCCCTGTCCCGGGAGTAAGGGCGAAGCGCCTCGATGACCCCGTGGGCCAGTGCCTGCTGGCGCGCCTGGACCTCCGCGGCGATCACCTCGCCGAGTCTGACAGGGGCCTCGGGACCGGCGGTTCCGCTGCGGATTTCGTCGTTGAGCTGCCGCGCCTCCTGCGACGAGTCAAGAATCTGCCGTAGCAGAGTGTCTTCGTCCTGCGACGCCTTGAGGTTGTACTCCACGGTGTCCTCGAGTGCTTCCAGTCTGGCCGTGTACTCCTCGGCGCGTTCCTCGAGCGCAAGTCGTACTGCCTCGTCGTCCGGGGCCAGAAAACCGAACCTCAGCGGCAGCATCGCACCGTCTTCCATGAGACGGTCCTGGACCTCGTGATGTGCAGAAAGATCACGACGCTTGGGGCGCAAGCCGTCCGGCGCATCGCTGATGACGGCGCACAGTGCTCCGCCAATCACGGTGCGCAGTTGGGTGGGTGGATCGCCCACGCCGTCGAGTCCGTCGAGCCGGAGGGGGTGCTGCTTGCTGGTGATCGAGTAGATGTATACGGCCATCGCTCATTCCTTCTCGCGGGACGAGCCTCTGTCGCGACGGGCCGTCCGTCGGGGGGACCGCCGTCGCCTTTCCACGGGCTCCCTCTCTCTGGTGTCCTCCTCCTCGAGTTCGCTCTCTTCGCTCTCAGGTTCGCTCTCGTCGTCCTCGTCTTCGTCCTTGTCGCCGCCGGTGACGCCTTTGATGGTGTCGGTGACCGCATCCACGGCGCCGGTCAGAGCGCCTTTGGACTTCCCCTTGGCACCGCTCTCGACCGTGTCTCCGACGATGTCGGTCAGTTGGGCGGGCGCCTTCCTTCCCGCCTCGAGATCAAGGCGGTTGCAGGCTTCCGCGAAGCGTAGATAGGTGTCGACACTCGCGACCACGATCCGGGCGTCGATCTTGAGGATCTCGATCCCTACCAACGAAACTCGGACGAACACATCGATCACGAGTCCGCGATCAAGAATGAGTTCCAGGACGTCGTACAGACTCCCTGTGCCGCCTCTGGAAACGCTGTTGCCGCCCTGCGGCACCATGCTCATGGTGCCTCCCTTCACCGACCGGTGCCCTCAGCCCCGACGGTCGATCTGCCCACGTGTATAGCGCCGGACCCTCTCGTAACCCACCAGGTCGCCCTCCTTGTCCAGAGTGACGCGATAGCTGGCCATCACGCTCGTCGTCTCAGGGATGCGTTCGAGCTCTAGTACCTCGACATCCGCCACCCAGCCGTCCTCCGTCGGTTTCACCGAGGAGACCGACTCGGGACGCCGACCGAGCAACTCGTACAACTGCTCCGCCGCGGACCGCATGGCCTGCGCCGCGTTGGTCTTGCCGGAGCGGTGCCGAGCGGCGCCGCCTCCCTCGTGAGCGCGGGCGCCCGTCCCGGACCGGCGCTTGGGGGGATTTTCAGCGGGCATGACGCCACCGATGGGATAGGAGCAGAAGCCAGATTTCACGGATGAACCTATAATTCCATGATATAGGGACATTTGGCGCACCGCTGAAGGCGTACTCCGGTCCGAACGGCAGGATCGGCGAGTACCTGAGAGTCGTAAGCCGGCAGCGCCCAGTGATGGGTCCCCGTGGAATCCCGCGCTTCAACTGCGGGCCATGCAAAAGGTGTTCGTCTGACACGACTTGCCTGTGCTTCCGAAGGGGGCCAGCCCATGAATGAGACCACGAAGATTGCTCTCGCCGGTGCGGTGGCAGGGGGGTACGTCCTGGGGAGGACGAAGAAGGCCCGGCTCGCGTTTGCTGTCGCCACGTATCTCGCCGGTCGGCGGTTCGGGCTCGATCCCCAGCAGCTCATCACTCAGGGAGTGCGTCAGCTGAGCGAGATTCCGCAGGTCGCTGATCTGAATGAACAGGTGCGCGGAGAATTGCTGACTGCCGGACGCAAGGCTGTGGCGGCCACCGCCGACCGCAAGCTCGCGGAACTGGCCGGATCGCTTCGTGAGCGGACGCTGCGGCTCGGCGAGGAGGAGGACGAAGGCGAGGGAGAGGAAGAGGGAGAGGGCGAGGGAGAGGAAGGGTACGAGGGCGAGTACGGGGAGGACGAGGGGGGCGACCGCGAGGAGGGGGAGGACGAGTACGAGGACGAAGAGCTCGATGAGGAGGAAGAGGAGCCCGAAGAGGAGGAGGGTGAGGAAGAGGAAGCCGAGGAAGAGAAAGCCGAGGAAGAGGAAGCCGAGGAGGAACAGCCGCGCAGGCGGCGCCGACAGCCTTCCGGTGACCGCGGTCGATCATCCAGTCCTGCATCACGTGGCTCCGCCGACGCAACGAAGCGGTCACCGGCCAAGAAGGCGCCCGCCAAGAAGGCCGCAACGAAGAAGTCCACATCTGGCAGGACCTCTTCCGCCAAGAAGACCGCCGAGAAGAGGGCCCCGGCCAAGAAGGCGCCTGCCAAGAAGGCCCCTGCCAAGAAGGCCCCTGCCAAGAAGGCGGCGGCTAAGCGGGCGCCTGCCAAGAAGGCGCCTGCCAAGAGGACGTCGGCCAGGAAAACAGCCTCCAAGAAGACGACAACGCGGCGGAGGTAAGCCATGGCTACCAAAGATCGCCAAGCCGGCCGCGACGAGCCTTCAGGAATGGAGCAACTCCGCGACGAACTGCTCGACCACCTCAGTGCCCGTGTGGAGGGCTTGGCCGACAAAGCAGGCGACAAACTGGGGGACTTGACCGATCAGCTCCTCGATTCGGCTGAGAACGGAGGTCCCCTCCCCAAAGCCGGCCTCCGGATTCTTCAGGGGGACTCTCCCCTGAAGGCTCTCGTCGGTGAGAAGGCCAAGAGCGTCAAGGACAGCGTGGTGGGCAAGGCGAAAGAGGTGCTCGGTGGCGGCGGGAAGCGGAAGGCGGGCACCTCCAAATCGATGAACATCGTCGAAGCCCTCGACATCGGCGTACCTATCCGCACGGCATACGACTACTGGACCCAGTACGAGGCATTCAGCAGCTTCACCAAAGGAGTGCGAAGTGTCTCCCAGGGGGACGAGACCACCAGCGACTGGAAGGTGAAGGTGGGGCCTTCGACCCGCAGTTGGAAGGCCACCGTGCAGGAGCAGGTGCCGGACGACCGGATCGTGTGGACGTCTGAGGGGGCGAAGGGCAGCACCCGCGGAAGTGTGACCTTCCACGAGCTCGCGCCGAGCCTCACACGGATCGTACTGGTCGTCGAGTACTACCCTTCGGGGTTCTTCGAAAAGACTGGAAACCTCTGGCGTGCCCAAGGCCGCCGACTGCGCCTGGACTTCAAGCACTTCCAGCGGTACGTCACCTTCACGGACGAGGACGTCGAAGGCTGGCGCGGCGAAATCCGCGACGGCGAGGTCGTCCGCACGCATGAAGAGGCCATGGAGGACGAGGAAGCCGAGGGCGAGGAAGCCGAGGGCGAGGAAGCCGAGGCCGAGGAAGAGGGGTCCGGTGACGAGGAAGGCGAGGAGGGCGGGGAAGAGGGCTACGAGGACGAGGATGAGGCCGAGTACTACGAGGAGGACACCGAGGACGAGGAGTAGGCGACGGACGCGGTCCCGGGTATGAGTTGGCCGGGATCGCGTTCTTCGGGCCGGGAACGGTGACCGCCTTGATTCGGCGCCCCGCCTGATCAGGAGCGGTACTGCGTCCCTCAGATCTCTGTGTCATGCCCGAGGTGGGGATCCCCTTCGGGTCGAGGCGGTCCGACGACCTCCACGTGGGCCGGACGCAGCAGGTGGTCACCGACTCGGTACCCGAGGCAGAGGATCTGCGTACAGGCCAACCGGTCGGCGTCCGAGGAGACATGATGGGCCACGGCGTCGTGGAAGGCGGGGTCGAACGCGTCGCCCTTCTCGCCGAACGACTGAAGGCCCAGCGAGCCGAGCTGGGTTCGCAGGGTATCGGCGATGTCGTGAAGACCCGGCGTGATCGGCTCGTGCTCGCACGTGCGGTCCACGGCATCCAGCACGGGAAGCAGCGCGCGAAGAACGTTGGCGACGGCGATCTCCCGCACGGCCATGCGATCCCGCCGTACCTGCTTGCGGTAGTTGTCGTACTCCGCCTTCACCCGCTGCAGGTCGGCCGTGCGCTCCTCGAGCAGGCGCCGCAGTGAGAGGTCTGTGACCGGCAGTCGTTCCTTCTCCATGGTCAGCCCGCCTCGGGCTTGTCATCGTCGACGATCTCGGCGTCGACGACTTCATCGTCAGCGGCCTTGTGCTCGCCGCCCGGGGCACCGGCCTCGGGGCCGCCCGCGGCCTGCGCGCCGTGCGCGCCCTGCGCCTGGGCGTATATGGCCTGGCCCAGCTTCTGCGAGACGGCGGCGGCCTTCTCGGTGGCGGTGCGGATCTCGGCCGTGTTGTCGCCCTCGGCGGACTCGGCCTTGAGCTTCTCCTTCAGCTCGGTGAGCGACTCCTCGACCTCGGTCTTGACCTCGCCGGGCACCTTGTCCTCGTTGTCCTTGAGGAACTTCTCCGTCTGGTAGACGAGCTGCTCGCCCTGGTTGCGCGTCTCGGCGGCCTCGCGGCGACGGTGGTCTTCCTCGGCGTGCTTCTCGGCTTCGTGGACCATGCGGTTGATGTCGTCCTTGGGCAGGGCAGAGCCGCCGGTGACGGTCATCTTCTGCTCCTTGCCCGTGCCCAGGTCCTTCGCGGTCACGTGCATGATGCCGTTGGCGTCGATGTCGAAGGCGACCTCGATCTGCGGGAGACCACGCGGGGCCGGCGGCAGACCGGTGAGCTCGAACATCCCGAGCCTTTTGTTGTACGCCGCGATCTCGCGCTCGCCCTGGTAGACCTGGATCTGCACGGACGGCTGGTTGTCATCGGCCGTCGTGAAGATCTCGGAGCGCTTGGTCGGGATCGTGGTGTTGCGCTCGATGAGCTTCGTCATGATCCCTCCCTTGGTCTCGATGCCGAGGGACAGCGGGGTCACGTCGAGGAGCAGGATGTCCTTGACCTCACCCTTGAGGACACCGGCCTGCAGGGCGGCGCCGATGGCGACGACCTCGTCCGGGTTGACGCCCTTGTTCGGGTCTTTGCCCGTGAGCTCGCGGACCAGCTCGGTCACGGCCGGCATACGCGTGGAGCCGCCCACCAGGATCACGTGGTTGATGTCCGACAGCTTGACGCCGGCGTCCTTGATCGCGTTGTGGAACGGTGTTTTGCAGCGCTCCAGGAGGTCGGACGTGAGCTGCTGGAACTGGGCGCGCGTGAGCTTCTCGTCCAGGTGAAGCGGGCCCTCGGCGGACGCCGTGATGTAGGGCAGGTTGATCGTCGTCTCGGTCGACGAGGACAACTCGATCTTCGCTTTCTCAGCGGTTTCCCGCAGGCGCTGCACCGCCATCTTGTCCTTGGACAGATCGACGCCGTGGCCGTTCTTGAACTGCTGGACCAAGTGGTCCACGACGCGCTGGTCCCAGTCGTCACCGCCGAGGTTGGTGTCGCCGTTGGTGGCCTTCACCTCGATGACGCCCTCGCCCATCTCGAGGAGCGACACGTCGAAGGTGCCGCCACCCAGGTCGAAGACCAGCACGGTCTGGTCGTTCTCCTTGTCCAACCCGTACGCCAATGCCGCGGCCGTCGGCTCGTTGACGATACGCAGGACATTCAGACCGGCGATCTCCCCGGCTTCCTTCGTCGCCTGCCTCTGGGTGTCGTCGAAGTACGCCGGGACGGTGACCACCGCATCCGTGACGTCCTCACCGAGGTAGGCCTCCGCGTCCCGCTTCAGCTTCTGCAGCACGCGCGCGGAGATCTCCTGGGCGTTGTACCGCTTGCCGTTGATGTCTGCGTCTTCCGGAAACCGCCAGTTGTGGTCTCCCATGTGCCGTTTCACGGAGCGCGCGGTGCGCTCCACGTTCGTCACGGCCTGTCGTTTGGCCACCTCGCCGACGAGTACTTCGCCGCTCTTGGCGAAGGCCACGACCGATGGGGTGGTCCTGGCCCCTTCCGTATTGGTGATTACGGTGGGCTCACCGCCCTCGAGGACCGAGACCACCGAGTTCGTCGTGCCGAGATCGATACCGACCGAGCGCGTCATCTGCCTCTCCCTCCTCTGTCATGGTTGACGGTGTCCCGTCACGCCACCCTCCGTTCTCACCGGGCCGACCCGTTCGCAGTAGGAGCTCGGGCGTGTACATACCGCCCGTTTTGTATCTTTAGTACCCATGCCTCGAAGGGCCACACGGCCGGCCCGGATGTAAGGGGCACAGGCGGCCACGGCGCTTGCCCGACGGACTCGCGGGCCACCACAGAGTGGCGGCGGCCTTGCTGATGGTGGCTACGGTGGAAATGCCGACGTAGCACTGTGTTCGGTTGTGCTGGGTGGGAGGTAACTGCCGTCATGAGCGCTTGCTGAGGTGGCGGTCATGTCCGGGGCGGGGCGAGCAGGGCTCGTACGCCTTTGCCGGTGAGGATGAGGCCGTCGTGGTGGCCAGGGTCAATGAGGAGTGCCAGGTCTTCGTCGGTGGGCCAGTTGGCGGCCAGCAGTCCAAGTTGTATCTGGTGACTTACGAGAACATCGGGGAGTACCTGGCCCATTCGCTCCGCTGATGTGAAGACGGGAACGGCACGGAGGCGTGGCGGGTCGTCGATCACGGGGAGGGTCAGCCTGCCGTCTTCTGGGTGGTCGTGCGTGTCGAGTTCGGTAGGTTCAGGAACGAGAATGTCGCAGGCGGCCAGTGTGTCCAGCGCGGCCAGGTCGTCGGGAGCTTGGTGGAGGTCGCGTAGGGCGTCCTGGGCGGCGGCCGCGAACAGTTCCTCGGGGATGCTGTCGTCACACATTGTTTGTCCCCTCATGGCTCCGAGTGGGCCGCCCGGCGTGGTTCGCCGGGTGGGGGTCTGCCGTCTCCGCTCTCCGGTACCCGGGAGTGATTCAACTATGCGGCACCAGAGTGTCGGCGGCGAGGACGGGCCGGCACGCCCGGGCAGCAGCTACCCGTCGGGTAGGTGCCCGCATCAGGTTCTCTCACTGCTCATGGCTCACCGCGCTCCCTGATGACGTCGGTCGGAATCTTGTCGTTTCGTCGCCCCAGGTGGCGGGAGTGGCGCAGCATGCCGTCGCGTGTCCACTCCGAGAAGGCGATCTGCGCCACGAGCCGCGGCCGCACCCAGTGGGCGGTCCGCTCGGCGATCCGTCCCGCGAAGGGTGAGTCGGCTGCCTGGAGTTGGTCGAGTTCCTGCCGCAGCGCAAGCAGGGTGCGCCGATCGAACCCGATGCCGACCTTGCTGGCATCGGAGAGGCCGCCAGTTCGACTCCCGGAGCAGGCATGCGGGTGCGGCTCTCCAGTTCCGGGCGGCAGCGCGTCCAGCAGGCCGGTCATTCCCGCTCACCACCGTTTGCCTCCCATGTGGGTGCGTCCGGCGCCTCGGAGACCTGGCGCAGCGTTCGGCCGCTGCGGGCCGAGCGGGCCCGCCGTGGATCGGGAGTGCTGCCACCGCTGCCGTGTCCGTGACCGGTCCGGACGAGAAGCCATGTCGGCTTCCTGGAGGCCCCGCCGCTCGCTTCCTCACGGCCGTGGAACCGGGTGAGTGCGTACCGGCCGTGCAGCTTCTTGCCGTGCAACTCGAACGTGGCGTGACCGTCCTCCAAGGCCTGCCCGAACGGCACCGGCCGGTTTCGCTTGTCATGGCTGGTCGGCCGGTACGTACCACGGTCCCAGACAATGACGGTTCCGCCGCCGTACTCGCCCTCTGGGATCAACCCCTCGAAATCCCTGTAGTTCAGGGGGTGGTCCTCGGTGGGGATGGCGAGTCGCTTGTCCTGCGGGTCAGGGGAGGGCCCCTTCGGGACCGACCAGGACTTCAGCACTCCCTCGACCTCAAGGCGGAAGTCGAAGTGCATCGTGCTCGCGTCGTGGATCTGCACCACGAACGTGGGCTCCTCGTGCGTGGCCGGTGGCGCCTGGTCGGCCGGTGGCGCCTGGTCCTTCATCGCGCGCCCGCCGGTCGGCTCACTCGTCCGGTCGAAGTGCCGCTTCCCGCGATAGGTCCGCAGTTTGTCCTTCTCGCTCACGGCAGCTCTCTCCTTCGGGGCCGAGTGTCCGCTGCGGTCGAGTACCCGTGATCGTCACGGACACACGACCCTCGGGCCACCGTGTGAGCCGTGGAATCGATGAGCTCGTGAGAGCTCCGGGCCGATGGTGGCCTGTCGACGGAACGAGCGGAGGCATGCCGAATGGCGAGGAAAAGGCATGTGTGGCGGCGTGGTCTTCGGGTACCCAGGCGGTCCAGAGGACGGGTGTGCCTGCTCGTTCTCGGTGACCAGATCGAAAAGGAGGGCCCTGCCATGGGGCCCGGTGGAACCGTCATCGCGGAGCTGACCGTCGGCCAACGAGAGGTGGA
The DNA here is from genome assembly GCF_053607285.1 of Streptomyces sp. NPDC055140. Classification (NCBI taxonomy): domain Bacteria; kingdom Bacillati; phylum Actinomycetota; class Actinomycetes; order Kitasatosporales; family Streptomycetaceae; genus Streptomyces; species Streptomyces sp. NPDC055140. The sequence continues at coordinate 10,882 of NZ_JBSGTG010000025.1, read as the reverse complement.
CGAGCTGTTCATCCGCATCGAGGCGCAGCCGGCCCGGGACACCCGGCGCCGTGAACTGGCGGATGAACTGACCGTCGAGCTGGTCCGGCACTCGGTCGCCGAAGAGCAGTACCTCTACCTGGCGGTGCGTGAACACGTCGACGGCGGCGACGCTTTGGCGGACAAGGAGCTTGAGGACCATGCCGAGGCGGTGCGGCTGCTCAAGGATCTCGAAGGCCGCGACGGCGACGGCGATCAGTTCGACACGACAGTGGCAAAGCTGGAATCCGAGGTCACTGACCGTTATGGACGGGCACAGCCTGATCGGCATGGTCGCGCAGGCCGACGTTGCCCGCGCCCTGTCGGACCCGCAGGTCGGACAACTCCCCGAGGCGCTGTCCACCGAATGACGAACGCCGGCTGTCGAAGCCGGGACAAGGCGGCGACGTGGGAAGAAGGAGTCATCATGACGGGCAAGGTCGGTAGGAACAAGGTCAAGGGCAAGGCGAAGGAGATGGTCGGCAAGCTTTTCGGCGATCGCCGCATGCAAGCCGATGGCAAGGCTGACCAGGCGAAGGCGGAGACGAACAAGGCCATGCGCGAGATCCACGACCGTGGCCGCGGTGCCTAGGGCTCGATCCCGCGAGGCCACGACCGAAAATTCCGAAGCATGTGAGGTCTCTGCCTGATGGGCGGAGGTCTCCACATGGGGCGGCACTCCAGTCGCCTTCTGAGGTGGCTGTGGTTGTGCCACGCCCAAGGGCAAGCCGTACGCCTCTCGGCGGATTGTCACGTCACTCGGGGACAGTGAAAGTGGTGGCTACATTTGTCGATGATTGTCCTGGAGGCACCGTTGAGGCCCCACCCCCATGAGCAGCGAAGCGACGAACCTGCGGCCGAAGGTCCTGAGGAACCCGTGCTGGACCGGGAGGGCGGAGCCGGGCGGCCGCAGCCGGGGGCCTTCGACGCGGTGGTCGACCAGGCGGCCGGTGTGCTCATCGCCGTAGGACGGCTGACGTCGGCGGAGGCCTGGGACGTCCTGCGGGAGACTTCCATGCGCACAGACATCAAGCTCCGGCACGTTGCCGAGCTGCTGGTCGAGTGGGGCCGCTCGGGCGTGTTGTGCACCGACATCCGCACTGAGCTGGATCGCCAGCTCGCCCAGCGCAGGTCGGCACCCAGATTCTGATCAGGCGCAAAGGCGGCGCCACGGCTCGGGCAGTCGGAGGCACTCCGCACTCCGACGCCGGCGAAAGACGGTGTTACGTGTCCTGGTGGTCGGGTACCCGGCCGCCATGGACCGTTTGGACCAGCTCGAACACGACGACGCCCGGCCCGGCGCGTCATGATCCGGCGCCCAAGGACGGTCGTCGTGACCAGAGCGAGCGTCTGCGTGGGTCGGGCCACGGCCCTGGCTTTCGCGGCCCGCGGCGACCGCGTCGCTCTCTTGGCCCGGGGCAGTGCCGGACTGGCCGCGGCGGACGAGGTGCTGCACGCGTGCCCCGAGGCGATCGACGTCACGGTTGACGTGGCCGACCCCAAGGCCGCTGATCGCGCTGCCCAACAAGTGGTCGACGCGTTCGTCCGGATCGATGTCTGGTTCAACAACGCGTTCGCCGGAGTCTTCGCCCCCCGCACGGAGGTCACGCCCGACGAATCAAGGTGACCCACAGCCCGGGAGGTGCTCACCGCGGGCCATCCCGCGATGCTTGGCGGCGCCGGACAAGGGGACGCGGTAAGCCCGCATGAGCGACCACCTCGGAGGTGAAACGTGGCGCGACCTCGAATTGTGACCGTTGGTGCCTGCTTCGCCGGGTATCGGCCGGCTCGCGCTTTGTCTCGGCCGGCCCGGCACGAGGCGGAGATCATCCTCCTCAACCCGACCGACCGCTTTCGGGATGTGCCCCTGCTGCCTCAGGTCGCCGTAGGCGTCCTGGGGTCAGGCGGTGTCCCCGTCTCGCTCACCGGCACCCGGGAAGTCGCTGTCCACGGGCAGCTGTTCACCGATGCGCTGGTGCGCAAGCAGCCGCTGCGGGAGGGCATGCGGCCCCGGTGGCTGCTGTTGGACATCGCCGAGCGCGTCCTGCCCGAGCTGGACGAGCGGCTGTCGGGCACGGCCGACCGCGTTCTGCGCCGGCGTGGCATGGACGTGCGCGCCAGGACCTACGCCAAGGGATGGTGTCCGAATCTCCGCGGACTGGCCGCTGGACGCCGTGCTGCCGCGTCAGGCGGTGCAGTTGGGCCTTGTCCGATCGCGGTCGGCGCCGCTGGACACCGCGTCGCCCGAACCGGCGTGCGTAGCGGGAGACGCTGACCGGCGTGAGAGCTCTTCGGGAGGAGCGACATGAAGACCCGTCAACTAACTGAACTCGCCCAGCAGCTGCGCGTCGACAGCGTTCGTGCGTCCGCCGCAGCAGGTTCAGGGCATCCGACCTCCTCGATGTCGGCCGCCGACCTGATGGCCGTTCTCCTGGCGAACCACATGCGCTACGACTTCGACCGTCCCGCACATCCCGGCAATGACCGGTTCGTGCTTTCGAAGGGGCACGCCTCACCACTGCTGTACGCCGCGTACAAGGCCGTCGGCGCGATCAACGACACCGAGCTGCTCACCTTCCGCAGGCTCGGCAGCCGGCTCGAAGGCCATCCGACCCCCCGGCGACTGCCGTGGGTCGAGACGGCCACCGGCTCCCTCGGACAGGGGCTGCCCGTCGGCGTCGGCATCGCGTTGGCCGGCAAGCGGCTCGACGGTGCGGGATTCCGCGTCTGGGTGTTGTGCGGCGACAGCGAGCTCGCCGAGGGCTCCGTGTGGGAGGCCGCCGAGCACGCCGGATACGAACACCTGGACAATCTCACCGCGATCGTCGACGTCAACCGTCTGGGCCAGCGCGGCCCGACCCGGCACGGACACGATCTGGGCGCCTACGCACGCCGTTTCCAGGCCTTCGGCTGGCACACCGTCGAGGTCGACGGGCACGACATCGACGCCGTCGACCGAGCATACGACGAGGCGCTGTCCACCTCCGGGCAGCCGACCGCGATCCTCGCCCGCACCCTCAAGGGCAAGGGCGTGGCTTCCGTCCAGGACCGCGAGGGGCTGCACGGCAAGCCGCTGCCGGACCCCGAGGAAGCGATCGCCGAACTCGGCGGTGCACGCGATCTGCGAGTCGAGGTGCCCCATCCGCCGGCCGCGCGGCTGCTGCATCCCGTGGGATCGGGGCATGCGGACCTTCCCCGCTACGAGACCGGCGACGAGGTCGCCACACGCGACGCCTACGGGCGGGCGCTCGCCGCCGTCGGAACCGCACGCGGCGACGTCGTCGCCCTGGACGGAGAGGTGAGCGACTCGACACGCTCCGAGTTCTTCGCCAAGGAGCACCCCGACCGCTTCTTCGAGTGCTATATCGCCGAGCAGCAACTGGTCGCCACCTCGGTCGGCATGGCCACGCGCGGTTGGGTCCCGTACGCCTGCACGTTCGCCGCGTTCCTCACCCGCGCGTACGACTTCGTGCGCATGGCCGCGATCAGCGGGGCCGGGATCAATCTCGTCGGGTCGCACGCGGGCGTCGCCATCGGCCAGGACGGGCCCTCGCAGATGGGGCTCGAGGATCTGGCGATGTTCCGGGCTGTGCACGGCGCCACCGTGCTGTACCCATGTGATGCCAACCAGACGGCCAAACTCGTCGCGGAGATGGCCGGCCTCGACGGCATCCGCTATCTGCGTACCTCCCGCGGTGACACCCCTGTCATCTACAGCCCCACCGAGGAGTTCCCGATCGGCGGAAGCAAGGTGCTGCGCGCCTCCGGCAAGGACCGGCTGACCGTGGTCGCGGCGGGCGTCACCCTCCACGAGGCCCTGAAAGCTGCCGAGTTGCTCGACCGTGAAGGCGTTCAGGTCCGGGTGATCGACCTCTACTCGGTCAAGCCCGTCGATCGCCGTACGCTGCGCGAAGCCGCCGATATCACCGGATGCCTCCTGACCGTGGAGGACCACCGGGAGGAGGGCGGCATCGGAGACGCAGTGCTTGACGCCTTCACCGACGGCCGTCCGGTCCCGCGTCTGCTGCGTCTGGCTGTCCGCACGATGCCCGGCTCGGCGAGTCCCGCGGAACAACTGCACGCAGCCGGCATCGATGCCGAGACGATCGCGGCGGCGGCACGGCTGCTCGTCGAGACGGCCGCTGTGCGCTGACCGGAGAACACCGACATGACCAGCACCGAGACGGTCCGCGTGGGCGGCCGCACCCTCGACATCCACCGACCGGGCAAGGTGCTGTTCCCCGCGAGCGGGAGCGGCAAGGAGTACACGAAGAGTGACCTCGTCGAGTACTACCGAACCGTCGCCCGCTTCATGCCGCCGCACCTGCGGGGCCGCCCCACGATGCTGAAACGCCACCCGACGGCATGGCGGTCTCCAGGTCCCAAGGCTCCCAGTCGGTGGCGTATGGCCCGGTGGCGTACGGCCGGCGGTACAGCACCTGGTGGCGGCGGGCGGTGCCGGTGATGAGCTGAAGCGTGGCCGACCCCTTGGGGCACAGCCTGCCCCGGCTGACCGGGAGTCGGGATCGCCCTCGCTCTGGACGACCTTGTCGCCGAGTATCACCCGGAGGGTTCGTCGGGCACAGGGTGCTCGGGCCTCGCGCTTGCGGAGTGAGGAGCGCCCCGCCGTCCTGTACCCGCCTCATCCGTGTCAGGGATCTCCGGGTCGGGCTCGGGCTCCTGCTCGTCGGCCCGCTGCGTCGACTCGGCGGCGGCCTCCCACGGGGCCGGACCGGTTCCGGCCTGCTGATCGGGCATGTCCCTCGGCGTGGGCCCCGAGTCTGGTGCTTTCCGGCGGTCGTCACTCACAGTGCTCTCGCTTCTTCGATGCGTTTGTTCATCAGTGTGCCGCGCGAGTACCCCCTCAGACGGAAACGAAGCGCGGCGTGTGCGACTCAGGGCGGGGATGAACCGCCAGGGCGCTGGTCCCGGCTCGCGGGCGTTGCCGCCGGCCGCAAGATGGGAAGGCCGCTGCGCTCCGGCAGATGGGGGCGCCCGTGTGCGCTTCCCGCGGTCGGTGCGTCATGCTGGTCCGGACCGCCGATGACGCGGCGACGAATGCGGCAGTGGCCTCGGCGCTGGTGCGGGCAGCCCTTGACGAGGGCGTCGTGGCGGACTGCTTGGATCACGCCGGCTGAGGAGAAAGCCGTGCCCCCGTCCCAGGCTCTCCAGAACCGACGAGAAGCTCAAACCCTTCCCGGGGGGTCCTCGGGCGCGTTCGATACAAGCCTCCGTTCACCTGGGCATTTCCCTGGCCGGACAGCGAACCCAGGCACCGCGGAGACTCCGAAGAGCCACGACGAGTCTTCTCTCCACGCGCGAGCCAGGCACCCCGGTGTGAGACTGCACAGGTACGCATCCGCCGTGGACCGGACCAGCTTCCGGAGCAGGGGTGATGAGGTGTCGGTTCCTGAGATCCCTGACGTTGCCCTGGGTGAGTTCCTCGCGGATCCCGGCACCTCGGCGCTCGACCTGACCACCGCTGTCGCGCGTTGTTCCAAGGCCCTGGGACTTGAGCATTCCGTGGTGTACATGGCCGATCTGCAGCAACGACAGCTGACGCCGCTCAACGACGTGGTACCGACGCTTCCGATCGACGACTCGCTCGCCGGCTGGACCTACCGCACCCAGTCCCTGCGCGTCGAGGAGTCCGACTTCGGAGGGATGACAGCCTGGTTGCCGCTTGTGGACGGGGCGGAACGCCTCGGGGTCCTCGCTGTACGGTCGCCCGCCCTCGATCCGCTGTCGCTGCGCCGAGGCAGGACACTCGCAGCCCTGCTCGCCATGATGGTCACGTCAAAGCGGGCGTACAAGGACACCTACGTCCGGCAAACCCGTACGGAACGCATGCGACTGCCCGCCGAGATGCTGCTCGCCTACCTTCCGCCCCGCACGATCGGGTCGACACGCGCCGTGTCGACAGCCGTCCTGGAACCGGCGTACGAGGTCGGAGGGGACGCGTACGACCACGCACTCACCGACTCGACCCTCCACGCCGCGATCCTGGATGCCATGGGGCACGATCTGGCCTCCGGCCTGACCTCAGTGGTCGCGCTGGCAGCCTGCCGTCACGCGCGTCGCAACGGAGCAGACCTCCCGGACCTCGTGGAGTCCGTCGACACGGCCCTGTCCGAGTGGCTGCCGGACCGGTTCTGCACTTCCGTCCTCGCCCAACTTGACCTGGTCACGGGCAAGTTCCGCTGGATCAACTGCGGACACGCGGCGCCGCTCCTCATCCGCGATCAACGCCTGGTCGCCGGAGCGATGGACCGCGACGCCGACCCGCCCATGGGGATGCCGGCCGTCTTCACTGTGGAGCCACGACGGGTGCACGAAATCTCCCTCGAGCCTGGGGATCGCGTACTGATGTTCACCGACGGTGTCACGGAAGCCCGTACGGCGGACGGCGGTGAACTCGGGCTGGAACGGTTCGCCGATTACGTCGTCCGGGCCGCCACGACGGGGGAGCTGGCGCCGGAGACACTCCGGCGCCTCATCCACGCGATCCTGGATGCCCAGGAGAACCGCCTCCGGGATGACGCGACGATCCTCATGCTCGAGTGGCGGAACCCGCCGCGGGCGCCAGAGGCGTACGGCACCTGACGTCCGAATTCCCGCCGGGTGCCGCAAAGGTAGGGGCCCGAGTCTCGGGAGTTCCGGCCCGCCTCGCGCGCTCGCCTTGGTGCGGTGACCGCCTTCGCCCCTCCTGTACGGAGGGGCGAAGGCTCGCGGCCGTGGGGGCACGGAGGGCGGGGCCGCGGTCACCCGGAGCGCCCCGCCCGATCGTGCGTCGCTGAAACCGGTCCAGGCCTTCCGTGCCGGTATGCGGACCGGTTGTGTTTCGTTTCAGGCTGACGGGGCGTCCTCGGTCTGCTCTACGTCGCGGGTGGCTTCCTCGCGTACGCGCTGGCAACTGGTCTGGATGAGACGAGAGACGTGCATCTGCGAGATTCCGAAGTGTTCCGCGATCCGGCTCTGTGTCATGTCCTCGAAGAACCGCAGGTAGAGGATAGTACGTTCCCGTTCGGGGAGGTGTTCAAGACCGGCCTTGGCGGCTTCCCGGTCGGTGATCACGTCGTAGGCTCCGTCGGGTGCACCGAGCGCGTTCGCGAGGCTGAAGGCGTCGTCGCCTGAGGACAGGAGCCCCGCGTCCAGGGACAGGGCGCTGAAGCCGTCGATGGCTTTGAGGCCGTCGCGGACCTCGTCCTCGGTCAGCTGAGTGTGGGCGGCGATGGCGGCCACGCTGGGTTCCGAGCCGGCTCCGGGCTGCTGGGCGAGGTCGCGACGGGCGAGCCGGACCTTGTTGCGCAGGTCCTGCACGCGCCGGGGGACGTGGACGTCCCACATGTGGTCGCGGAAGTGCCGGCGCAGCTCGCCCCTGATGGTGGGGACGGCGTAGGGCTCGAACCGGCCACGCTGCGGGTCGTAGTTGTTGACCGCTTTGAGCAGCCCCATGGCCGCGACCTGGTGGAGGTCTTCGACGCTTTCGCCCTTGTTGTGGAAGCGGATGGCGATACGGTGCGCCACGGGCAGCCACGCCTCGACGACCTCTTCGCGCAATAGATCCCGTTCAGGCCCTTTATCCAAGCCCGCGAGGTGAACGAAGGCAGCCGCCGTGTCGGGGCTGTCGTCGTGCAGTCGACGGGAGGGCCTGCGGCGGTAGGCGGTATGTGTTTGGTGGGTGAGCATGAAATTCGCTCCTCAACGGTCTGCTGCAGGGGCCGTCCGCGAGAAGCGAAGAAGTCGGAGCACCCGGACCGTCATCGACCAGGGGGCGATACGCCGCTCGCGGCGGATGCCTCTGGTCCGAAGCACCGTTGTTGTGCGCCTATCCCCTCATCTTCTCTCCAAACACCGTCGGCCTCGAATCGGGGCCCCGCCGTGCCCGTGCGGCCGGGGGTGCGGCGGGGCCCACCGCGCGGTACCTGCTGCTCATGCTGCATGATGCGCGGGGCGTGCCCCGACATCAGTGGTCCGCGGTGCGGCGCACGCGCGCTGCGGCGTGCGTGGGCGCAGGTAGCTTTCGGCCGCATCAACGGCCTCACGGCCGCAGCGCTTTCCCATCCTCTCTCTTTGCGGTGCAGTTGGCCGCTGGGGCCGAACGGTGGCCCAGCAGCCAACAAGGGCTGAACGCAGGCAAGTTGCTGCACAGAGGCCAGGCAGTTGGGTGCCGCGGTCGGCTACGGCGCGAACCGCGGGTGATGAGGAGACGCGTCTCGAATCAGCTGGATGCACGGATGTAGCGGTGGGGAAGACGAAGCCGGGGCGCTCGGGGCGCGGCGGAGCCTGAGGTGTTGCCGCCTGTTCGGGCTCTCGCCGAGCACCAGGAGACCTCGACCGCCAACCCGCCCAAGTCCTGTCCGGCCGGCCGGAGTGACAGGCGTGAATCACTGTGGTCCTCCGCCCACACGAAAGTGGACGCCACGCGGCGTTCCCGGGAGTGGCCTACGAGTCGGCCCATCGATCGCCGTCTCCCAGTCGCGTCCCGCCAGCCGGCCCCCTTCCGTACCAGCGGTAGAGACAGCCGGCCGCGGGCATGGTCGGCCCGCAAGCCGAAGAGGTCCCTGGGCCCGATCCGGCGCCATGCCTCAGCCCGTCAGCCGCTGCGTGGCGGCCACCAGAGATGCGGGCCCTCAGCCTTCTCGGCCTGCCGGCGTGTGAGAGACGGCGCGGTGGCCGCTCAGCCCACCGTGCCATCCACGGCGGCCGGCCCGCCGCCTCGGCCAGGAGGCTGTCCGCCGGTATCGTCCGTCTGGGAGAGAGGCTTCGCGATGTCCTCCAAGGAACGCTGCTCGGCGTTGACCGCAAGAAAGGCCGCGACGATGCCTGCCGCGCACATCAGGCCTGCCCCGATACAGAAGGCGAGAGCCGTATCGCCGGGGACGCCGGATTCGGTGAGGCCGGCGAAGATGAGCGGGCCGCTGATCCCGCCGACAGCCGTACCGATCGCGTAGAAGAACGCGATGGCCATAGCCCTGGTCTCCATCGGAAAGACCTCGGAGACGGTGAGGTAGGCGCTGCTGGCCCCCGCCGAGGCGAAGAACAGCACGACGCACCAGCAAGCGGTGAGGGTGTTGGCCGTGAGCGAGCCCCGGTCGAAGAGCCAGGCCGTGATGAACAGCAGAATGCCAGGCACGATGTACGTGCCCGCGATCATGATGCGTCGCCCGACCGTGTCGAACAATTGGCCCAGCACGAGCGGGCCGACGAAGTTGCCGGCCGCGATCACCGCGAAGTAGTAGCCGGTGTGGCCACTGCCGACATCGAAGAACGTGGTGAGGATCGCGCCGAAGCCGAAGGTGATCGCGTTGTAGAGGAAGGCCTGCCCGATGAAGAGAGACAGCCCGAGCACCGCGCGCTTCGGATAGCTGTGGAAGACGGTCTTCGCGATGAGCCCGAAGCCGATGCTCTTGCGCTCGTGGATCGTGATCTCGCCTGCGGGGGGCGGCAGTTCCTCGTGCTTCTCATCCTCGGCCTCCCGCTCCACGGAGTCGACAAGCTTGTCGGCGTCCTCGTGGTGCCCGTGGATGAGTTGCCACCGTGGGCTCTCCGGCACGTGCCGCCGTACGAGGAGGACCACCAGGCCCAGGACGACGCCGAGAGCGAAGGTGAGCCGCCAGCCGAGGTCTTTGGGGAAGTAGTCCGTGTTCAGCATGACGATCGACAGCAGCGCTCCGCCGACCGCGCCCAGCCAGTAGCTGCCGTTGATGATGAGGTCGACCCGGCCCCGGTACTTCGACGGGATCAGCTCGTCGATCGCCGAGTTGATGGCCGCGTACTCGCCGCCGATGCCGAAACCGGTGAGGAAGCGGAAGAGGAAGAACCACCACGCGCTGAAGGACAGACCGGTCATCGCGGTCGCGGCGAGGTAGACCGCAAGCGTCACCATGAACAGTTTCTTGCGGCCGAACCGGTCGGTGAGCCAGCCGAAGAAGAGTGCACCCGAGCAGGCACCTGCCACGTAGAGGGCCGCGGCAAGGCCTGTGACCTGAGCGGACGTGATATCCAGCCCGGAGCCCTCCTCCGACAGCCGGCTCGCGATGTTGCCGACCGTCGTCACTTCGAGGCCGTCCAAAATCCACACGGTGCCCAGACCGATGACGATCATCCAGTGCCAGCGTGACCACGGCAGGCGGTCCAGCCGGGCCGGTACGGCCGTGGTGATGACGCCGAGCTCGGAGCCACCCGGCGCCGCAGCCTCGTCGAGCGGATCAGGGCGCTGGCTACGGCCCTTGCCCAGGCCCCGGCTGCCGCCCGGCCCGATTCCAGCGCCTCCACCACCCGAGCCCTGCTCCCTGCCTTCGTGTTCCCCCGATGGGGCGGGGCTCATCACCGCGGCTACCTCCTAGTCCGGGCGGGCGCGCACTGCCGGCCGCAGAGAATCCAATATCCGCCAGGTGCCCAGGCGCCGCCGCCGCACACATGGTGACGCTCGCCCACACAAGGTGCCCGCGGCGGAGCGTAAGGGGTGAGGGCACCCCGTTACGCCTCCTGCCGGTTGGGCAGCCACCCCAGGCGGCCAATGCCGCACTCCTGCCGAGCTGTTCCTGGTGGGGGAGAGGCCGGAGTGGATGCACCCATGTCGGCAAACGGCGACTCACAACCCGGTGCTGCAGAACGGGTAGGGAGAGGGGCGCCTGCGACCAGCTGTCAACTTGACCCGGCCCTAAAGGGGCCCTATAAGGACCGGGTTTGGAGGTAGTGCTCAGCTGGCTGCTGGGGTGGACTCCTCCGTCCAGACACCCCTAGGGGGTGACAGGGGCGCGTGGCTCACGCCCCGCATTCCACACGCTCTCGCCACGGGTGGCGATGTTGTGGGAAGCGTTCCGATCTGCGTGGGCAACGACCCCGCAGTTCCGGCAGG